>JAJPHS010000014.1 GCA_021325175.1 Terriglobia bacterium
CCATACGTCCCCGGAGCTGGCAGCAGGAACGCGTTCGGATCAAACCACTGGTTCGGTTTGCCCTTGATGATCGGGCCCGAAAAAGACGGATTCAAATTCGGCCGGTCCGGATTCCGCGTATCGCCGTCGCCGGACCGGTTCGAGCCCACCTGCGGCGTCATCGGAAAACCACTGAGCATCGTCACGATCGCGTTTACCTGCCATCCGCCCAGCCGCGATTTGCGGGCAAACGGAAGATCGTAGCTGCCGGAAATGCTCGCCTGGCTGGTGATGTTCAGCGCCGAAGGCCCCCAATCGCGCTTCAGATCGTTGCGATCGAGGACCATCTGCGGCTGATTGTTGGCCTGCGCGCCGGTTAGTGCCGAGTTGAAATCGAGATCCTTGGACCAGGTGTAGTTGGCGCGGAATTGCAGCCCCCGCGCCAGCCGATGCACGACATCCGTTTCGAGAGCGTTGTAGCTGGTGTTGCCTTCCGTGTACCAGAAAAAACCCGCGCCCAAAAAAGGATCGGGCCGCGACGCGCCCGGACCCGGAATGTACTGCGCGCCCTGCGGCGCCACGTGCGGCGTCGACGCCAGGCTGGCCGCGGTCGCAATTCCTCCGGCCGAGCATCCGCTCGCGTTCTGGCATATCTGCGCCGCAATCGTGTTCGGATCAACGCTCAACAATCCGTGATAACCGAACGAGCCGAGATAGGCCACGCGCAGCGACGTGTTTCGATCAAGCTGTTGCTCGATCGTCAGATTCCATTCCTGCACCGCGGGAGTTTTCGCGTCCGGCTGCACCCCTTGCGGCGCGTACATCGTGCAGCCAAATGGATTCGGCGCCGTGCACTGGGGCGCCGGAGGAATTCCCGGCGTGACCGGAATCAACGACGGCAGCGGCACGTTCGAGTACGACACCGATCCGTTGTACGGCGGCACCGTGTTCAGCAGGAAGCTCAAATCGTCGATCAGCGAATAGTAGGTTCCGAACGCAGCGCGGATGGCGGTCGTGCCGCGGCCCAGCGGGTCCCAGGCGAGCGAAACGCGCGGCGCAAACAGCCGCGTCGCGTGATTCACCGTGAACGCCGATTTTCCAACAAACGGGACTGGCTGCAATACGAAATCCTGCGTCAGGTAATTCGCCGCCCGCCCCGATACCTCGTTCCAGCCGGTGGTGAACTCATCGCGCACGCCGATCTGGATCGTCAGGTTTGGCAGTACGCGAATCACATCCTGCGCATACCAGGCGCCGAACAGGCTCCGCCACCCCAATTCATTGGGATCGGGCACGATTTGAAAACTGCTGACGGTCCCCTGAAGAAACGTCGTAAGGCTCGAAAAGCTCGCTTGCCCGAGCTGCCGCGACGCGCTGTCTTCATTATCCTGCATGCGCTGGAACCACGCGCCGAAGCTGAATTGATGAATCCCGCGCGTCATCTGGACGCTATCGCTCACCGTGTAAAGATTGCGGCGGTTCCAGCTTCCCGCCGCGTTATTGGGACCGGCGGAGGTTACGTTCGAGTTGCCGGTGGTGGTCGTCACCCCGCCGCCGATTACGATTCCCCCCGGACCGCCGCCGCTGACAAAAGCATCCGCCGCCGGAAACGACGCCAGCAGCGCCGAATTCAGATTGAATTCCGCCCGTGAAAATCCCGCGATGAAGACATTGAGCATCCACGGCGAGAGCACGTGCGTTTCCTGAAGGCTCGCCACTTGCGCCGAAAGCGCTTCGGCGGAGCCGAACAGCGGGTCCGCCTGCGGGATCAGACTGTGGCCGGTATCAATCGTGTACGCGGTTGAAAGCGTATCGGCCTCGCCAATAATGTAGTCGCCGCGCGCCGTGCCGAAATCTTCCTGGATATTTTCGCGCGGGTTGTTGAAGGATTCCGCGACCCCGGTGGGCACTCTCTGCGGCGAACCGGACGGGCAGGTTCCGGCCGTCGCGGCCATCAACTCCGGACCGTTCGGCTGCGGCCACAACGCCATGTATTTCAGCATTGCCGGGTTCAGATTGGAGTAGGTGCTGTATTTGCCGGAACAGGAATCCGGCAGCTCGCCTTGCCGCAGCAGCGGATCCGGAACCACGCTGACGCTGGTCAGCGCAAGAGCCTGCCGGAAACCTTCATAGTTGCCGAACAGGAACAGCTTGTCTTTCTTCAAGGGACCGCCCAGCGCGCCGCCGAACTGATTTCTGCGGAACGGCGGCACAAAGCTCTGATCGAAAAAATTACGCGCGTCCAGATCGCTGTTGCGCAGAAATTCAAACAGCGAGCCGTGCACCGCGTTCCCTCCCGATTGTGTCACGACGCTGACCTGCGCCCCGGCGCGCTTGCCGTATTCGGCGCCATAGGTGTCGGTGAGCACGTTGAACTCGCGGACCGCGTCGATGCCCAGCAGCTCCCCGCTCACTCCCCCCGGCGTGATCGCCAACTGGCTGCTGCCGGTGTATTCGATCCCGTTCAGCAGAAACAAATTCTCCGACGTGCGGCGTCCGGCGACCGAAAACGTATTGCCGTCGCTGGTGCTGGTGTTCGGGCTTTTCATCGCGCTGTAGTTGATGGTGGCCGGATTCAGCGTGATCAGGTTGTCGAAACTGCGGCCGTTGAGCGGCAGGTCCTTCACTTCGCGCTCGCCCACAACGCCGGAATCCTGCGCCGTGGTCGTGTTCACCACCGGCGCATCCTCGCTCACCGTCACCGCCTGAACAAACTCGCCGACCTCAAGCTTGAAATTCACCACCGCTTCCTGGCCGACCTGAAGATGAATGCCGCCGCGAATCTCCGGTTTGAAGCCTTTCTCTTCGGCCTTGACCTGCTGCTCGCCGACCGGGAGCTGGAGCACCCGATAATTTCCCGAATCGTCCGTGCTGGCGCTGCGGATGGCGCCCGTTTCGACGCTGGTCACGGTGATTTTAGCCCCGCGAATCGCCGCGCCGCTCGCATCCTCGACATGTCCCGAAATCGACGCGTTGACCTGCGCGTAAACCGGCAGCGCCGCCCAAAAAAGAATCAGGCCGCCGCCCGTGCTAATCCCGCGCCAATTCGTCTTTTGGGGATAACAACCGCGCGCCGCGGCTTTCGCCTCTGCCCCAGCCGAGCGCGGACATCCGCTCCGGCTTCGCGCTGAATACGATGTGAAAACTGTCAGAATCATCGGGAGCTACCGGATCTTTTCCTCTCTTCGGACTTACCAGGGCAAGGTACTTAAGAATAGTATAAATATCGCCTTCCTCCGGCAAGCTCAAATCGAAATCCTGCGAGACCAGCCGCACCGCCGCTCCCTGCTCGGCCAGATGAAACGCCAGAAAAGCCGCGCAATCCACCGCCGATTCGAACCACGCCTCGCAATCGGCGGGAACGTCCAGATCGAAATAAATCAAAACGCGGTGATCCTGTTCGCGGGCGAATTCGCGGACTTGCAGGTCTCCGGTGTGCGCCGTCGCCCTCCAATCGACGTGGCGCGCGCTTTCAAAAGGCTCATACGGGCGGATGCGGTAAAAATCGTGGCCGCGCCCGCGCTGCTGCGCCTCGATTTCGCCGCGCACGCTCGCCAGTAGCGCCTCGAATCCGGGCTGCGGATCCAGGCACGGATAAACGATCACGTCGTGGCTGGCCGTGACCATTTCGCGGCGCTCGGAAAAGCCGAAGGGAAAACGCGTGGAAAATTGAAAACTGCGCTCCCGCTGCGCGCCGCGCCTGGCGAAATACAAATCCACCGGTTCTTCCAGCACCGCGCCGCCGGGCGCCACCGGAAAATACAGCACCGCCTCCACTCCGCTTTCCGGCGCGCCGGCAAGATGAATGCTGAATGACGGAATCCAGCGCTTCAAATTTCGCAGCCGGATTCCGGCGCGGATTTTTCGCCGCGCGCAGATGTGCTCGGGCAATACGAGATCCAGCTCCAGTCCCGCGATGCTCAGACGGCTGATGAATCCGGAAACGAGCAGCGTGGAAAGCATCGCGGCCAGGATCAGGAACAGCAGATTGTTCGCGGAAAGAAACGCCGCCAGCGCGATCACCACGAGACTGACCGCGAACGCCAAACCGGCGCGCGTAACCTGCTGGCGCAAGCCGAACGGCATTGCGCGGCCGACCCGGTCCGCGATCCGGCGAAGGTCCGGCATATTTTTAGCGTAGCTCACCTGCCCCGTGCCTCCGGCGCTTTCCGGAGCAACCGCGGCTTCTCGTAAACCGGCTGTTTGCTGCATTTCGAATCCGGCGCCGTCGCGGCTGCACCCCGCGGTATCATGTCTTTATCGCGACTTGTCCAGAGGAGGATGAATGAGCACGACCGTTGCGGCCGACTTCAAAGTGGCCGACATGACGCTGGCCGATTGGGGCCGTAAGGAAATTCGGGTGGCCGAGTATGAAATGCCCGGCCTGATGGCGATCCGCCGCAAATACGCGCAGGAAAAACCGCTGCGCGGCGTGCGCATCAGCGGATCGCTGCATATGACCATTCAAACCGCCGTACTCATCGAGACGCTGGTCGATCTCGGCGCCGAGGTTCGCTGGGCGAGCTGCAATATTTTTTCCACTCAGGATCACGCGGCCGCGGCCATCGCGGCGGCAGGCGTCCCGGTCTTCGCCTGGAAGGGCGAAACCCTCGAGCAATACTGGTGGTGCACCTACCAGGCCCTCAGCCACGCCAACGGAAAAGGGCCGCAGTTGATCGTCGATGACGGCGGAGACGCGACGCTTTTGATCCATAAGGGATACGAGCTCGAGAACGGCTCGGATTGGGTGAACTCGCCCGCGCAGAGCCAGGAAGAGAAGGTCATCAAGGATCTGTTGAAGGACGTCCATCGCGAGAATCCGCGGCGCTGGCATGAGATCGCCCGGGAATGGCGGGGCGTTTCCGAAGAAACCACCACCGGCGTGCATCGCCTCTATAAGATGCATCAGCAGGGCAAGCTGCTCGTTCCCGCAATCAACGTCAACGATTCCGTGACCAAGTCCAAATTCGATAATCTGTACGGCTGCCGCGAATCGTTGAGCGACGGCATAAAGCGCGCTACCGATGTGATGATGGCGGGCAAGGTCGCCGTCGTTTGCGGATACGGCGACGTCGGCAAGGGATCGGCGCAATCGCTGCGCGGCTTCGGCGCGCGCGTTATCGTCACCGAAATCGATCCCATCAACGCGCTGCAAGCGGCGATGGAGGGCTATCAGGTCTCAACCGTCGAGGATACGCTCGGCGCCGCCGATCTTTATGTCACCTGCACCGGCAACTGCGACATCATCACGCTGGAGCACATGAAGCGCATGAAGAACCAGGCGATCGTCTGCAACATCGGCCACTTCGATAACGAGATTCAGATGGACCGGCTCAATTCCGAACCGGGCGTGAGAAAGACCAATATCAAGCCGCAGGTCGATATGTACACCTTCCCGGACGGGCACAGCATCTACGTGCTCGCCGAGGGCAGGCTGGTCAACCTGGGCTGCGCCACCGGTCATCCGAGCTTCGTCATGAGCAACAGCTTTTCCAATCAGGTGCTGGCCCAGATGGACCTGTGGAAGAATCGCGACGCCTACAAGCCCGGAGTTTACACGCTGCCCAAAAAACTCGATGAAGAGGTCGCGCGGCTGCACCTGGAGCGCATCGGGGCGAAGCTCACCAGGCTCAGCGAAAAACAGGCCGAGTATCTGGGCGTGCCGGTCGAGGGTCCCTACAAACCGGATCACTATCGCTATTAAAAGGCTGCTGATTCGCCCCGGCGCGATCGGCGACGTCATTCTTTCGCTGCCCGATCTGGAGCTCGCTCGCGCCGATTACACCGAAGTTTGGGTGCCGCGCCCGGCCGTGCCGCTCATTCGTTTCGCCGATCGCGCGCGGGCCATCGCCGATACCGGCATCGACCGGATCGGCGTAATCGAGGCCGCGCGCGTCCCCGCGCTTGAACAGTTCGATTCCATTTACTCCTGGTACGGAACGAAGAACGAAAATTTTCGCGAAGCGGTGCGCCACCTGCCTTTTACGTTTTTCCCGGCGTTTCCGGTGCAGACGCACTCGGCGCCGCGCATCGAAGTGCCGCGCGCGCCGCTGGAAAATTTCGCGGTCTTCCATCCGTTTTCCGGCAGCGCGCGCAAGAACTGGCCGCTTGAAAATTTTCGCCAGCTTGCCGCGCGCATCGGGATTCCGGTGAGGTGGTGCGCCGGACCGGAAGACGTCCTCGACGCCGCCGTCCGCATCGAGAATCTCTATGAGCTGGGCTGCTGGATCGCGACCGCTCGCGTTTACGTCGGTAATGATTCGGGCATCAGCCATCTCGCCGCCGCGGTGGGTTGTCCCGTGGTGGCGATTTTTCTTTCCACCGATCCGAAGATCTGGGCCCCGCGCGGAGAACGCGTGGCCGTGTTGGAAAATCCCACGGTTGCCGAGGCGGCCGAAGCGGTTCGCGCGATCGCGCGGCGCCAGGCGGAGGATCAGTGAGTGTTGGTGTCTTCGGCCGTCGTGTCGGCCTTTAACGGGAAATGCGCGCCGTGCGGGATCGGCACCAGCATCTGTTCCTTGCGATAGATCAGCGTCGAGGTGTTGTAGCTGGCGATTTCGAAGCCGTGGCCGTGCGTGATGGCGTCGGTGGGGCAGGCTTCGACACAAAATCCGCAGAAGATGCAGCGATTGTAATCGATGTTGTAGACCTTGGCGTAGCGCTCGCCGCCGCTGATGCGCAGCTCGCCGGTATTTTCCGCCGCTTCGATGTAGATGCAATCGGCCGGGCAGGCGGCGGCGCACAGGAAACAGGCGACGCACTTCTCCAGGCCGTTTTCGTCGCGCTGCAACTGATGCACGCCGCGGTAGCGTTCCTGGAATTTCGGCGGAGCGTCGGGATAGTCCTCGGTGATAGTCGGATGGAGCATCTCCTTGAAGGTGATGCCCATTCCTTTCACGATCGCGGCCGTGCCTTCGACGACATCGGAGATTTTCGACATGGTCTGAAATTCCAGGTTACCGCATCGCGCGCTGTGTTTCAGCAGGCGAGCGCGATCTCGAACTGCTGCGCCGCCGGCTTCGCCTGCACCACAATCGGCATGGTCACCGCCGGAATCTCCGGATACTTGATTCGATACGAGGGGTCCAGCTTCTTAGGGAACGCATAAATCGTATAATCGCCGGGGCGCAGGCGGACAACGATTCCGATGTCCTGTCCCAGAGCGACCCGTTGCGCGCTCGGCGGGCGCGCCAGCAGCAATCGATTCACTTCATGGCCGGGCGCGACCAAAATATCGGCGTGCGTCGCCTCCGTATCGCCGGCGCGCGGGACGATGCCCGCCAGCGCCCAGCTTTCCAGAGGTGGAATCTCTTTCGCCGTGATCCATTTCCCGCCGCGCTGCATCGTCAGAAACAGATCGCAGGTGGCGCAGGGAATTTCAGGATCCATCGGCGCGCGCCCCATCAGCGCCTGGCGCGCTTTCAAAATTTTTTCGGACTGAAGCACGGCGTCCAGCCCGTCCGCGAATGCGTTCCCTCCGAAATCGCCCCAAAAATTGCGGCAACAGCCCATCAGCTCGATTTCGGTGATCCGCGGATTCCGGTTCAGCAGCGCCTGGAAGGCGGCCGGTTGCAAATGCCCGGCCTTCATAAACTTATGCGTCAATCCCGAGGCCGTGGGGCAACTCGGGCAGGCGAGCTGGCAATGCGCCGAGGCATCGATCTGTATCCGCACATAAATGTAGGGTATTGTAAAGCTTCGCCCGGCCAGAGTACAATCTACGATTGTTGGAGGTTAAGTTTTTTGGATTCCGTAAGTCGCGCAAGGCAGTTCCTGGCGAAAAAAGCTTCGAAATTAGCCCTGAGCGTGGTTCCGCTGGCGGCTCTGGCTTTAGTCCCCTCGGCGCGCGCGAGTGCGACTTTCGACGTGGGTACCTGCACCGTCGATCTGGCCTTTGCGTCTGGGAGCTGCTCCACCAGTCAGTATTCGGCGACGGGCGGAAATCCGAATCTGAATTGGATTCAGATGACCGGCAAAGGCAGCGTCAACGTCGTTAACAGCAGTGCTGGCTTTATCGACTTTTTAGCGTCAGGGGGCGGATCGGGCTCGATAGTGGCCGGAGTCGTTCCGGTTTCGTGGGATTTCCAGGTTAACGCCATGAGCACAGTGAATTGGACGATCAGCTTCGAAATCTTCGCGAACAACGGGAGCGGATCGTACACGCAGAGCGGATATTTGAGCAGCGGCGGCGAAGTGAAAGGCGCCTCAGAAATCAATGTTCCGAGCGGCGGCGTCACGGGCTGGAAGATGTCGCTGAATACAAACGCCGTGAATCCCTATGTGGTGACGATTCCTTCGGGAAGCACGCTCGATCTGAATTCCCCGGCGCCGGAACCGTCCACGATTCTGCTGACTTCGCTGGGTGGGGTGGCGCTGCTGCTGCGCCGCCGCAAAAAGAAAGTATAAACGCTAAAATCGATCGGTGAGCCTTCGCGGAACGCGCCTGCTGCTGGTCCTGCCGCAACTGCCGCAGGACCCGGCCAGCGGAGCGGCGCGCTCAACGCGCACCATGTGTGAAATGCTGGCGTCGGCCGGGGCGGAAGTGCGCGCGGTTGCGACCACGGCGTCGGAGCGGGCCGGGCACGCCGACGCGGTCGAATTCCTGCGCGGCCTGAACATCGAGCCGGAAATTCATCCCGGGCGGCAAAAGGGATCGGAGCGGCCGGTTCTGGAGTTCACCGACCGCGGCGTGCATTATCTTCTTCTCGACGTCGGGCGTCGCAATATGCACGCCTGGCAGAAGGTGATCGGGACCCAGTTCGACGAGATCTTCGATCGCGAGCTGCACTCGTTTGGTCCGGATCTGCTGCTCGCCTTCGGCGGCCTGCCGGGCGATCTGCGGCGCTACGAGCGCGCCCGCCGGCAAGGCGCGCGATTCGTTTTCTCGCTGCGCAATGAAGGCTATCTGAATAATGCCGGGCGCGCGCTGTTGTCGGCCGCCGACGGAGTGCTGACGCCCAGCCAATACCTGACCGACCTGTACCGCACCGCCATTGAAATCGAGAGCACGCCGCTGCCGCTGCCCATGGATCTGGACGACGTGATCGCGGGCGAGCACGATCCGATTTTTTTCACCATGATCAATCCATCGCCCGAAAAGGGATTGATGATCATGGCGCGGCTGGCCGAGGAGATCGGCGTGCGCTGCCCGTCGATCCCGCTGCTGGTGATCGAATCGCGAGGCTCGGCCGGAAAACTGGTGCAGGCGGGAATGCTGGCCGGATACGATTTGCGGCGTCATGAGAACCTGATGATGTCGCCGCCGCTGGAGCAGCCCAAGGAAATTTATCTGGCGACGCGGGCGCTGCTGGCGCCGTCGCTGGGGCAGGAGCCGGCCGGGCGCGTGGCGGCTGAGGCGCTGCTGAACGGCATTCCGCCGCTGGTGAGCGATCGCGGGGGTTTACCGGAAACCTGCAACGGCGCGGGATTTTATCTGCCGATTCCGCCGGAGATCACGCCCCGCTATCCGCGTCCGGTGGGGGCCGAAGTGGTCGAGCCGTGGATCGAATTGATCGAGCGTTTGGAAAGCGACGCCGCGTTTTACGAAGAAGAGTCGCGGAGGGCGCGCGAAGCGGGGAAGATCTACCGTCCCGAGAATCTCGCGCCGCGGTATGTGGAGTACTTCGAATCGGTACTGGCGGCGAGATAAGGCAGCCGCCAGGGGGTTAGCAATGATGATTCCGGATGTGTTGCAGAAGCGCGGCGCGAGCGAGTTCGCTGGTGTAACGAGCTTCCTCGGTGGCCAGAAACGAGCGTTCGTAATCGAGCTTCGCCAGGCCCCGCTGAAGCTCGCGGACGCTTTCCGCGTAGGTTCGAGCGGCGGCTTCGTAGCGCTGCATCAATTTACTTTTTTCGTCACAGATTTTCATACAAAAAAAGGCCCGGTGAGCAAGCCCACCGGGCCGCACGAGGGAAGAAGAACTTTTAATTAGCCATGGCCTCCATGGCCGCCGCCGCCGCGCGATCCGCCGCCGCGGGGTGCGCCGCCTCCACCACGAGGCGCGCCGCCTCCGCGAGGAACGCTGAACGGCGCCGGCGAATATCCGCCGCGATTCTGCGATCCCGGATTTTGAACAATTGATGGATTGATTCTCACCTGCGGCTGCGATCCATACCGCGGCGCGGCGTTATTCCCGGATGGGAAGCGCTGCCAGGAAGCTCCGCCGCTGCCGGATGGATTCATCCGCTGCCATCCTCCGTTATTGGAGCGAGCGGCGCCCGACTCCGCGCCGCGGGCGCCGCCCGCGCTCATGGCGCCGCCGGTTCGAAAGGCAGCGCTTGAGAAGAACCGCGTGTTTTCGGCCGTACGCGGGATGCCGGCCGTGCCTGGCCGGACGCTGGAAAACTGGCGGCTCTCATTGGCCACCGGGATCGGCAAGCGTCCGTTCACCGCGCCGGCGCGAGCCAGATCGTTCGCGTTGGCGCGGATCATGGTCGCCGGCGTTACGCTCGTGCGCCCGAACTCCCCGGCGCGAATGCTGGTGACGCCGTTCGCCACGCGGGCGTTGCGATAGAGATTGACGACGTTCACGTTGACGATCGCGCCGCCATAGCCGGCCGGTCCCCACCACGGGCGGAATCGCTCATAGGGAGCGAGCGGCACCCACCCGACGTTGGCGAATCCCCAGCCGAATCCGACGCTGACGCCGAATCCCGGCGCGCCCCAGCCGAAGAAGCCGACTAGCGCCGGCCGCCAGAACACACCGCCGTAAATGGGACCGGGCCACCACGCCCATCCGAACGACCCGTAATACCAGCGTCCGAAATGATACGGCGCCCACGCCCACGGCTCGCATCCGAGCCATGTCCATCCGTAGTAGTCCACCCACACCCAGCGGCCGCAGGCATACGGCGCCCACCCCGGGCCCACCGTGGGAACCCACACCTGGCCATAGGCGCCATCGTTCACCCAGCGGCCGTAGGGGTCCAGATCTTCGGCGCCGTAAATATCGCGATTGACACGTCCCGGCGAAGTCGCGCGCAGCAAAGTCTGATCCCGGGACGCGCTCCAGCGGTCGAAATCGTCCTCGGCGGCGGGCGCGGTCATCTGAAATTCGGGATCGTCTGAGGAGCCGCGCACCATCATGGTGCTGTTGTTATGGATCTGCTCGGACCCGCGCGGTCCGAAAACTTCGCCGTCGGCGCCGTTGCGCAAGGTGATCTCGGTGATTTCATCCGGATTTACGTTGACGCGATAAACGCCGGTATGCAGCGGGCGAAGCGAGATGCTCGGCGTGCTGATTTCAACCTGCGCGCTCGAATCGCGCAGCACGCGATAAACAATGCTCCCGGCCGCGATCTGGATCTGATAACGGCCGCGCTGCAATTCACTGAGCCGCACCTCGCTAGACGGCGCCAGGCGAAAGAAGTTCGCGGAATCGAGCTGCACTTCGGCGCGGCCGCCGTCGCCGGTGACGACGCGATCGCCGATGGTGAGCGGCGCGTTGACGACGGCCGCGGTCAGCTCCGCCGAATCGCCGCGGCGCACGGAAACGTTTCCGGTCATGAAGCTGATCCGCGCCACGCCATGCTGGGCCGCGCCGGGATCGCTATCAGGCGGCGGCTGATTCGGGCCGCCGGGCCGTCCAGCCAAAGGAGGCTGTTCCGACCACGGACCCTGTTGTGGCTGGGCAAAGGCGGCGGCTGCGGCGATCGCGATTGCGGCCAGGACTGGCTTCATATCCGCCGGGAGATTGGCAATTGACCAGCCAAACGCTAAGCCGCGTGAAATAAATATTTTAATTTAATCGGCCGCAGGCATTAAAGTGGTTGAAAACCACCACTCTGATGGAAATGAGCTAATCGCCTGTTACGGGCGCGTGCGATAGAGCATTCTGGGAAAGGCGATTGTCTCGCGGATGTGCTCGAGCCCGCACATCCAGGCGACGAAGCGTTCGACGCCCATGCCGAATCCGGCGTGCGGGACCGAGCCGAATTTCCGCAGATCGATATACCAATCGAAAGCCTCGCGCGGCAGCTTGTGCTCGTCCAGGCGCTTGAGCAGGAGATCGAGATCGTGAATGCGCTGGCCGCCGCCGATCACCTCGCCATAACCTTCCGGGGCGATGAAATCCACGCCGAGGGCAAGCTCGGGACGAACGGCATCGGGCTGGAAATAGAAAGCCTTCACGCTTGCCGGATAACGATCGACCATGATCGGACGATCGACGTCGTCAGTGAGCAGCGTTTCATCGGTGTTGCCGAAGTCGCCGCCCCACTGAATCTCGCTGCCCTTGGATTGGAGTTTTTGGACCGCCTCGTCATAGCTCATGCGATGAAACGGAGCTTTGACGGCTTCGAGCTTTGCGACGTCGCGCTCCAAAACCTTCAGTTCCTCGCGGCGGTGTTCCAGCACGCGCGCGATGACGAAACAGATCAGCTCCTCGCCGACGCGCTTAACGTCTTCGAGCGTGGCGTAGGCCATTTCTGGCTCGACCATCCAGAACTCGGTAAGATGGCGGCGGGTCTTCGAACGCTCGGCGCGAAAAGTGGGGCCGAAGCAGTAGGTTTTGCCGAAGGAGGCGCAAGTGGCTTCGTTATAAAGCTGGCCGGACTGGGTCAGATAGACTTTTTCGTTGTCGAAATAGTTGACCTCAAACAGCGTCGAGGTCCCTTCGCAGGCGGCGGGCGTGAAAATCGGCGTATCGACCAGGACGAATCCGTTCGAATCGAAATAATCGCGGATGCCGCGGATCACCTCGTGGCGGACGGCGAGCGCGGCGTGCTGGCGGCGGCTGCGCAGCCAGAGATGGCGGTGATCCATCAGAAAATCGATGCCGTGCTCCTTGGGCGTGATGGGATACGGATCGGATTCGGGAACGCGCTGCACCACCTCGGCGTCCTCGACGTCCATTTCGTAGCCGCCGGGGGCGCGCTGCTCGGCGCGAATTTTGCCGCGCACGATCAGCGACGATTCCTGGGTGAGATCCTTCAACGTTTCAAACAGCGCTTCGGGCAGCGCGCTTTTCACCGCGACGCATTGCAGGATTCCGGTGCCGTCGCGGAGCTGCGGGAAGCAGATCTTTCCGCCGCGGCGCAGGTTGTAGAGCCAGCCGGCGATCTCCACCGATTGGCCGGCGTGCCGGCCCGCGTCGCGGATGGTGACGCGCGGCGATTTTCTTTCAGGACTCGTGACTTGACTTGACATTTTCCAAACGCTCGAAGGACTCGCGCACCTGATCGAGCGGATGCGCCATATCGGGAACCTCGCGCAATTCAAGCAGCAGCGGGCAATCGCCAGCGAGGGATCGCAGCATCTCCATCGCGCGCGGCCAGCCGATGGTTCCGCCGGGCGCGATCAGGGGGAACAGGTGCGCATCCTCCACACCATTATTGTCATGGACGTGAGTGGAGCGGATGCGGCTGGCGAGCGCGCGAAACGCCGGCTCGACGCCTTCGTTCATGTTGGCGTGGCCCAGATCGAAGCAGATGTTGAGATCGAGATGCGTCATTTCAAGAAACATCAGCAGGCGCTCGGCGCTGGAGAGGGCGTTGGGAGTATTTTCGAGAAGCACTTCGACGCCGCGCTGTCTGGCGAACACGCTAATTTCCTCAAGCGAGGAAAAGGCCGTATCGATTTTGCGCGGATCGTACTCTTCGCCGCTCGCGCCGAGATGCTGGATCAGATAGCGGAACGGCACCGTCTCGGCGATTTCCAAAGCGCGCTTGATCTCATCCACCATCTGGATGCGCTTGATCTTCACCGGTTCGCAGATGTTGATGATCGCATCCGGACCCGAGCGCCCCCAGAATTCGTCGCTATACATCGGCGAATGCAGCGAATGAAGCTTCAGCTCCGAATCGCGGAACCAATGACCCAGCTCGGCGATCTGCGCCTTGTCGCGATAATCGAGGTGCTGGCGGGCGCAGAAAATTTCGACCAGAGGGATCCCGGCGTTCCAGATCCGCTCCAGCCACACGGTGGTCAGGCGATGATTGACGAACAGGTGCGTCGAAAGGGCGCGTTGCATTAAAGGTGACGCCCGCCGCGCGGGGTGAATTCCGCAGTCCGGGGAAAGGGGACAGATTTTAAGCGCACGATGTCAGTATCCCGCGACCTTGCCCGATCCGCGCCCGTCGGTGCCGCCTTCGAGCCAGTCGCCGCGGACGATGATGGCTTCCACGCGCGATCCGGCGCGCGGATGAGTATCGACGTCGTAGCCCATTTGTCGCAGAATGGCGGCGGTATCCGGGGAAATTCCCGGCTCCAGCTCCAGCTTGTCGGGCTTCCACTGATGATGGAAGCGCGGGAAATCGACGGCGTCCTGCGCGTTCATTCCGAAATCGATCACGTTCAGCACCGCTTCGGTGACGCCGGTGATGATGTGCGATCCTCCGGGCGCGCCGATCACCATGAACAGCTTGCCGTCCTTGAGCAGGATGGTCGGCATCATGGAGGAAAGCGGCCGCTTCATGGGCTGGATCGCGTTGGCTTCGCCCTGCACCAGCCCGAACATATTCGGCGTGCCGGGCTTGGACGCGAAATCGTCCATCTCGTTATTCATTAAGAA
>JAJPHS010000001.1 GCA_021325175.1 Terriglobia bacterium
CCGGCAATCACGCCCGGAGTGACCCGTTACTTGGGCGTGGCGCTCAACTGGTCGCCTGCTTCGACTGCCTCCGACCATCAGGTAATGGTCGATCCGGGCGCGCTCTATGAGGCGCAGGGCGATGGCGCGAACGGAGCGAATGTGGCCTTCGCGAATATGAACTTAAATACGAATCTTGTGATCACTACCCCCGGCGGCGGAGTGACGCGGGATAATTCCGGGGCGCAGTTCAGTGAAGGCGCGATTGCGGTGACGGCGACTCTTGACGTGCGGCTGTTGCGGCTGTACGACGAGATCAACAATGCGTTCGGCGCGAACGCTCGCTGCGAGTTGAAGTTCAACAAGCACTTGTTCAGCGCGGAAGTTGCGACGGTCTAGGGGAGGGAATCATGCTCGTACAAGGCAACATGACGGATTTCTACGGGGTGAACATGCTCCCCGCTCTGCGCGCGGTCATCGACCGCGGACTGCGGCGGTATCCGCCTCAGTTCTCGCAGATCTTCAACGTGAAGAGTTCGGATCGGTCGATCGAGCAGTTTTCGCAGGTGTCCGGTGTCGGTCGCTTCGCGGCGATCGACGAAGGCAAGTCGATCCGCACCGATCAGCCCGTGCAGGGTTTCAAGTCGACGTTTGTTCACAAGCGCTTCGGCTTGGCGGTTCCGACCACGGTGGATGTGGTCGAGGACGACAAATGGGACCTGATCAGCAACATCCACAAGGATCTTGGCTGGAGCTGCTACGAGACGCAGGAACTCGACGCGGCTTCGACGTTCAACAACGGATTCAATGCCGCGTTTCCCGGCCCGGATGGCATGCCGCTGTTCTCGACGACTCACCCGCTATTTAAGGCCGGAGGCTTGCAGTCCAACGCGATGACGGCGGCGGATCTCGACATCCTGTCGCTGGAAACGGCAATGACGGCCGGGGAACTGATGAAACGGCCGTCTGGAGAACTGATTCGTATCCAGTTCCGGCGTCTCGTGGTGCATCCGAACAATCGGTTCCTTGCTCACGCGCTGCTCCGCTCGCCCGATGATCCGACGACCGCCGATCGCTCGGTGAACCCGCTTGCCGGGGCAATCGACGGGATGCCGAAGCCGTTCGTCTGGCCGTACCTGACCGCGCCGAACGCATGGTTCTTGTGCGCCGAGCCGGCCGACACGGGCCTGATCTGGTTCTGGCGCAAGCAGCCGTACACGAAGAGTTGGACCGATGATTACACCGAAGTCGGCATTGTGGGAATGCGTTACCGCAAGAGCCATGGCTGGAACAATTATCTGGGCCTGATCGGTAATCCTGGGCAATAGGGCCGCGAGCGGAAAGGGAGGCTTCGAATGCCGCAAACTCAAGGCGCTGGAAAGTCGTTTGTCGGTGGTCCCGGTGGGGCCGAGCGGGGACCCTGGTACAGCAAAATCTTTACCGGCATCGGCGGGGTGATCAAGTACATGCTCTTGCTGGACGCCGTGGGTTTCCAGTACGAGACGGTACAGGATGGATTGGTGGCGCACGCCGGCGGCGGCCAGGCGAACGCGACTCCGATCCCGGCGCAGCAGGCGCGCTTCACTACGGTTGCGACGAACGGAGATTCCGCGCTTCTGCCGGCGACGGCCGCGATCTATAGCGCCGCGGCTGCGAACGTCCAGGCTTCCTCGGCCAGCTTTATGGTGGTAAACGCGGGCGTGGCGTCAATGAACGTGTTCCCGTCGACGGGTGAGCAGATCAACTCGCTCGGCGCAAACGCCGCGTTTGCGGTCGCTGCCGGCAAGGTCGCAGTGTTCTACTGCACGAGCATCGGGCAGTGGCACGCGATGCTGAGTGCGTAATCCATGTATCCTTTCAGCCAACCACAGGCCACGATCGCCGGGGGGCAATCGCTGTCGGGTACGGTGCTCCTCGGGGATGGCGATTTGGTGTCGATCCAGATGCCGCAGGCGTGGACGGCGGCGGCGCTTACTTTCCAGGGCAGCGTGGATGGCGTCAGTTTCTTTGAGTTGTTCGACGGCTCGGGAAATGAGATCGAGATTCCCGCGGCGGCGGCGACGGCTGGGAATCGCATTCAGATGTCTGTTTCCGCGGCGTCGATGGGCTCGCCTGTGACATACATAGACTTCCGCGGCTGTCCGTACATCAAGGTGCGCAGCGGGACGGCGGCTGCGCCTGTGAACCAGGCTGCGTCCTGCGTGCTTACGCTGGTCGTCAGGAAGCGGCGACCGAGCTGGTAAGCCGCCCGGCAACTTCCGAGTATGAATCGATTTCTGTTGCTGCTCTGCGGAGCGGCGTTGGCGTCCGCCCAACCGACGCGTAACTACAATCCATTCAACCAGCTGTGCCTTCCGAATACAGTCGTCGCCGGGCCTTCCTCGGGAACGGTGGCGAAGTATCCGGTATGCCGCGCGCTGGTCTCCACCGATTTTTCCGCCTCGGGCCTGGTTACCGCGGTAAACGGTACAACGCAGCAGATCACCTCCTCGACCGCGAGCGGCGTGGTCACGCTATCGCTATCCAATAATCTGCTGCTGCCCTCCGGGACGGCATTCGCGGGGAGTTATGCCGATCCGTCGTTTATCACGAGCTTGTCCTGGTCGAAGATTATAGCCGCGCCCATATTTTTGCAGGCGGCGAATAACCTAAGCGATCTCGCGAGCGCTTCCATCGC
>JAJPHS010000106.1 GCA_021325175.1 Terriglobia bacterium
AGCGGCCGGACCGCTTTGGCCTTCGGAACCGTGGTAACGATTCGTTCGTGCTCGATGACGCTGGTGACCAGCCCCTTAAAGAGCGCCTTGCGGGCGCCGGTGCTGCGCTTGAGTTTGTATCCCGCTACTTTGTGTCTCACTGGATCTTACTCAGCCCGGGGGCTGGCCTCCTCTTCGTCGTCCTGGGGTCCTTCATTTTCGAGATCCAGGTGATCTTCACCGCCCGGGCTGATCATCGCGGGCGTTCCCGCCGGCGACACCAGCCGGCCCTGCGCATCGAACTTCATGCCGAAGCTGAGGCCCAGACCGCCGAGAATCTCTTTAATCTCGTTGAGCGATTTGCGTCCGAAATTCTTGGTGCGGAGCATTTCGGCTTCGGTTTTTTGAACCAGATCGCCGATAGTCTGAATATTGGCGTTCTTCAGGCAGTTGTAGGAGCGGACGCTCAACTCGAGCTCTTCCACGGAGCGGTTGAGCACTTCATTCATCTGGCTCAAGGCGCGCTCGGCCGGTTCTTCGGCGGACTCGGGCAGCTCTTCGAAGTTGATGAAGATCGCCATGTGGTCCTTCAGAAGTTTCGCGGCCTGGCCGATCGCGTCGGCCGGCGAAATCGCTCCGTTGGTCCAGACTTCAATGGTCAGCTTGTCATAATCCGTCATCTGGCCCAGACGCGCCGCCTCCACGGAAAAATTCACTTTGCGCACGGGCGAGTGAACCGAATCGATCGGAATATAGCCGAGAGGAAGATCGTCGTCGTTGTTGCGATCCGCCGAAACGTATCCGCGGCCTGACTTCAGGCGCATTTCGATATTCAGTTTGCCGCCGGGGCCGACCGTGGCGATATGCATGTTGCGGTCGAGCACTTCGATATCGGAGTCGGTTTCGATCTGGCCGCTCATCACCTCGCCCGGCGCGTCGGCCTTGAGACGCACGGTGCGCGTGCCTTCGCCCATCATTTTGAAGGGAACCTGTTTCAGATTCAGAATGATGTCGGTGGCATCCTCGACCACGCCGGGGATCGGCGAAAATTCGTGCGCCACGCCATCGATGCGAACCGCGGTGATGGCCGCGCCTTCAATCGAGCTGAGCAGCACCCGGCGCAGGCCGGTGCCGATAGTTGACCCGAATCCCCGTTCAAAAGGCTGGGCGGTGAACATGCCGTAACGGTCGTTGAGGGTTTCGGTGTTGGCGACGAGTCGCTTGGGCTTTTGGAATCCTTTAAACATTTAGGCTCCTTTACGTTACTTGGAGTACAACTCGACGATGAGCTGCTCGTTCAATTGAATCTGCACCAGATCCTCGCGCTTGGGCTGCCCCAGAACGCGGGCCTTGAGGTTTTCCCGGTCCACTTCCAGCCAGTTCGGGCTGGGGGCGTGGGCCGTGGCGTCGCGAGCGTGCAGGATGGTCGGATTGTTTCTGCTCTTCTCGCGGACCTCGATGACATCATTCGGCTTGACTTCAAAGCTCGGGATATCGACGCGGCGTCCGTTCACGTTGATGTGGCCGTGGCGGACCAACTGGCGCGCCTGGGCTCGCGAGGTACCGAAACCCATGCGGTAAACGGTATTGTCGAGGCGGCGCTCCAGCGTGTTCAGCATGTTCTCGCCGGTGACGCCCTTCTTCACCAGCGCCTTCTCATAGAGATTGCGGAACTGCCCTTCGAGCAGTTGATAATAGCGGCGCGCTTTCTGCTTTTCGCGAAGCTGCAAGCCGTAGCCGACCAGTTTCGGCTTGCGGTCCTTGCCGTGCTGCCCCGGCGCGAAATTGCGCTTTTCGACGGCGCATTTTTCGGTGTGGCAGCGCTCGCCCTTGAGAAATAGCTTCATGCCCTCGCGCCGGCATTGCCGGCAGACGGGACCAATGTATCGTGCCAATTCTAACCTCCAGTGGCCAGTGGTCCGTGCCAGTGGCCAGTTGTTCAGGTGCAGTTTACGATCTTTCGACCTTCATCCTGCTTCTCTAATGGCCAGTGGTCAGTGTCCAGTGGCCAGATCTTGTTTCTACCGGCCACTGGCCACCGGCCACCGGCCACTGCTTCACTAAACTCTTCGCTTCTTCGGCGGCCGGCACCCGTTATGCGGGATCGGCGTCGTGTCCTTAATCGTGCGCACTTCGAGACCTGCCGTAGCCAACGCGCGAACGGCCGATTCGCGGCCCGCGCCGGGCCCGCTGACGTGTACTTCCACCGTCCGCAATCCGGATTCTTTCGCTTTGTTCGCGGCCGTCAACGAGGCCTGCTGCGCGGCAAACGGCGTGCCCTTGCGCGATCCCCGGAAGCCGAGCGAGCCGGAACTGGACCAGGCGATCACGTTTCCAAGCGGGTCCGTAATGGTGATGATCGTATTGTTGAACGAGGCCTGCACGTGGACCAACCCCGTGGGCACAACCCGCTTTTCTTTTTTCTTGAACGATTTTTTCTTGCCAGTTTTCGCCGGAGCTTTTGCCATTAGGTCTTCGCCGTCGCTTTCTTCTTATTCGCCACCGTACCGCGCCGCGGACCTTTGCGGGTGCGCGCGTTAGTATGGGTGCGTTGGCCGCGAACCGGCAGGCCACGCCGGTGCCGCAGTCCGCGATACGACCCCATCTCGATCAGGCGCTTGATATTCATCGAAACTTCCTTGCGCAGGTCGCCTTCGACCGCGCCTTCGGCTTCGAGAATCTGGCGGATACGGTTTACTTCGTCTTCGGTCAGATCCGCCACCTTTTTATCGGGATTGACCCCGGCGCGATGGCACAGCGACTTCGATCGCGTGCGGCCGATGCCGTAAATGTAGGTGAGCCCGATTTCCGTCCGTTTTCTCGCTGGTAAATCCACGCCTGCTAAACGCGCCATCTTTCTTACCCTTGCCTCTGTTTATGTTTCGGATTCGAGCAGATCACGCGCACCACGCCTTCACGGTGCACGATCTTGCATTTGTCGCACATTTTTTTGACCGACGCCCTTACTTTCATGATCAACCTTTCCTCAACCGCCCGACAATTTCCTTCACGGCCGCGTCAGCACCCATGGGCCGTTGGCCGTAATGGCCACCGTATGCTCAAAATGCGCCGAATTCTTTCCATCTTCGGTCACCGCCGTCCACCGGTCCGGGCGCACCCGCGTGCCCGGCGCGCCGGCGTTCACCATGGGCTCGATCGCCAGCACCATTCCTTCTTTCAACCGCGGATTTTCGTTTTTGCGGTCGATATAGTTCGGGATCTGCGGCTCCTCGTGCATGTGCGTACCGATTCCGTGGCCGACGAACTCGCGCACCACCGTAAAGCCGTTGGCGGTCACGTGCCGCTCCACCGTACCGCAAATGTCGAACAGCCGGTTGCCCGGCCTGGCTTTATCGATCGCCAACTCCAGTGACTCGCGGGTCACCTCCAGCAGGCGCCGCGTCTCCTCGGAAATTTCTCCCACCGGCACGGTGATCGCGGAATCGCCGTAATAGCCGTTCAACTGGACGCCGGTATCGATCGACACGATGTCCCCGGCCTTCAAAACTCTTTTTTGCGAGGGCATGCCGTGGACGATTTCATCGTTCACCGAAGTGCAGAGCACGAACGGAAATTTCGTTCCGGCAGCCGGCGTCGAGTAGCCTTTAAACGCAGGGCGCGCGCCGGCGTCGTGCATCATCTTTTCCGCCTCGACTTCCAGTTCATACGTGGTGACGCCTTCCTGGACCATTCCTTTAAGCTTGTTCAGGATCTGCCAGACGAGCAGACCGGCGGCGCGCATTTTTTCCAGCTCTGCCATGCTCTTCCGCACGATCATGCCGTCCTGACGTTGGCTCCCGCGTCCACTTCCACGGCCTTCTCAATCTCCATGGCGATCGCCTCAGGCGTTCTGCCTCCGCCTTCCACCTCAAAAATTTTGACGCCGGCTTCCCGGAAATACTCGAGAACCGGCTTGGTCTGCGCCTCGTACGCTTCCAGCCTCTGCTTCACCACTTCCGGACGATCGTCCTGGCGAAGCGCCATTCTCGATCCGCAAGTGACGCAAAATTCTCCATGGCTGGTATTGGAGATCGAGCCACAACGCGCGCACTGCCGGCGCGCCGAAAGGCGAGCAGTGATCTCATTATAGCTCACCCGCAAATGAACGACCAGCGAGCGCACCCCACGCGCTTTCAGCATCGCGCCGAGCAGCCTCGCCTGCGCGACCGTTCGCGGATAGCCGTCCAGAATGAACCCGCGCTCACAATCGGCCTGCTGGATCCGATCCTCGACCATCCGGTTCACCACCTCGTCCGGCACCAGCGCGCCCGCATTCACGTACGCGGCCGCTTCCTGGCCCAGATCGTCGCCCGAGGCGATGCGCGCCCGCAGCATATCCCCGGTTGAAATGTGAGCCAATCCTAACCGGCCGCGCAAAAGCGCCGCCTGCGTGCCCTTCCCCGATCCGGGAGGGCCAAATAAAATCAGGCAAAACTGGGCCATCGTTGTGGTTGAGCTAACCGGGCTCAAATGACGCTGCCGCGCCGGCCGCGAATCCGGCCCGCGCGCGGCGTAAATCCCTCGTAGTGCCGCATGATCAACTGGGCCTCGATCTGGTTGATGGTGTCCATGGCGACGCCCACCACGATCAGCAGCGAAGTTCCTCCGAAATAAAATGTAATCCCCAGCCCGTCCAGCAGCCAGCGCGGAAAATGCGCGTCGATCCACATACCGACCACCGGCAGACGTTGCAGCTTGATGCCCTGAATCATGATCTGCGGCAGCAGCGACAAAACCGAGAGATACAGACCGCCGACCACCGTGATCTTGGTCAGGATCTTGTTCATGTACTCGGCCGTGTTCTTGCCCGGCCGGATGCCGGGTATGAAGCCGCCGTACTTGCGCATATTATCGGCCGCTTCGTTGGGATTAAAGATAATCGAAACGTAAAAGAAGCAGAAGAAAATAATCAGGACCGTGTACAGCAGATAATACATCGGCGAGGCGCCGCTGATCGCCCCCAGCATCCCGCTCAAAATCGGCGAGTTCCGGACCCAGTCCAGATTGATCAAGGTCATCGGGAAGGCCAGCAGCGAGGAGGCGAAGATCACCGGAATCACGCCGCCCGCGTTGACTTTGAGCGGCAGGTGCGTCGATTGCCCGCCCATCATCCGCCGCCCGATCACTCGCTTGGCGTATTGCACTGGAATGCGTCGCTCGCCGCGCTCGACCAGCACGATGAATGCCACCACGGCGACCATCATCACCAGAATGATCGCGACTTGAATGAACGGCCAGTCTCCGGTCTGAACTTTTTGCACCAGCTCGAGAACCGCGTCCGGGAGCCGCACAATGATGCCAACGAAGATGATCAGCGACATGCCGTTGCCGATGCCGCGCTCGGTGATCTGCTCGCCCAGCCACATGATAAACGCCGAGCCGGCCGTAAGACTGAGCACGGTCATGATCATGAATCCGATTCCGGGGTTCATCACCAGGCCCTGCTGCGCCGTCTGCAAAGCAGTGGCGATGCCAATCGACTGCATCAGCGCCAGGCCCACAGTCAGATAGCGGGTCCACTGCGTGATTTTGCGCCGCCCGAGCTCGCCCTCTTTTTGCAGCTTTTCGAGCGTCGGGACCACCACGGTCAGCAACTGCAAAATGATCGACGCCGTAATGTACGGCATGATGCCCAGCGCGAAGATCGTCATCCGCCGGAACATGCCGCCGCTGAACAGGTCGAACATTCCGAATACGCTGCCCGCGTTCCGCTGGAAAAAGTCCTGGAGCCGGTTCCAGTCGACGCCGGGGATCGGAATAAAGCCGCCGATGCGATAGACGGCCAGCAGCCCTAAAGCAAACAGCAGCCGTTTCCGCAGATCGGGAATTCGAAAAATATTGGCGACGGCTTCGAAAAACCTCATAAAAACTTTCTCCCGCGCACAACGCATTCGCCGTGCGCCATACTCTGCCCCAAGCCCGCGCGAACGCGGCTTCCTACTTTTCCGCTCCGATCACTTCCGCCGTTCCACCGGCCTTCTGAATTTTTTCGAGCGCCGATTTGGAAAACACGTGCGCCTTAACGGTAATGGCGCGGGTGAGATCGCCCGTGCCCAGAATCTTCAGCCCGTGCTTCAGCTTCTTGATGACGCCCAGCTCGAGCAGCTTCCCCGGATCGAACGCCGCGCCGTCCAGAGCTTCCAGCCGCGCCAGGTTCACGATCGCGTACTCCTTGCGGAAGATGTTGGTGAATCCGCGCTTGGGAAGACGCCGGTGCAGCGGCATCTGCCCGCCTTCAAACCCGCGCATTCGCGAGTAGCCGGTGATCGACTTGGCCCCCTTGGCGCCGCGGCCGGAATACTTGCCGCGTCCGGAGCCCATGCCCTGTCCGACACGTTGCTTTTTATGCTTCTGCCCCGGGGGCGGCTTTAGCTGGCTTAAATTCATCCTTTTACTCCACTATAGCGAGCAGGTGCGGAATTTTCTTGACCATTCCGCGAAAAGCCGGCGTATCCGGCCGCTCGACCACTCGGTTCATTTTCTTGAGCCCCAGAGCACGGACAATCACCTTGTGCTTTTCCGGGCAACAAATGGGACTGCCAATCAACTTGATTTTGATGGTTCCCGCCATAATTTCAACCGACCTTTTCCTGATGGAGCCCGCGCAGCGCAGCAACTTCGTTTTTGTCGCGCAGTTGTTCGAGCGCGTCGATGGTCGCCTTGACCACGTTGTGCGGATTGTGCGAGCCGATCGACTTGGTCAGAACATTCGGAATGCCGACGGCGGTGATGACGGCGCGAACCGGCCCGCCGGCGATGACGCCGGTCCCTTCCGGCGCCGGCTTGAGCAGCACCCGTCCGCTTCCGAAGGCCCCCAGCACCGGATGCTGGATCGTGGTGGCGAGTACATGAATCTTGCGAAGATTTTTCTTCGCCGCTTCGATGCCCTTCTTGATAGCCGCCGGAACCTCTTTCGCCTTGCCCGTGCCGAAGCCGACGATTTTCGCTCCGGGATCGCCGACCACCACCAGCGCCGAAAAGCTTAGATTTTTCCCGCCCTTGACGACCTTGGTGACGCGATTGATCGAGACCACCTGCTCTTTGAGATTCAAGTTCGCCGCGTCAAGGCGTTTTGCCGCTGTTGCCATTTAGAACTCCCGTCT
Source organism: Terriglobia bacterium (assembly GCA_021325175.1). Taxonomy (GTDB): domain Bacteria; phylum Acidobacteriota; class Terriglobia; order Bryobacterales; family Bryobacteraceae; genus Palsa-187. The sequence continues at coordinate 7,083 of JAJPHS010000106.1, forward strand.
CGCTTCGCTCAAAACTCCAACCCCGCTTGGCGGGCCGCCTCTGCCAGAGCCTTAATACGGCCATGATAGAGATAGCCTCCACGATCGAATACCACGGCCTTGACGCCCTTTTCCCGGGCGCGCTCGGCCACCGTTTTGCCCACCGCCTTCGCGCCGGCGATGTTGCCGCCGTTCACCCCATTTTTTTCATTGGAGGACGCCGCCGCCAGCGTCCTGCCTTCGTGATCGTCGATCACCTGCGCGTAAATGTGCTTTAAGCTGCGAAAAACGGCCAGACGAGGCCGCTCCGGCGTGCCCTTGACGCGCCGCCGGATGCGCCGGTGAATCCGCAGCCGGATATCGTTTTTCGAATCGCGAGCCATTACTTGCCTCCCGAAGCGCCGGTCTTGCCGACCTTCTTGCGCAGAGCTTCGCCAGTATACCGGACGCCTTTGTTCTTGTACGGATCGGGCGGGCGCAGCGCGCGCATGTTGGCGGCCACCTGCCCGAGCAGTTGCCGGTCGGCCCCGCTCAGCACCAGATGCGTTTGCTTATCCACCTTGAGATCGATCCCGTCGGGCAGATAAAACTCGATCGGATGCGAGTAGCCGAGCGTGAAGGTGGCGACGCGCCCCTTGACATCGCAGCGATAGCCGATACCCACAATATCGAGCTCCCGCGTGAATCCGCTGGAAACTCCTTGCACCGCGTTGGCGGCGAGCGCTCGCGTCAGGCCGTGCAGCGCCGCCTTGTCGTCGGATTCGCGCTGGATTTCGACGTGACCATCCTGCTGTCGCACTGTGATGCCGGGCGGAACCGGCACGCTCTGCTTTCCCTTCGGCCCTTCGACCTGCAGCGAATCCGCGGCGATATGGATTTTCACGCCTTTCGGCAGCGGAATCGGTTTTTTTCCCACTCGTGACATTGCTCTTACTCCGTTACCAGACGTGGCACAAAACTTCGCCGCCCACGCCTTCTTTCCTCGCCGCCGAGCCGGTCATCACCCCGCGCGGCGTCGTCAGGATATTGATCCCCAGCCCGCCCAGCACGCGCGGCACCTCGCGCGAGCCGACGTAAACGCGGCATCCGGGGCGCGAAACGCGCTCGATCCGCGAGATTACCGGCATGTTTCCCGGCGTGTATTTGAGATAAATGCGGATCGATTTTTTAGCGCCTTCCTCGGTCAGCTTGTAGTTGGCGATGTAGCCTTCGTCCTTCAGAATTTTGGCGATATCCGTCTTCAGCCGCGATGCCGGCACGTCCACCTTGGGATGGCGCGCTTGCAGCGCATTGCGAATGCGCGTCAGCATGTCGGCGATCGGATCCGTTGTCGTCATGCGTTGTAATCTCCTACCAGGAAGCCTTGATCACGCCCGGCACTTCGCCCGCCAGCGCCAGCTGCCGGAAACAGATCCGGCACAATTTGAACTTGCGGATATACCCCCGCGGGCGGCCGCAGCGGAAGCAGCGATTGCGATGCCGGCAGGCGAGCTTCGGTTTCTTCTCGCGCCGGGCCTGGTCGAGCCGTTCGTCTCTTGCGATCTTTGCGGTAGTTGCCATGGATTCCTTTTTATTGCGTGCGGAAGGGCATTCCGAGATGTTTTAACAGCGCGATCCCCTCGGCGTCGGTTCGCGCCGTGGTGGTGATGCAAATATTCATGCCCTTCACTTTTTCGACCTTGTTATAGTCCACTTCCGGGAAAATCAGTTGATCCTTGACACCCAAAGTGTAATTGCCCCGGCCGTCGAAGGATTTGCTCGATACGCCGCGGAAGTCGCGCACCCGCGGCAGCGCAACGTTCACCAGGCGATCGAAAAATTCGTACATGCGGTCCCCGCGTAGCGTGACCGTGCAGCCGATGGCCATGTTTTCGCGCAGCTTGAACGCCGCGATCGATTTCCGCGCCTTGGTCACCACCGGCCTCTGCCCGGCGATCTGCGCCAGCTCGTTCACCGCGCCGTCCATCAGCTTCGGATTCTGCGTCGCTTCGCCCAGGCCGATGTTCAGCGAGATTTTTTCGATCTTCGGAACGGCCATGACGTTCTTGTATCCGAACTCTTTGGTCAGCGCCGGAATGACGCTTTTCTGATAATGCTCTCTAAGTCTGGCGCCCATAATTTACCTGCATCCTGAATCTTGCATCCTGGAATTCCCGATCCCCGCCCTTCATGCTTTCTTGTCCAGAATCTCGCCGCCTTTTTTGGCGATCCGGACACGCCGCGTCACGGTTCCACTCTGTTCGATGCGATATCCGACGCGCGTGGCGGCGCCGCCGGAGGTGAGCAGCATCACGTTCGAAATGGAGATGGGGCTTTCGCGCTCGGCGATACCGCCCTTGATCTGCCGCTGCGGATTGGGCCGCGTGTGCCGCTTCACCATCCCCACATGCTCCACCAGAACCTTGCCGTTTTTCCGATCGACATCGAGCACGCGGCCGGTCTTGCCCTTATCGCGCCCGGCGATGACCTTCACCGTGTCGTCCTTTTTGATCCGCACCTTTAAAATCTTTTTCGGCGCGTTCTGATCGCGCCGGCGCACCTTGAATCGCATTTAAATCACCTCCGGCGCCAACGAAACGATCTTCATGAACTTCTTGTCGCGCAACTCGCGCGCCACCGGACCGAAAACGCGGGTGCCCACCGGCTCGCCCACTTCATTGATCAGGACCGCAGCGTTCGAGTCAAAGCGAATATAGGTCCCGTCCTTGCGGCGCGTCTCCTTGCGCATGCGTACGATGACGCAGCGCACGACCTTCCCTTTTTTGATCGCCGACTCCGGCGAAGCCTCCTTCACCGCGGCCGTGATCACGTCGCCCAGGCCGGCGCGCAGCCCGAGATCGCCGCCCCGCGGCAAAATGCAGGATAGCTTGCGCGCGCCGCTGTTGTCGGCCACTTCGAGAATCGTCCGCATCCCGATCATATTTCTGTCTCCCTACTGGACACCGGCCGCCGGGCCAATGGCCACTAGCCTTTCCCCTTCTTCTTCGAGAGTCTTTTCTCCGGTCCGGTTTCGATGCCGATCGAGCTCAAATCCGTGGTCACCTGCACCGCCTTGCGCAGCACCTCGCCGAGCCGCCAGCGCTTCAGCCGGCTCATCGGGCGGCACTCGATGATGCGCACCACATCGCCCACCTTGGCCTGCTCCTGCTCGTCATGGGCGTAAAATTTCTTCCGCTTGGTGACGATGCGCTTGTACACCGGATGCGGCACGCGGCGCGTGACCTCGACCACAATGGTCTTCGCCATCTTGTCGGACACCACCGAGCCCACCTTGGAATTCTTTGTGACGTTACCTTCGGCCATCGCTTACCTTTTCCCCTTGGCGGCCGGCGCCGCGGCGTCCGGGTTCATTTCCCGCTCCCGCAGCACCGTCAGCATCCGCGCCCGCTCTTTTTTGAGCCCGCGGAATTTTTTGAGACCATCCATCTGCCCCATCCGCATCTGAAAGCGCAGCCGGAACATCTGCTCCTGCGCCTCGCGCATTTGTTTGTGAATCTCCGCCGTATCGAGCGCCCGTACTTTATCCGCGTTTTCCTTCATCGCTTACTCCACGTGCTCCCGCGAAACGAGCTTGGTCGGCAGCGGCAGCTTCGCCGCGGCGAGCTTCATCGCCTCCTGCGCCACTTCTCTCGCCACGCCTTCCATCTCGAACAGAATTTTCCCCGGCCGGATCACCGCAACCCACTGTTCCGGCGCGCCCTTGCCTTTTCCCATGCGCGTCTCGGCCGGCTTCTTGGTAATCGGCTTATCCGGAAACAGGCGAATCCACACCTTGCCGCCGCGCTTGATCGAGCGCGTCATCGCCACGCGCGCCGCTTCGATCTGCCGGTCTGTAATCCAGCCGCAGGCGAGCGCCTTCAATCCGTAATCGCCGAAAGCGAGCGAGGAGCCGCGCCAGGCCTTCCCAGCCATGCGCCCGCGCTGCTGCTTGCGGTACTTGACTTTCTTCGGCATCAACATGGCTTATTCCTTTTTGTCTCCCTCGCCCGGCTTGCTTTCCCGGGTCTCCGGAAGTTCCGTCTTCCAGCTCGGCTGCGGCGAGCTCATCGGCGGCAGGATCGGAGCCTGCACGCGCGGCATCTCCGCCGGCGGAGCCTGTGATACTCCGCCCGTTTCGACCGCCGGCTGCGGACGCCGCTCCCGGTCGCGATCCCGCTCGCGCCGTTCCCGCGCCGGAGCGCGGCGCGGCTCCGGCTCATTGCGCAATCCGCGGCGCTGCCCGCCAGGCAAAATTTCGCCCTTGTACACCCAGCACTTAATCCCGATCACGCCGTAGGTCGTATAGGCCTGGCTGAATCCGTAGTCGATATCGGCGCGCAAGGTGTGCAGCGGAAGCTGGCCTTGCAGATACCACTCAGTGCGGGCGATTTCGGCCCCGTTCAAGCGGCCAGAAACGCGCACCTTGATTCCCTTGCAGCCGAAGCGCAGCGCCGAATCCACCGACTTGCGCATCGCGCGCCGGAACGCCACGCGTTTTTCAAGCTGCAACGCGATCGTCTCGGCGATCAATTGCGCGTCCAGCTCCGGCTTGTGCACTTCCTGAATATCGATAAAAACTTCGCGCTTGGTCTTCTTGGCCAGATCCGATTTGAGCTTTTCGATCTCGGCGCCCTTGCGCCCGATAATGATGCCCGGCCGCGAGGTGTGAATGGTGATGCGCAGCTTGTTGCCAGGCCGGTCCACTTCGATCGCGCTGATGCCCGCCGCCTTCAGCCGGTCGCGCAGCGACTCCTTGAGCTCCAGATCCTCGCGCAGCAGCTTGGCGTAATCCTGCTTGGCGAACCACCGCGACCGCCAGGTCTTGGTGACGCCCAGCCGGAACCCGTAGGGATGTACCTTTTGACCCATCGTTATTCCTTGTCCCCGACTTTCACCACAATGTGCGCCATCCGCCGCTGGTAGCGGAATGCCCGGCCCATCGGCGCCGGCCGGATACGCTTCATTCGCGGCCCTTCGTTCACGTACGCCTCGGTGACAAACAGCCGGTCCACATCGACGTCGTTCGAGCGGTTCTCCGCGTTGGCGATCGCCGAGCGCAAAACTTTTTCAACCGACGGCGCGATGCGCTTATTGGTGGCGCGCAGAATGTTGATCGCCTCCCCGGCCTTCACGCCCCGGATCAGGTCGACGACCAGGCGCGCCTTCTGCGGCGAGGTCCGAATGTAACGAGCTTCCGCTTTCGCTTGCATATGTCCTCAGTGGCCAGTGGACAGCAGCCCGTGGCCAGCCCTAAATCTCATTCCCGAATCCAACAACTCATCCTCGCGAACTGGCCACTGACCACCGGCCACTGACCACCGCCACGGATCTCCTCACGCCGGCTTGGCCGTCTTCTCCGCCGCCGCCTTCGCCGCGTGTCCTTTAAACTGCCGCGTCGGCGAAAATTCGCCGAGCTTGTGCCCGACCATGTTCTCGGTCACGTACACCGGAATGAATTTTTTTCCGTTATGCACCGCCAGCGTATGGCCGATGAACTCCGGCACGATCGTCGATCGCCGCGACCAGGTGCGCACGACCTTTTTTTCATTTTTCTCGTTCATCGCCGCCACTTTTTTCATTAAGTGGTCGTCAACAAACGGTCCCTTGGCTAACGAGCGTCCCATTGGTTATCTCTTCTTTTGCTTCCGCGTGACGATCCATTTGTCCGTCCGCTTGTTGTTGCGAGTCTTGAATCCGCGCGTCGGCTGGCCCCACGGCGTCACCGGATGCCGCCCGCCCGACGTCTTTCCTTCTCCGCCTCCATGCGGGTGATCCACCGGGTTCATCGACACGCCGCGATTGTGCGGCATCTTGCCCATCCAGCGCTTGCGCCCGGCCTTGCCGATGCTCACGTTTTCGTGCTCGACGTTGCCCACCTGCCCGATGGTCGCCGCGCATTCCACCTGCACCCGCCGAACTTCACCGGAGGGCAGCTTCAACAAAGCGTAATCGCCTTCCTTTGAAACCAACTGCGCCTGCGTCCCGGCCGAGCGCGCCATCTGCCCGCCCTTGCCCGGCCGCAGCTCGATATTGTGCACCACCGTGCCCGCCGGAATGTTTTTTAAAGGCAGAGCATTGCCGGTCAGAATATCGGCTTCCGGACCCGCCATCACCGTGCGCCCAACCTCCAGGCCCACCGGCGCCAGAATATAGCGTTTTTCGCCGTCGACATAGTGCAACAACGCGATGCGGGCGCTGCGATTGGGATCGTATTCGATCGCGGCCACGCGCGCCGCCACCCCGACCTTATCGCGCTTGAAGTCGATGACCCGATACGTCTTCTTGTGCCCGCCCCCGCGGAAACGCGACGAAATCCGCCCCGTGCTCGACCGCCCGCCGCTCCGCTTCTTGCCGACCGCTAAACTTTTTTCCGGCCGGTCCTTGGTGATATCCTCCCGCGAAACCACGGTCTGAAAGCGCCGCGTCGAGGTTGTCGGCCGATAGCTCTTAATGGGCATTCTTAAATCTCCGCGTACTCCGGCATCTTTTCACCGGCCTTCAATCTCACCCAGGCCTTTTTCCAGTCCGCGCGATAGCCGGAAAAACGCCCCTGGCGGCGCAGCTTTCCGGCCGTCGTCGAAGTCCGGACGTCTTCGACCTTGACCTTGAACAACGTCTCGACAGCCTGCTTGACCTGCGTTTTGTTGGCCTCGGCCGCGACTTCGAAGCACAAGGTGCGCTCGGCGTCTTTTTTGGCGACACCTTTTTCGGTCACCAGCGGCCGTTTGATCACATCGTATAAAGTCATGCCAGCGCCTCCGATAATTTCTCCGCGGCGCCGCGCGAAAGCACCACCTGCTCGTGCCGCAGCAGATCGTAAACATTCACCTGGCGGCTTGAAACCAGCTTCACCCCGTCCAGATTGCGGCTCGACAACTGCAAATTGCGATTTTCGGCGTTATCCACCAGCAGCACCGTGCGCTGCGCCTCGATCGCCTCGAGCGCCTGGCGCACCGCTTTGGTTTTGATTTCCGAAATCGCGAACTCGTTGACCACTTTCAGCTCGCCGTCGCGCAGCTTGGCCGATAAGGCGCTGCGCAGCGCGCCCAACTGCATCTTGCGCGGCAGCTTGTAGGCATAGCTGCGCGGCTGCGGGCCGTGCACCGTTCCGCCGTGCCGCCACAGCGGGCTGCGGATCGATCCCATTCGCGCCCGTCCGGTGCCTTTCTGCTTCCACAGCTTCTTGCCGGATCCGGCAACCTCATGACGCGTCTTGGTCTTCGCCGTACCGCGCCGGACACCTGCCAAATGATGCCTGACAGCTTCGTACAGCAGCGCATCATTCACCGGAGCCGAAAAAACCGCGTCGGCCAGATCAAGCGTCCCGACTTTGTTGTTATTCAGATCGATCACATCCACGGTCGGCATTATCGCTTGGCCCTCCGCACCACCACGTATCCGCCGGCCGGTCCCGGAACCGCACCCTTCACCAGAAGAACGTTCTCCTCCGTGTCCACCTCGATCACTTCCAGATTCCGCACCGTCACCCGCGCCGTTCCCATCTGCCCGGCCATTCTCATGCCTGGAAAAACGCGCGAGGGAAAGCTCGAGGCGCCGATCGATCCCGGCGCGCGATGGAACATCGAGCCGTGCGACTCCGGCCCGCCGCGGAAATGATGGCGCTTCACCAGGCTCGCGAAGCCGCGGCCCTTGCTGACGCCGATCACGTCGACCTTATCCTTGGGCTTGAACTCGTCCACCAGCACGCGATCGCCCGCCTTCAAATCGCCGTTGGTTCCTTCTTCCAGACGAAATTCGCGCAGGAACTTCACGCCCTCGGCGCCGGATTTTTTCAGATGCCCGGCGGCCGGCTTGGTTATGCTCGATTTCTTGGCATATTCCATGAATCCGAGCTGGATGGCATCATAGCCGTCCGTCGCCGGCGTCTTGCGCTGCACCACCACGCACGGCCCGGCCTTGAGCACCGTCACCGGCACCACTTGCCCGTCCGGCCGGAACACCTGCGTCATGCCGATCTTTTTCCCTAAAATCCCAGGACTCATTCGAAACTCCCAGTCCAACTGGCCACTGACCGCGGGCCACTGGCCACTTTACTTCCCTTTTCCGAACGCCTTAATTTCCACATCCACGCCCGCCGGCAGATCGAGCTTCATCAGCGCGTCCACCGTATCCTGCGTCGGCTCCAAAATATCCAGCAGCCGCTTGTGGGTGCGGATCTGGAACTGCTCCCGGCTCTTCTTATCCACGTGCGGCGAGCGCAGCACCGTATACAGATTCTTCACCGTCGGCAGCGGAATCGGCCCGGCCACCTGCGCGCCCGTGCGCTTGGCCGTATCGACGATCTCCGTCGTCGACTGGTCGAGGATCCGGTGATCGTACGCCTTGAGGCGAATGCGAATGCGTTCTCGTAAGCTGCTCATGTTTTTTACTCGCTGCCGACCACCGGCCGCCGGCCTCTACTCCAAAATCTCCGTCACCGTCCCCGCTCCCACCGTACGGCCGCCTTCGCGGATCGCGAATCTCAGGCCCTTGTCCATCGCCACCGGAGTGATCAACTCCACCG
>JAJPHS010000058.1 GCA_021325175.1 Terriglobia bacterium
CCATCCGCTGACCAATCAAGTTAAATTGGACTTTGACCAGGACAACTGATGCCCCACGAAAATATTGTGTTCGAGATTCAGAACGGCATCGCGCGGCTGACGCTGAATCGTCCCGATAAGCTGAACAGCTTCAATGTCGCGATGCATCTGGAGGTCCGCGAGGCGCTGGAAAAAACGCGCGAGGATTCAAGCGCCCGCGTGCTGGTGTTGACCGGCGCCGGCCGCGGATTTTGCGCGGGCCAGGACCTGGGCGATCGCGCGGTCAGCCCGGGCGGCGAGGTGGATCTGGGGGAATCGATCGAAAAATATTATGCGCCTCTGGTGCGCAGTCTTCGCGCGCTGCCCCTGCCGGTGATCGCCGCGGTGAACGGCGTCGCGGCGGGCGCGGGCGTTCAGGTGGCGCTGGCCTGCGATATCGTGATCGCGGCGAAGTCGGCGAGCTTCATCGAGCCTTTCTGCAAACTCGGCCTGATTCCGGACACCGGCGGCACCTATTTTCTCCCGCGCCTGGTGGGCGTCGCGCGCGCCATGGGCATCTCCATGCTCGGCGAAAAAATTCCGGCCGAGCAGGCGGCGCAGTGGGGATTGATCTGGCGCGCCGTCGACGACGCCGAGTTTCCGAACACCGTCGGGGCGATCGCGGCGCAGCTTGCATCCGGCCCGACGCGCGGGCTGGCGCGCATCAAGGAAGCGATTTATGCCTCGGTGAACAATCGCTTGGAGCAGCAGCTCGAGCTGGAGCGCGACTTCATGCGCGAGCTTGGCCGGAGCCGGGATTATCAGGAAGGCGTGGCGGCGTTTCTCGAAAAACGCGCGCCGAATTTCAGGGGCGCATGATGGCGCGGCCGGATGCGGGCGAGAAAGCGACGCCGACCTCAACGCAACTGCTCGCCGAACAAGCAGCGCAAAAAATGTTTTTGGAAGATCGCGCCTCGCAATCCCTCGGCATGCGCATCCTCGCGGTCCGCCCCGGCTACGCGAAACTCGCCATGACCATCCGCCCGGAGATGACCAACGGCCATGCGACCTGCCATGGCGGTTTCATCTTCACCCTGGCCGACAGCGCCTTCGCGTTCGCCTGCAACAGCCATAATCTTCGCACCGTCGCCGCGGGATGCCTCATCGATTTTCTGGCGCCGGCCTACGAGGGAGACGAGCTGACGGCGGAAGCAACCGAGCAGGCCCTGGCCGGGCGCAGCGGCGTATACGACGTGCTGGTGACCAATCAGAAGGGCCAGCGCATCGCGCTGTTCCGCGGGCGGTCGCGGCAGGTGGGCGGCACAATCGTGGATACCTCCCATGACGCGGCGTGATCCGCCCGATCCGGCCGATCTCGAACCGATGGAGCGCGCGAGCCGCGACGAGCTGGCCGCCTGCCAACTGGAGCGGCTGAAATGGTCGCTGCATCACGCTTACGAAAACGTCGTCCATTATCGAAAGGCGTTCGATGCGGCGGGCGTGCATCCGGACGACTTCAAGACGTTCGAGGATTTACGAAAATTTCCCTTCACCACCAAGGACGATCTGCGGAAACATTATCCCTATGGAATGTTCGCGCTCCCGCGCGAGCGCGTGGCCCGCGTCCACGCCTCCAGCGGCACCACCGGGCAACCGACGGTGGTCGGATACAGCCGGCGCGATCTCGATACCTGGGCCGGGCTGGTCGCGCGCTCGATTCGCGCCGCGGGCGGGCGCCCGGGCGATATCGTGATGATCTCTTACGGCTACGGCCTGTTCACCGGCGGCCTGGGCTGTCATTACGGCGCCGAACAGCTCGGCTGCACGGTGATTCCGATGTCGGGAGGGCAGACCGAGAAGCAGGTGCGGCTCATTTGCGACCTGCGCCCGGCGGTCATCATGGTGACGCCGTCCTATTTCCTGACCATCAGCGATGAGTTCGATCGCCAGGGCATCGACACGACGTCAACCTCGCTTCAAACCGGCATCTTCGGCGCCGAGCCGTGGACCGAATCGATGCGCGCCGAAATCGAAACGCGCTGGAACATCGACGCCGTCGATATCTACGGGCTTTCCGAAGTCATGGGACCGGGCGTGGCCAGCGAGTGCGTCGAAACCAAAGACGGCTCGGTGATCTGGGAGGATCATTTCTACCCCGAGATCATCGATCCGGCGACCGGCGCCGCGCTCAACGACGGCGAGCACGGCGAGCTGGTGTTCACATCGCTGACCAAGGAAGCCATGCCGGTGATCCGCTATCGCACGCGCGATCTGACGCGGCTGCTGCCGCCGACGGCTCGTTCCATGCGGCGGATGGGCCGGATCACCGGCCGCTCCGACGATATGCTGATCATTCGCGGGGTCAACGTATTTCCCACGCAGATCGAGGAACTCGTGCTGCGGCAGGAGCGCCTGGCGCCGTTCTATCAGCTTGTGATTTCGCGGCAGGGGCACCTGGATGCGATGGAAGTTCGGGCCGAGCTCCGGCGCGGCTGCGATACGCGGGACAAAGAGGCCATCGCGAAGCAGCTCCGCGCGCATATCAAATCACTGATCGGGATTTCGGCGGAGGTGCGCGTGCTCGATCCCGATTCCATCGAGCGGACGGCCGCCGGAAAAGCGCGGCGCGTCATCGACAACCGGCCGCGCGCCTAAGCGAATCAGGACCCACGCTGGTCGATCACGCGGCGGCCTTCAATTCGAAAATTTCCGGAAAGCACCAGCGCGATCGCCTCGGGATAAATCACGTGCTCCTGTTCGAGAATGCGCGCCGCCAGCGAATCGGCATCGTCGGAATCGAAAACCGGGACCACCGCCTGCCGGATGATGGGACCGGAATCGAGCCCCTCATCGACGAAATGAACCGTGCAGCCTGAAAATTTGACGCCGTGCTCGATCGCCTGGTGCTGCGCGTCGAGTCCCGGAAACGCGGGCAGCAACGAAGGATGAATGTTTAAAATCCGCATGGAAAATTCGCGGATGAAATGGCCGCTTAAAATGCGCATGTAGCCCGCCAGACAAACCAGATCGACGCCGTTGGCGCGCAGCTCGTCGATGAGCAGGCGATCGTAAATTTCGCGATCGAGGCCGCGCGAGGGGATGACGCGCGCGTTCAATCCGCGTTCGGCCGCCGCGGCGATTCCCCGCGCTTCCGGCCGGTTGGAAATGGCGACGGCGATCTCGGCGTCGAGTTTTCCGGCCTCGATTGCGCCGGCGATGGCGCAGAGATTCGATCCGCGGCCGGACAGCAAGATTCCCAAGCGCTTCATTGATAGATAACGCCCGATCCGCGAATCACTTCGCCGATCGAGTGCCAGGGCTCGCGCAGCGAGTCGAGAATCTTCGCTGCCCCCGCCAGTTTTCGCGGCGACACGACCACGATCATCCCGATTCCGAGATTGAACGTGCGCCGCCAGTCGTCTTCCGGAATGCCGCCGATGCGGCGCAGCAGCTCGAAAACCGGCGGCACGGGCCAGGAGTTCCTGCGAATGCGAACGCCCAATCCTTTCGGCAGGATGCGCGGCGCATTGTCCGTGATTCCACCGCCGGTGATGTGCGCCGCGCCCTTGAGCAATCCGGCCTGGTGCAGCGCGCGCAGTGGTTTCAAATAACTGCGATGCAGCTTCAGCAGCTCATCGCCGATACTGCCGCCCAGCTCTTTGAGAACGGTCGCCGGTTTGTGCCTGGCCACATCGAACAGAAGCTTGCGCGCAAGGGAATATCCGTTGGTGTGCAAACCGGTGGAGGGCAGCCCGATCAAGATGTCGCCTGTGCGAATCCGGGCGCCGGTCAGCATTTGTTTTCGCTCCACCGCGCCGACGATGAAGCCCGCCAGATCGTATTCGCCGGGCGCGTAAAATCCCGGCATCTCCGCGGTTTCGCCGCCGATCAACGCGCAGCCGTTGGCGCGGCAGCCGCGGGCGATGCCGGAGATCACCTGCGCGGCGACCTTCGCGTCCAGTTTTCCGACCGCGAAATAATCCAGAAAAAACAGCGGCGACGCTCCCTGCACCGCGATATCATTCACGCAGTGATTCACCAGATCCTCGCCGACGGTGGAATGCCGGCCGGTGAGGAAGGCAAGCTTCAGTTTGGTGCCGACGCCGTCGGCGGAGGAAACCAGCACGGGATCGCGAAATCCCCGCAACAGGAATCCGGCGCCGAAGCTGCCGATATCGGTGAGCACCTCCGGACGGAAGGTGGCCCGCGCCATGCGGCGGATGGATTTGACCGCGCGGTCCGCTTCATCGATATCCACGCCGGCGTTGCGATAGGCCACCGCCTTTTTCTTCGCCATGCCCTATTTCTCCAACAGAAAATTTCCGGCAAACAGCGCGTCGATGCCGGAGGAATAGAAGCTCCGCACCGCATCGCGAGGCGTGGAAACCAGCGGATCGCCGAACAGATTGAAGCTGGTGTTGTAGAGCACCGGCAGGCCGGTGGCCTTGCCCGCCTCGTGCAGCAGGCGATGGTAGAGAGGATTGTCGCTTTCAGAAACGGTGTGCACGCGCACGATATCCTCGCCGAGAATCGCCGCTTCGAACGTCTTGCGATGCGCCGGGCGCACCCGGCCCACCGTCGCCAGATTGCGCGCGTTCGGTCCGGCGTCGAAATACTCCGGCGCCAATTCCGCCGGAACCGAAGCCGCAAATTTTCGAAACGGCTCGCGATGTTTGATATAGACGTTCAGATTTTCGGTGGAATAAGGATCGAGCGGCGAGGCCAGAATGCTGCGATTGCCGAGCGCGCGCGGGCCGAACTCCATCCGCCCGTGCATCCAGGCGACGATCTTGTGCTCGCCCAGCATCCGCACCGCCCGCGCCAGCAGCTCGCCGGTGGAGCGCAAATACTGGAACCGCAGTTTGCAGTTTTCCAGCACCTGTTTGATCTCTTCGGCGCCATAGCTCGGCCCCAGCAGCAGCGACGACCTCCGGCCGCGATGGGGGTGGCGGCTCAGGCCGTGCCAGGCGTAATAGGCCGCGCCGAGCGCGGTTCCGGCGTTTCCGGCGGCGGGCTGCACGAAAACATTTTTCCAGCGTCCTGATTTTTCCAGCGCCTCCACCAGCAGCGCGTTGAAAAAAAGCCCTCCGGCCAGGCACAGATTTTCGCCTTCGCCCGCCAGATCGAACACCGCCTGCTCCACCGCCTTCTGCAAGCCGCGCGCGATCGCCGGATGGGGCGCGTCGCCTACGCGATCGAAAAATTTCCGGCTGAAGCTGCCCCGGCTGTCGAAATAAGCCCCGTCCAGGCGCGGCGAATTCCTGAGAATTTCCGCAAACAGCGGCGCCAGCGATTCGTCGCCCGAGGTCGAAAGCCACTGCACCTTGTGCTCGTCGGCTCCGGCGCGATAGCCGATCAGTTCCGTCACCGCGCGATACAGCCGCGCCAGCGAATCGGGATAATACCACTCTTTTTCAAGCTGGATCTGGCTGTCGCGGGCCTGCCACTTCGCGCCGCAGCGAAAATCGCCGGCGTGATCGAGCGTCAGCACCGCCGCCTCTTCAAAGGGCGACGCGTAAAAAGCGGACGCGGCGTGCGCCTGATGATGCTCCACCACGACGATTTCGCTGTTCGGAAAGCGGTCGCGCAGCTCCAGATGGAAATACGATTCGGCGCCGCGCGTGAACGGCCGCGCCACCGCGACGCAGGCGACGTCTTCGTGGCGCGCTCCGGCCAGCCGGAGGCATTCCTGAATCGAGGCGCGCGGCAGGCTTCCCGGCGCGTGCCCGCGATCCAGCTTCGTTTCTTCAATCGCCGCGCAGATTTCGCCGTCTTTCAAAACGGCGCTCGCGGCATCGCGCAAAAGACCGCCCAAGCCAAGGATGATCATTGACGTTTTTCGATTTTCGCCCAGGTATCCTTCAATCCCACGGTGCGATTGAAGACGGGTTTTCCCGGCGTCGTATCCGGATCGACCGCGAAGTATCCCAGGCGCTCGAATTGAAAGCGCTCGCCCGCGGCGGCCGCGGCGAGGCCCGGCTCGATCTTCGCCTCCGAAATCACCTCAAGCGAGTTCGGATTCAGATTGTCGGTGAAATCGCCGCCTTCCTCCACTTCGTTTGGATCTTCGCGCGTGAACAGCGTTTCGTAAAGCCGCACCTCGGCCTCGATGGCGTGCGCGGCCGAAACCCAATGGATGGTCGACTTCACCTTGCGCCCGTCGGGAGCGTTTCCGCCGCGCGTGGCCGGATCGTAGCGGCAATGCACTTCGCTCACCTCGCCGCGATCGTTCTTCACCACGCCGGTGCAGGTGATGAAGTAGCCGTAGCGCAGCCGCACCTCGCGCCCTGGCGACAGGCGAAAATACTGCTTCGGCGGATCCTGGCGGAAATCGTCCTGCTCGATGTACAGGACGCGCGAAAACGGCACCTGGCGCGTCCCGGCGCTTGCGTCCTCGGGATTATTCACCGCCTCCATCCACTCGGTTTGCCCTTCCGGATAATTGTCGATGACGACGCGCAGCGGCTTCAGCACCGCCATCGCGCGCGGCGCCCGCCGGTTCAGATCGTCGCGCACGAAATATTCGAGCAGAGAAAGCTCCGTCGTGCCGTTCGTCTTGGATACGCCGATGCGGGCGCAGAAATTCCGCAGCGCTTCCGGCGTGTAGCCGCGGCGGCGCATTCCGCAGATGGTCGGCATGCGCGGATCGTCCCAGCCGCGGACGTGTCCCTCGCGCACCAGTTGCAGCAGCTTCCGCTTGCTCAGCAGCGTATAAGTAAGGTTGAGGCGGTCGAACTCGATCTGCTGGGGGTGATAAATTCCCAATTGCTCGATGTACCAGTCGTACAACGGGCGATGATCCTCGAACTCCAGCGTGCAGATCGAATGGGTGATGCGTTCGATCGAATCCGACTGCCCGTGCGCGAAATCGTAGGTGGGATAAATACACCATGCGTCGCCGGTGCGATGATGCCTGGCGTGCAGGATGCGATACATGATCGGATCCCGGAGGTTCAGGTTCGGCGAGGCCATGTCGATCTTGGCGCGCAGCGTGCGCGAGCCGTCGGGAAATTCTCCGGCCTTCATGCGCTCGAACAGATCCAGATTTTCCTCCACGCTGCGGTTGCGGTACGGGCTCTCCTTGCCCGGTTCGGTCAGCGTTCCGCGCTGCTCGCGGACCTGTTCCGGCGAAAGATCGCACACATACGCTTTTCCCGCCTTGATCAACTGCACGGCCCACTCATAGAGCTGGCCGAAATAATCCGATGCGTAGTACACGCCGGCCCATTCGCCGCCCAGCCAGCGGACATCTTCCATGATCGATTCGACGTATTCGGTTTCTTCCTTGGTCGGATTGGTGTCGTCAAAGCGCAGATTGCATTGGCCGCCGAACTCCTTCGCCAGCCCGAAATTCAGATGAATGGATTTCGCATGGCCGACGTGCAGGTACCCGTTCGGCTCCGGGGGAAAGCGCGTCTGCACGCGCCCTCCGTATCGATTGGTCTTGAGATCCTCGATGATCTTGTCGCGGATGAAGTTCGAAGTGGTGGCCTGGTTCGCGATCGTCATAATTCCATCTCAGGGAACGCAGGATTTACGCACGCCTGGCTCATAATTTCCCGATGGCGCGATCCATTCGATCGAGCGCCGTTTCGCGCCCCAGCGCGGCCAGCGTCGCAAACAGCGGCGGCGCCACTTTGCGCCCGCACACCGCGACGCGAACCGGCTGATACATCTGGCCGGTTTTGATTTTCAACTTTTCCGCTCCCGCTTTCAGCGCCGCTTCAAGCGCGTCAGGCTCGAACGTTGCCGTCTCCAGAATCTTTCGCGCCTCCCGCAAGACCGATTTCGCCAGCTCCGGCGTTCCCTTTTGCGGAACCAGCTCCGAGGCCGGATACGGCGGAAGCTCGTCGACGAAAAAAAAATCGGCGACCTCGCGCACGTCGCGCAGCAGCTTGATCCGCTCCTGAATCAGCGGCGCGATTTTCCGCAGTTTGCAGAGGTCGGGCTTGGGCGCAAACGGCGCCAGCGCTTTTGCCAACTCCTCAACCGGCATGGTGCGGATCGTCTCCGCGTTCAGCCACACCGCCTTGGGATCGAACGGATCTTCGGCGGTGAAATTCACGGTCGCGTTGCTGCGATTCACGCCTTCCAGCGAAAACGCGTCGATCAGCTCCGCCCGCGACATCACCTCCCGGTCGTTTTTGGGCGACCATCCGAGCAGCACCACGAAATTCACGAAGGCGTGCGGCAAAAATCCGGCGTCGCGATAGGTGGTGACGCTGACCACCGGCCCATGCTTGCGCTTGGATAATTTCGATCCATCGGGGGCGATCAGCAGCGGCAGGTGCGCGAACTTCGGCGGCTCGACGCCGAGCGCCTTGAAAATCAGCACGTGCTTGAATGTGTTGGTCAGATGATCCTGACCGCGAATAATGTGGCTGATGCGCAGGTCGGCGTCGTCGGCGCAGCTCGCCATGTGATAGGTCGGCGCGCCGGTTGAACGCAGCAGCGCGAAATCTTCCATATCGGCCGTCGCCTTGAGCTGCTCGCCGTAGACCAGATCGTTGAAGATCACCTTGTCTTCGCGCTCGCGCGGAACGCGGAAACGCAGCACGAACGGCTCGCCCGCCGCGGCGCGGCGATCGCTTTCGGCGCGCGAAAGCCCGCGCATCTCCGGATGAAACAGCCACGGCCCGCCGGCGTGCGATTTTTCTTCCAGATCGCCCGCAGCCGGCGTGAAATCGCGATACGCCAGTCCTTTCTCGAAAATTTTCATCGCCATCTCGCGATGCTTATCCCCGCGCTCGGACTGGCGGTAAAATTCATCCCAATTCAAATCGAGCCATTTCAGCCCGTCGAAAATCGAGTCGAGCGATTCCTGCGTATTGCGTTCCAGATCCGTATCGTCGATGCGCAGAATCATCGCGCCGCCGTTGTGGCGCGCGTACAGCCAGTTAAAGATGAACGTCCGCGCGCTGCCAATGTGCAGGTATCCTGTCGGGGAGGGCGCGAATCGGACTCGAAGCATGGGAAATTTCAGGATAGCAGCGATGTAACATTCCTCGAAAGCGTCCGGCGCGCGGCGGGTTTGTTCCGGACGCGCGCATCCCGCCTATAATGGTAAGGTGACCTGAACGGGTCTCCGGGCGTCCAGTTTTCGATACCTGACAAGGAGCTTACAACCATGGAAATTTCCAAGAAATCGCTGGTGCTGGCGGCAGCCATGACGGGGCTGCTCAGCGGCACCATGGCGCGCGTCAACGCGCAGGACAATCCGCAGCAACCCTCCAAGGCCAAGGCGAAAAAAGCGGTGGCCGAAAAACACGCCTGCGCCGGACAGAACTCCTGCAAAGGAAAAGGCGGCTGCAAGAGCGGCGACAACGGATGCGCCGGAAAAAATTCCTGCAAAGGCAAGGGCGGCTGCGCCACCGACGGCTCCAATAAGAAGTAATTGGCGCCTTTCTCGCCCGGGCCGGCCGATCTCCGGCCTCGCATCTTCCATGCCCGCCAACCGGTTCAACGGCTTTACCGATTACGGAATCGGCATCGGTCTGCGCCTGGCGCACTACGATCACATCCTGAAGAACAGGCCGGTGGTCGGCTGGTTTGAGATCATCTCGGAAAATTACATGATCGACGGCGGGCGCCCGCTGGCGATTCTCGATCGGATCCTCGAACAGTACCGCGTCGTTCAGCACGGCGTCTCGGCCTATTTCGGCTCGGCGGAAAAACTGAACCGCGAGCACCTCAAGCGTCTCAAGGCGTTGGTGAAGCGAACCAAGACGCCGTGGCTCACCGATCATCTCTGCTGGGGCAGCGTCGACGGAACCTACAGCCATGATCTTCTGCCGATGCCCTATACGTTTGAAGCCGCAAAGCTCACGGCGCGAAAAATCCGCCAGGCGCGGGATTATCTGGAAGTCCCCATCGCCGTCGAAAATGTTTCAAGCTACGCCGAATTTCACGTTTCGGAGATGACCGAATGGGAATTTCTAAGTGAAGTCGTGGAGCGCGCCGACTGCGGCATCCTGCTCGACGTCAACAATATCTATGTCTCCTCGCGCAATCACGATTTCGACCCGTACACTTATCTGAACAGCATTCCCGCGGATCGCGTCGCGCAGATCCATATCGCCGGCCATTCGAAATTTCAGAAATACATTCTCGACACGCACGACCATCCGGTGATCGACCCGGTTTGGAAACTGTACGAGCACGCAATCCGCCGCATCGGTCCCACGGCGACGCTGCTTGAATGGGACGATCGCATCCCGTCCTTCGAGGAAGTCCACGCCGAAGCGCGAAAAGCGGAAAAATACGCGCCCGCCTTGAGCGCGCTCTCCACGGCATTCAATGAAGCTGGTTGAGCTGCAAAAAAAATTCGCGCAAGCCTTGATGGCGCCGCTCGTTCCCGGCGGCGTTCCCGCGCCCGCCGCCGGATTCATCAAGCCGAACGCGCACCTCACCGCGCGCGAGCGCCTGGAAATCTACCGGCGCAGCTACTGGTACCGCCTGATCGATTCGATGCACGAGGATTTCCCCGGGCTGCGCGCCGTCACCGGCCCACGAGCCTTCGACCAATTGATTCGCGCTTATCTTGCCGATTGCCCGTCGCGATCTTTCACGCTGCGCGATCTCGGCTCGCGCCTGGAATCGTGGTTGCGCGCGCATCCGGAATATGCGGGCCGCCGGCTGGCGCTCGCGCTCGATATGATCCGGCTCGAATGGGCGCACATCGAAGCCTGGGATGCGAAGGAGGAAAGAGTTCTCGGGCCCGAAGATCTGCTGGAGCCCGGACCAAGGCTGAAAATCCGTTTGCAGCCCTTCGTCCGTTTACTTGCGCTTGATTATCCGGTTGATAAGCTGCGCCTGAGCGTCAACGCCGGCGAGCACGAAACGGCCAGCAATCTGGTTTTGAAAAAAGTCCGGCGGCGGATCGGCTCCGCCGCGCGAATGAAGCCGAGGCGGATCTACGTCGCCGTCCATCGGCTGGATTTTTCGATTTATTACCGGCGCCTGAGCGTCGAGGAGTTTACGCTGCTCTCGGCTTTGCGCGACGGCCGGACCGCCGGCGCGGCGCTGGCAAGCTGCTGCCGCGCCAGCCGCCTCCCGATCGATAAACTGCGCGCCCGCGTCGAACAATGCTTCGCCACATGGGCCGAGCTGGGCTGGTTTTCTAAATAGACCGCGCCTGGTAACGTCAGCCCGATCTTTTCCCGTCACACCTGGCGGCCCTTCAACGTCTCATCCCCGTAATAAGCACGCATCGGGAGGATTTCGATGGTAACGCAACGCGAATCTGGTCACCGCCCGCGCGGCGGAGTGGGCAGGCAACTCGCCAACGGATTGGGATGGTTCAGTATCGGGCTCGGCGTGGCGGAACTGGTGGCGCCGCGCGCGATGGAAAAAGTGATCGGCGTCCGCGATCGGGACCGCCGGCGCAACGTGCTGCGCGCCTACGGGATGCGCGAAATCGCCGCGGGCGTCGGCATTCTCTCCATGCCCAGCCGTCCGGAGTGGCTCTGGACGCGTGTCGCCGGAGACATCGTCGATCTGGCATCGCTCGGCCAGGCGTTTGCCTTGCGGGACGCCAAGCGCGGCCGCGTCGCCGCCGCAACCGCGGCGGTGCTGGGCGTCACCGCGCTCGACGTGCTGTGCGGAACGCAGCTCAGCCGCCGGAAACCGTTCCGCGCCAGCGCCACAGTTCTTATCGGAAAAAAGCCGGAGGAGCTGTATCCGTTCTGGCGCGATCTGTCCAACGTCGTGCAGCTTGAGCCGTACCTCGAATCGGTGCGCCCGCTCGCCGATGATCGTTGGCGCTGGACCGCGAGAATCGGCGGCGGACCGGCCCTTGAAGTGGATACCGAGATCGTGCGCGATCAGCCGAATCAATATATCGAGTGGCGATCGCCGGAAGGCTCGGCCACGCGCCTGCGCGCTGCGATCCGATTCACGCCCGCCGCCGGCGATCGCGGCACGCTGGTGCGCAGCGAAGTGGAGATCGACGGACCTCTCGCGCTGCTTGCCAAACCGGCCAGCGCCGCCGGCATCGGCCCGGAACTGCGCCTGGAGCAGCACTTGCGGCGCTTCAAGCAACTGATGGAGACCGGCGAAATCGCCCGCGCCTATCGCGGCCAGGCGACGCAGCCTCGCCCGCGATTCGAGACCACGCGCGGGTTGGAACCCGCGCTTTCGCATTAAGGAGCCGCCATGAAAGCCACCTGCTGGATGGGCAAAGAAGAAGTCCGCGTCGAAAACGTGCCGGACCCGACCATTCTCAATCCGCGCGACGCCATCGTGAAGATCACCGCGACGGCCATCTGCGGCTCCGATCTGCATCTCTACAACGGTTTTATTCCAAGCATGGAGAAGGGCGACATCCTCGGCCACGAGTTCATGGGTGAAGTGGTCGAGGTGGGCCCGGCCGTTAAGAATCTGAAGCGCGGCGACCGCGTCGTGGTGCCGTTTCCCATCGCCTGCGGCTCCTGCTTTTTCTGCCGCAAAGGACTATTTTCCACGTGCGAAAATTCCAATCCGAACTGGGTGCTCGCCGAAAAAATGTGGGGCCACGGAGTCGCCGGAGTTTATGGATACTCGCACCTGCTCGGCGGCTATGCGGGCGGGCAGGCCGAATATGCGCGCGTGCCGTTCGCCGACGTCGGCCCGCTCAAGATTCCCGACGAGCTGCCCGACGACAAGGTTCTGTTCCTCTCCGATATTTTCCCCACCGGCTACATGGCCGCTGATATGTGCGGCATCGAGCCGGGCGACACGGTTGCCGTCTGGGGCTGCGGGCCGGTAGGCCAGTTCGCGATGGCCAGCGCGTTTCTGCTGGGCGCCGAGCGGGTCATCGGCATCGATCGTTTCCCGGAGCGGCTGCGCATGGCGCGCGAAAAAGTCGGCGCCGATACCATCAACTACGAAGAGAGCGACGTACACGAAACCTTGCAGGATTTGACCGGCGGCATCGGGCCGGATCGCTGCATCGACGCGGTGGGAATGGAGGCGCACGCGCCCGGTCCCATCGATATGTACGATCGCGCCAAGACGGCGCTGATGATGGAGACGGACCGCCCCTTCGCGCTGCGCCAGGCAATCATGAACTGCCGCAACGGCGGGACCGTTTCCGTCGCAGGCGTCTACGGCGGATTCATCGATAAATTCCCCATGGGATCGCTGATGAACCGGAGTCTGACGGTTCGCACCGGACAGGCGCACGTGCAGCGCTACATGCGCCCGCTGCTCGAGCGCATTCAGGCCGGCGACATCGATCCGAGCTTCGTCATCACCCATCACATGAAACTGGATCAGGCCCCGGAAGCCTATCGCATGTTCCGCGACAAGCAGGATGAGTGCATCAAGGTCGTGCTGAATCCGAATTAACGCGGATCGCCCGCGCGCGCGGCCTGCGATATCCTAAACAAATCGATGAAGGCCGCCTGGACCGACGCTGCGACCGGTGTCTTCGCTCGCATGGATGCGAAGGCGCGCGAAATCGTCGAAAAGCGTTTCGGCGTGCGGCTCGATGCCGCGCAATCCGGCGAAAAACAGCAGGCCGCCTGGGACGTTTATCAGAACGCCACCGTCAAAATTCTCAAGGCGCTCGCTGCCGATACGCGCATCGACGATCCGGCCGGCTACGCCGCCACCATCGCGCGCAATAGCTGCCGCGATTACTGGCGTCTGCGCAATCCCGGCTGGGCCGATCTGAAGGGCCGCCTCAGCCGCTTCTTTCGCAAGCAGCCTGGCTGGGCGATGTGGCAATCCGATGAGCAGCTCGGCTGGATCTGCGGACCGGCGGATTGGCGAAGCAAACCCCCGGCAGCCGGCAGCCGCATCAGCGAACTGATCGAACAGCCGCGCCGCCTTGGCCGCGACGCGCTGCCCAAAGCGGAGCTGGCCGGGCGCCTCGACGCCGCCGGATGGGGTCGCCTGCTGCGCGGCGTCTTCGACTATCTGGACGGCCCCGCGCGCCTGGACGAAGTGGTTTCGATCGCCGGCGTGCTGTTCGGCGTAAAAGGCTCGCGCGAGATGGCTTTCGATGAGCTCGCCGCCGCCGAAGACGGCCGGGGCTGGGATCCGCCGGCGCCTGAAGAGCGCATCGACGACCGGCTTTCCGTACTGGAGCAGCTCCGCCGGGTGTGGGAAGAGATCAAAACGATGCCGAAGCGCTGGGTTTTGCCGTTCTTATTAAATCCGCCGGTGCTCAAGGGACCCAAAGGCGCCGCCGATCGTGGCGAAGTGGCGGTTTTCGCGGCCTGCGGCGTCGCAACCATCGCTGAAATCGAGGCGCTGATCGAATTTTCGGCTGCCCACTACGATCTGCTCGCGCGCGAGCTCAATTTATCGTTTTCGCCCGATCCTCGCCTGCGCTTCGCCGCCGTGTGGAACGCATTGCCGCTTGAAGACGGCCTGATCGCGCGCCTGATGGGCCTGGAATCGGCCCAAAAAGTCATTAATTTACGGATGGTCGCGAAGAATCATCTGGCCAAGGTGCTGGCGCTTGAAAAAAAATCGGCGCGCAGCTAATTTCGCGCCTTTGGGCGCGCCGTGCGAAAGCGAGGCAAGAATATGGCGGATCATCTCAACAGCGAGCAGATGGTCAAATATCGGGATCGCGCGCTGGCGCCGGAGGAAACCGTCGCCGCGGACCGGCACCTGAGCGAGTGCCCGCAGTGCCGCGCCTCGGTCGCCGCCCTCATTTCCGGCGAGGCTCTGCTCGGAGCCATTGCGGCGGCTCGCAACGATCATCTGAGCTACGAGCAGATGGACGCCTGGGTGGAGAATCAGCTCGACGAGACCGAGCGCGAATTCATGATGGCGCACGTCGCGCTTTGCGAGCCCTGCGCCCGCCAGTTGCGCGCCTACGAATCGTACGCGCCGGCGATGAGCACGCTGATCCCGCCGCCCGCGCGCGAGGCAACCAGGTGGACGGACCGGGCGCTCGCCTTCTTTCGCACGCCGCAATTTGCGGTGCTGGCCACCGCGGCGCTGGTCGCCGTGATTCTGAGTCCGGTGGTGCTGCGCGAAGCGGGCCATCAGAGCTGGGGCGACTTTCTGGCCCCGGCGCGTCCGGAAGCGCTGCGCGATCTGCCGGTGAATCCGGATACTTCCCTGGTTTATCCGGTTTCCGAGGCCATCGAGGAGCAGCAGCCGATCTTCGAATGGCGGAACACCGGCGGCGAGGCCGCGCAAATTTTCATTTTCGACGCGGCGCATAAAGAGATTGCGCATAGCGCTCCGATATCCGGCGCGGAATGGCTGGCGCCGGTTCCGCTCGACCGCGGTGCGGTATATATGTGGGAGGTCCGCACCGCGGCGGGCGCGCGAACGGCGTCGTTTCGCGTATTGAGCCAGGCCGATCATGAAAAGCTGGCCGCCGCCCGCGCGGCAAGCGCATCGCCGGCGCGGATCGGGGAAATGGCCCGGACGATGGGCGCGCTGTCGGAGGCGCAGCGCCAGTTCCAGGACGAAATTCGCCGCGATCCGGCGGATTCATCGGCGCGCAAGCAACTGGACCAAGTCATCCGAATGCGCGGCCGATAGATGGTCGGGCCGCGGTGGCCTTCGGCGGGTTTGGAGGGCGGGATTTTTCCGGCGTGTCCTTTCGGGAGTTCGGATCCAGCACACTAGAGAAATGCGCGTACGCGAACTGGCCGGGCGGATCGAATCGAACTGGGAAGGCGATGGCGATCGGGAGATTTCCGGCGCCGCGGGGCTTGAAGAGGCCCGTGAAACCGACCTCTCCTTCATTACCCAGCGCACGTTAAAACAGGCGGGCGAATCGCGGGCCGGATGCCTGCTCGTGCCCGCGGATTTTCCAAACCAAGACCGGCGGACGGTGATTCGCGTGCTCGATCCGCGGGAGGCGATGGCGCGGGCGATCGCGATTCTTCATCCGGCCGGCGCGCCGCCGCGCGGCATTCATCCGAGCGCGGTGATCGGGGAAAATTGCGAGATTGCGGGGGACGCCTTTATCGGACCGCTGGTTACGATCGGGCGCGGGGCGCGAATCGGGGCGCGGGTGGCGATTCACGCCGGAACGTCGATCGGCGATGAGGTGGAAATCGGCGAAGGGTCGATTATTTATCCCAACGTGACGATTTATGGCCAGGCGCGGATCGGGCGCGAGGTGATTTTGCATTCTGGCTGCGTGATTGGCGCGGATGGATTCGGGTTCGTGCTTACCGGGCGGGAATATCGCAAATTTCCGCAGATCGGGTGGGTGGAGATCGGCGATCGAGTGGAGATCGGCGCCAATTCCTGCGTGGATCGGGCGGCGCTGGGGGTGACGTCGATCGGCGAAGGAACGAAGCTCGACAACATGGTGCATGTGGCGCACAACTGCAAGATCGGCAGACACGTGGTGATCGCGGCGCAAACCGGATTTTCAGGCGGGGTGGAGGTGGGCGATTACGCGGTGATCGGCGGTCAGGTCGGGGTCGGCGATAAAGCGAAGATCGAGGCGGGCGCGGTGGTTGGCTCGGGCAGCGGGGTGCTGACGTCGAAGATCGTGCACGCGGGCGAGGTGATGTGGGGAACGCCGGCGCGGCCGCTGCGGGAGTATCTGCGGCAGCTCGCGGCGTTATCGAGGCTGGCGAAGAAAGGGAAGACTCCGGGCACGGCGTGAATTCGTTTTCTCTGAGTAGCTTGACCGCCTACTCTCAATGATATATCGTACTTACCGGAGGCAATTCTCAAATCAGATGCGGGCGCGGATTGCAATTCTGGCGGTGATCGCGTCCGCGCTGGCGGCGGCGCAAAGCAGGACGTTTACCGAACAATATTGCGTCGTTTGCCACAACAATAAGCTCAAAACGGCGGGATTTTCGCTGGAAGGCCTGGACCCGGCCGAGGCGGGATCGCGCGCGGCGGTTTGGGAAAAAGTGGTGAAAAAACTGCGCGCCGGCGAGATGCCTCCGCCGGGCGCGCCGTATCCATCGAAAGCGGCGGCGGACGCGTTCCGGGCGAAGCTCGAAGGCGAACTGGACGCCGCGGCGGCGGCGCATCCGAATCCGGGCGCGCCGGCGATGCACCGGCTGAATCGCGCCGAATACGCGAATGCGATTCGCGATCTGCTGGGCATTGAAATCGACGCGAGCGCGACGCTGCCCAATGACGACTCCGGCTACGGATTCGATAATATCGCCGATGTTTTATCCACTTCGCCGGCGCTTTTGGAGCGATATATTTCGATCGCGCGCGCGGCCAGCCGCCTGGCGGTGGGCGACACGAATATCAAGCCCACGCGCGAGCGCTATCTGCCGCGTGATACCGGCCCGCCGGGGTCCGGGCCGCCGCGGCCGGAGCGAGCAAGCGACGATTTGCCGTTCGGCTCACGCAACGGGCTGGCGATCCGAAAAGATTTTCCGGTTGACGCCGATTACGAGATTCGCGTCGATCTGCCGGCGGATTCGGAGGGAGTGCCGACGCCTCCGGTGGAATTGAAGCTGCCGATCACAGCGGGTCCGCATGTGCTGGGCGTGACGTTTTTCCGGGCCAACGCCAAGCCGGAGCGCGAATCGCCGCCGGTGAGGGGCGAGGCGGTTCCCAACAAAATTACGGGATCGGAAAAGCTGGATGTGCGGCTGGATGGCGCGCGAATACAGATGTTTGACGTGCCGGTTCGCGGCAGGCCGGCGCAGGTGACCGGGGTGACGATTGCGGGTCCGTTTGAGATTCGCGGTCCCGGCGATTCGCCGAGCCGGCGGAAAATTTTTGTCTGCTATCCGGCGAGGGCCAGCGAGGAAGAAGCGTGCGCGCGGCGAATTTTGTCGACGCTCGCGCGGCTGGCGTACCGGCGTCCGGCGGCGAACGCCGATGTCGCTCCTCTGATGGGTTTCTTTGAGCGCGCGCGGCGCACGGGGAGCTTCGAGGCGGGCATCGAGAAGGCGATCGAGGCGATGCTGGTCTCGCCCAAATTTCTGTTTCGCCTGGAGCGCGATCCGGCGGGGACGGAGCCGGGCGCGGCGCATGCGATCAGCGATCTGGAGCTGGCGTCGCGATTATCGTTTTTCCTGTGGAGCAGCATTCCCGACGATTCGCTGTTGAAGCTGGCCGAGCAGAACAAGCTGCGCGATCCGGCGGTGCTCGACGGGCAGGTGCGGCGGATGCTCGAGGACCGGCGGTCGCGCGCGCTGGTGGAAAATTTCGCGGGGCAGTGGCTTTATTTGCGGAATATTCCGCTGGCCAAGCCGGATCCAGACGTTTTTTCGGCGTTCGACCAGAGCCTGCGGCTGTCGATGCTGGAGGAAACGCAGTTGTTCTTCGAGGAGATTTTGCGGCGGAACCAGAGCGTGATGGAGCTGCTGGAGGCCCATTTCACTTTTTTGAACGAGCGGCTGGCGAAGCATTACGGGATCGCCGGCGTATATGGCTCGCAATTCCGGAAAGTGGCGCTGGCCGATGGCAAGCGCGGCGGACTGTTGGGCCAGGCGAGTATTTTGACGGTGACGTCGTATCCGAACCGCACTTCGGTGGTACAGCGCGGCAAATGGATTCTGGAAAATCTGCTGGGAACGCCGCCGCCACCGCCGCCGCCCGATGTTCCGGTGCTCGATCCGCATGGGAAAGACGGCAAGATGACGCTGCGGCAGGCGATGGAGGCGCATCGCGCCAATCCGGGGTGCGCGGCCTGCCACGCGCGCATGGACCCGATCGGATTCGCGCTGGAAAATTACGACGGGATCGGGCAATGGCGCAACAAGGACGAATCGGGCGCGGCGATTGACGCTTCGGGAAAATTGCCGGACGGGTCGGCGTTCGACGGTCCGGCGGGATTGCGGAAGCTGCTGGCGAACGAGCGGCGCGAGGAATTTGTTCAGACGCTCACGGAAAAACTGCTGACCTATGCGTTGGGGCGCGGGCTGGAGTCTTACGATCAGCCGGCGGTCCGCGCGATTCTTCGGCAAACGGCCGCGAATCAGTATCGGTTGGGCGATCTGATCACGGCAGTGGTTCATAGCACGCCATTTCAGATGAGGAGAAGTCCGGAACCATGATCGTCACGAAAAAACACATAGACCGGCGGCGGTTTTTACGGGGAGTGGGGACCGCACTGGCGCTGCCGTTTCTGGACGCGATGACGCCGGCCTTTGCCGGTCCGAATCACGGCGGGGCGCGTCCGATCCGATTGGGATTCGTATACGTTCCCAACGGCATTATCGATCTGAAGGGCGAGTGGACTCCGGCCGGATCGGGCGCGGACTTCACCTTCGCGCCGACGATGCGCGCGCTGGAGCCGTTTCGCGAGCATCTGCTGGTGCTGACGAATCTGGCGCAGTTGAACGGGCGGGCGTTGGGCGACGGCCCGGGCGATCATGCCCGCGCGGGCGCGACGTGGCTGACGGGCGTGCATCCGAAGAAAACGGAGGGCGCGGAGATTCACGCCGGGATTTCGGCCGATCAAGTGGCGGCGCGCGAGCTGGGGGCAGTGACGCAGTTCGCCTCGCTCGAATTGGGACTGGAAGCGCCGGGACTGGTGGGCAACTGCGATTCCGGATACAGTTGCGCCTACACCAACACGGTTTCCTGGCGGTCAGCCAGCACGCCGATGCCGCCGGAAGTGAATCCGCGGACGCTGTTTGAAAGATTATTCGGCGACGGCGACAGCACGGACCGGGCGGCGCGCATGGCGCGCTTGCGCGAGCAGCGCAGCATTCTCGATTTTGTTTTAGAAGACGCGGCGGAGCTGAAGGCGGGGCTGGGCGCGAAGGATCGCAACAAGCTGAGCGAATATCTGGAGGCGGTGCGCGACATCGAGCGGCGCATCGAAAAAGCCGAGAAGCAGAATCTGCAAATGCCGGCGCTGGACCGGCCGGCCGGCGTGCCGGAGGATTTCGAGGAGCACGCCAGGCTGATGATGGATATGGAGGTGGCGGCCTTCCAGACCGATATGACGCGCGTGGTGACGCTGATGATGGCGCGCGAGGGCAGCAATCGCAGCTATCGCCAGATCGGCGTCCCGGACGGACATCATTCCTGCACGCATCACGACTACGATCCGGAGAAAATCGCCAAGACGACGAAGATCAACGAATATCACGTGCGGATGTTCGCCTATCTGCTGGAACGGCTGAAGGCGACGCCCGAGGGGGAAGGCAGCCTGCTGGACAATTCGCTGATCCTTTATGGAAGCAGCATCAACGACGGCAACAAACACACACATGACAAGCTGCCGCTGGTGCTGGCGGGCGGCGGAGGCGGAAAGGTCAAGGGCGGCCGCCACCTGGTTTTCCCGAACGAGACGCCGATGAACAACCTGCTGCTGAGCATGCTCGATAAGGCCGGCGTGAAGGCTCACGGTTTTGGCGACAGCACGGGTCCGCTGGAAGGCTTGAGCGAACTTTAGCGCGATGCGGCGACACTTTTCAGCCGAGTGGCGGCGCTGCGGGCGGCGGTGGCTGTTGTGGGCGATGACCGGGGCCGCGGGGCTGGCTGCGGCGGATTTACGATTCGTGGACGCGGTCAAGCTTCGGGATGAGAACGCGGTGGAAGCGCTGCTTGCGGCGAAGGCCGACGTCAACGCGGCGCAGCCCGATGGCGCCACCGCGCTCAGTTGGGCTGCATATCTTGATCAGGCCGGGATCGCGCGCGTTCTGATCCGGGCGGGCGCGAAGGTCAACATCAGCGACGAGTATGGCGATACGCCGCTGACGCTGGCGGCATCGAACGGCGACGCGGCGCTGGTGCGGGATCTGCTCGACGCCGGCGCCGACGTGAAGGCGGCGCGCTGGAATGGCGAAACAGCGTTAATGCTGGCGGCGAACGCGGGCAGCGCCGAGGCGGTTCGCCTGCTGATCGAGCACGGCGCCAGCGTCAACGCGGCCGAAAAAAGCAAGGGACAGACGGCGCTGATGTGGGCCGCTGCGGAGGGGCATTCGGACGTGGTGAAGCTGCTGATCGAGCACGGGGCGGATGTCAACGCCGAGTCGGCAGCGGGCTGGACGGCGATGTTGTTCGCGGCGGTGAAGGACGACGCGGCGTCGGTGAAGAGCTTGATTGCGGCGGGCGCGGACCCGAATTTCGCGCCGCGCGGCGGCAATCACGCGCTGATGATCGCGACCTCGTTTCGGGGCAATCGCGCGGCCGCGGCGCTGCTCGAAGCGGGAGCGAAACCGAACGTCGCCGATCGCAACGGCAACACGCCCCTGCACCTGGCGGCGCGGAGCGGCGATCTGGATCTGATCCGGCTGCTGCTCGCCAAGGGCGCCAATCCGAATGCGGTCAACAATAAGACCGGCGGCGCGGCAAGCGCGTTCCGCTTCGCGGCGGGCCAGACGACGCCGCTGATGCTCGCCGCCAAGAGCGGCCATGAAGAGGCGATGCGGCTGCTGGTTTCCGGCGGCGCGGATCCGAAGCTCAAAGCGCAGGACGGCGTGACGCTGCTGATGGAGGCCGCCGGAAGCGCGAAGGTGAACGTGGTGAAGTACGCCTATGAGCTCGATCCCGAGATCGGGGCGGTGACGGGTTCGGGAAACCAGGTGATGCACGCGGCGGTGACCGGGACCGGCGGGATCGCCACGCAGGAGGAGATCTGCGACGTGATTCGCTTCCTGCTGAGCAAAGGCGCGGACCCCGATCCGGTGAATAAACAAGGGCGCACTCCCATCGCGATCGCCGATATTCTGCCGATCGATAAGGCCGTCGACTTGTTGACGGAGACGATCGTGAAGTCGGGAAAAACGCCGAAGATTGCAAGCGCGCGATAACGCCGGCGGCGCGAGCGCGGGCGGGTTCCGGAGATAATAGGCAGTTGATCGAGTTCACCTGCAATATCTGCGGCGCTTTGAACCGCTGCCCGCCGGAGCAGCTCACGCGCGAGGCCTCGACGTGCCGGGAGTGCGGATCGAACGTGCGGACGCGCAGCCTGATGCTGCTTGTTTCGCTGGAGCTGTTCGGCGTGGCGATGACGCTTCCGGAATTCCCGCGGATCAAAAGCATTCGCGGGCTGGGGCTGACCGATTGGCCGGAGTACGCGCAGCGGCTGGGCGAGAGGTTCGATTATCGCAACACGTTTTACGACCGCGAGCCGCGCTTCGATATTTCAAATCCGCCGCGCGAGGAGTTCGGCAAATACGATTTTCTCCTTTCGAGTGAAATTTTCGAGCACGTGCTTCCGCCGGCCATCGACGCCTTTCGCGCCGCGCGCGATCTGCTGAAGCCCTCCGGCGTGCTGATCCTGACGGTGCCTTATTCGCTGGAGGCGACGATGCTCGAACATTATCCGGAGATTCACGAGTTCGGTTTCGCGCAGGTGGGCGGAGGCGTGGTGCTGGTGAATCGCAAAAAATCGGGCGAGATGCAGGTGTTCGAGAATCCGGTGTTTCACGGTCCCGGCGCGGGCAAGGCTTTGGAGATGCGCGAATTCACCGAAGCCGAACTGAGGCGCGCCCTGAACGAAGCGGGGTTTGCGAGCGCGCGGATTTACGCCGAAAAATATTTACCATACGGGATCGTCTATTCGGAAAAATGGTCGCTGCCGGTGGTCGCGCGCAAAGGGGAGTTTGCGTTTTCGGTGGAGGCGGCGCGCGCGGTGATCGAGGAATTGCGGGATTATCGCCGACGGTTTGAATCGGAGATGACGCGCCTCGACCAGTCGCTGTGGCTGCGGATCGGACGCCGGCTGCGGTTGATCTGACGCGCGCCTGCCAGCTACTTTATCCTCGTAAGATGCCTAAACGCCTGTCCTCCGAACTGATCGTCGAATTTCTTGGAACGCTGGTGCTGATTCTTTTCGGCAACGGCGTGGTGGCGATGGACGTTCTATTTCACAAGGGCGGCTATGTGAACATCACGCTGGCCTGGGGATTGGCGGTGACGATGGGGGTGTACATCGCCGGACGGATCAGCGGCGGGCACCTGAATCCGGCGGTGACGATCGCGCTGGCGGTGTTTCGAAAATTTCCGTGGGGGCGCGTGATTCCCTATCTCGTGGTACAGACAGCCGGGGCGTTTACCGCGGCGGCGATCGTGTATTGGAATTACCGGCCGCAGTTTCGCCTGATCGATCCGGGGCTGGACCACACGGCGGGAATTTTCACGACGTTCCCGGCGTTCCCGCTACAGCCGATGGCGGGCCTGCTCGATCAGACGATCGGGACGGCGCTGTTGCTGCTAATGATCTTCGCCATCACCGACGAACGCAATACGCCGCCGGGGGCGAACATGGGGCCGCTGATGATTGGATTGATCGTGGTGGTGATCGGGATGGCGTTCGGCGGCATGCATGGATATGCGATCAATCCGGCGCGCGATTTCGGCCCGCGTCTGTTCACGGTGGTGGCGGGGTTCAGGAACAACGGCCTGACGGATGGAGCGGCGGTGTTCTGGGTGCCGATCCTGGGGCCGATCGCGGGGGGATTAATCGGCGCGGGCGTTTACGATCTGCTGGTCCGCCCGCGCATGCCGCTCAAGTGAATTTTACGGGACAGGCGTCACGTGACCCAACACGACCAGGGTACGGCCGGTGACGGTATCGAAGATTTCAAGCGTCGGAATCAGCTTGCAGACCGGCTGCGGGGCCGCGACCGGCGTGGGTCCCGGAGTCAGCGGCTGGCTGACGATCGCGCGGATTTGCGCGCGGTCGCCCGTGGCCAGAGCCAGATCGGTATCGCTGTGCAGATCGAGAAACGCGCTCTTGCCGGGCGTAACCGAAACGCTTGCGGATTTGAGGATGGAGTTATTGGCGTCGAGGAATGAGATGGTAGCGGAGCAGATGACTCCGAGGGCGGGGGCAACGGCTCCGGGGTTCAACACATTAAACCGGGCCGTTTGCGAATCGGCAATTCCGACCATGCCGGTGGTTTGCACCGCGGCGACGGCGGGAACCGGGGCTTGCGCCAGCGAAAGCGCCGCGCCGGCAAATAAAAGGCACGAATAGCGAACGAAATTCATCTTGGATTTACCTCCGTTGTCCTTAAATGAGAATGAAACACAAACCGCAATGTTTCAATCGAACAAACCCGCGACCGTAACATTAGTTTTTTGAATGGAGAGAGTTTAATTTGGCGCGGACCACCTGCCCGGACCAGGGGAGCCGATGATTGCGGTCGGAACTGAGGAAAGAAACAAGGTGCGGCTTAAACGACAGACTCCTCGCGCACGATGATCGACTTCAGAAAATCGTGATCGATGTCGTAGCCGAAACCGGGGCCTTGCGGCACGGTGATGGTCCCGCGCGGCGATACTTCGACGGCGGGCGAGATGATATCGCGCTTCCAATAGCGCTTGCTGGCCGACACATCGCCCGGCAGAACGAAATTGGGCAGCGTGGAAAGCGCGATATTGTGCGCCCGGCCGATGCCGGATTCAAGCATTCCGCCGCACCAGACCGGGATGCCGTGCTGCTGCGCGACGTCATGAACGCGCCGGGCTTCCCGGAAGCCGCCGACCCGGCCCAGCTTGATGTTGATGATGCCGCAAGCCTTCAGGCGGATGGCCTGCTCGGCCTGATGCGCGGTGCGAATGCATTCGTCCAGGCAGATCGGCGTTTGCAGCTGCGCCTGAAGCTCGGCGTGATCGATGATTTCGTCGTGGGCGAGCGGCTGCTCGATCATCATCAGGTTGAATTCATCCAGGCATTTCAGGCGCGCGGCGTCGGCCAGCGTGTACGCGGAATTGGCGTCGGCCATCAGCCGGATTTTCGGGAACGCGCGGCGCACTTCCCGGATCACGTCGACGTCCCAGCCGGGCTTGATCTTCATTTTGATCCGCTGGTAACCGGCGTTTACTTCGGTGTCGATCTTCTGAAGAAGTTGGTCGATCGATTCCTGAATGCCGATCGAGACGCCGCAATCGATTTGCGCGCGCGAGGCTCCGCCGATCTGTTTCGCCAGCGGAACGCCGTTGCGCCGCGCTTCCAGATCCCAGATGGCGGCCTCGACGCCGCCGCGCGCCATACGATGGCCGCGAATATGCGCGCTGCGATCGGCCACCTGAGCGGCGCTCTCGAAGGTGTGCTTTAACAGGCGCGGCGCGACGAAATCGCGCGCGATCAGCCAGGCCGATTCGGTCCACTCCTCGTTGTAAAACGGGTTTTCGCCCGCGGTGATCTCGCCCCAGCCCGATAAACCTTCGCTGCACGCTTCGATCAGCACCATGTGGCGCTCATAGGTGCGGCCGAAGCTGGTCTCGAAGAAATGCACCAGCGGCATGCGGATCTGCCGCAGAGTAATGCGCTCTATTTGGAATCCCATTTGGAAAAAATGTAGCTGCCCGCTTCCGCCCCGCGCTCGAATCCGGTGACGGTCAGGCCTTTGGCGAAATATTCCTGGAACTGATCGCTTACGCGCGCCTGAATTTCGCGGGCGCGCGCGGGATCGTTCTGCTTGATTGCGTAAATCTCGTTGGGAATGGAGATGCGCGCCAGCTCCGGCTCGCGCTCGCGCGGCGCCCCGTTGATGATGGCCTCGGTTCGCGGCGTGGCCATCCACCATTCCGGAACGCAGCGGTCGGTGGGCAGGCCGGCGTGCAATTTGCTGCTGGTGGTGCCGTATTGGTTCAAAACATAACGGCGCACGATGGTTCCGAGCCGCTCCATATTGAAATACGCGTTCTTGATCTCCAGCGGATCGAAAGTCCATTCCATCAGATCGAGGCCGCGCGACAAGGCTTCCCGGCGCTGTTCCAGCTTCAACATTCGCCCCACGCCCGAATTCCGGTACTCCGATTTCACGCCCAGCATGTGGCTGTGCAGATAGCATTTGCCGCCGGGCTTGATGCCCGGAATCGCCAGGCAAAACCCGATCATGCAGCCGCGATCGAAGGCGCCAAACGCCTGGCCGCCGACCTTCGTGGCGGTGACGAACAGGCGGACCGGCATCAGCTCCACTTCGTCGAATCCCCAGATGAGTTGCTGCAAGCGGACGGCTTCCACAAACTCGCTGTGCGTTCGCAGCGCGCGAATTTCAATCATGTCGTTTCGAATCCTGCCAGAGCTCTTCCATTTCGCCGAGGGTCGCATCGCGCGGGGTTTTGCCGCGCGCCCCCAAGCCGCGCTCGACGTGCGCGAAGCGGCGGCGGAATTTCGCGTTGGTTTTGCGCAGCGCCTGCTCGGGGTCCACTTTAAAAAACCGCGCGATGTTGACGAGGACGAACAGCAGATCGCCGATCTCGCCTTCGATCGACTCGGCGGTGGCGGAGTTGCGCAGCTCTTCCACTTCCTCCTGGAGCTTGCCGAAAACCTGCTCGACGTTTTCCCAATCGAACCCCGCGCCCGCGGCGCGCGAAGAGATCTGCCCGGCTTCCACCAGCGCCGGCAGCGCGCGCGGGATTCCTTCGAGCAGTCCGGTTTTGCGCGGCTTTTCTTCCGCCTTGATCTCATCCCAGCGGCGCTTGACGTCGCCGGCGGTTTTCGCCTCGCCGGCCGCGAAGACGTGCGGATGACGGCGAATCAGCTTCTCGTTGATGGCGCGCAGTGAGTCGGCGATGGTGAAATGTCCCGCTTCAGCGGCCATTTGCGCGAAGAAAACCGGCTGAAGCAGCAGATCGCCCAATTCTTCGGCGAGCGCCGGCCAATCGCGCGCGTCGATCGCATCCATCACTTCGTAGGCTTCTTCCAGCAGGTAAGGCTTGATGGTGTCGAAATTCTGCTCGCGATCCCACGGGCAGCCGCCGGGGGCGCGCAGCCGCCGCATGATTTCGACCAAGCGATCAAACTCCGGCCCCGGATTGAGATTCTGCTCCATGATGTGCACGCCGACAGGAACGAAATTTTCAGGGTATCACGGCCAGCCGCGCCCGCACGTTTAAAAAATGCCGCGGTCTTACGGCGTGCCGACTTTTCGCGGCCGCGCCGGTTCCTTCGCCGGCCGCGGGCAGGACGGCAATACGCGCGGGATTTGGAACCGCGAGCCCTGGCCGTAGCGGTTCAGCGCTGCTCCGGCGGCTTGCAGGGCGACTCCGGCGATCATCCAGATTTGCCAATGCGAAAAAAGTCCGGTGATGGCAAACGGGCTGGCAAAACCCATGTCGGCGGCCAATCGCCAGCAACCCAGGACGTAAGCCATCAGCGCGAGCGGCGTAAACATCGCTCCTAAAGCGAGCGCGACATGCCGGTTTTTGCCAAGGCGGCGCTCAACCGGCCGGCCCCTGGGGAGCCTGATCCGAAGGATCATACAAAACAACCTGGCTACCAGGGTATCAGAAACGTTACCGCCGCGACCGTCACTATCGATTTGCGGCCGGGCAGCGCAGCGCTTCCTGAAGCTGGTTCAGCGCGACCTGTGTATCGCGTAACGCGTCGGCGCGATGGCCGCAGAAATCATGCGCGGCGTGCTGTAGCTCGGCGCGCGCTTCCCGCAGCTCATTGATGGCGGCGCGAATATGCGGATGCGGCTCGGGCGGCGGAGCCGTGTTCGCATAGCGCGGCGTGGCAACCGTACCCAAGGCGAGCAGCGCCACCCATGGTCCAAATTGCAAAAAGGTCTTCTTCATTTTATTAATTCCTCCCGATCGGCTGGCCGCCCGTTGGTTTTCTTCGGTTGTGGTTACAGCCGTACCAGATTATACCCCGAAGAGTGTTCATCATACAGAGACCGGGTTTCGAAGGAGTGGGGAAATGTTTTCGTCTTGCGAGCGTCTGTCCTTCGTGAAAGCGCGGACCCGGCCATGGTGTGCTCAACCGAACCCCGAAACAGTGATACATTATAAAGCCAAGTGGAGGAGGCAGCTGATGCGACTCTCTTGTCTGCTGCTTTGCGTAACGTTGGGGCCCGCGGCGATACCGGTTGCCGCGCAGGATCCGTCGTCGGAAGCCTGGCAGCTCGAAGTGAAAGGCGACGCCGCCGAGGCGCGCGCCCGCCTGGAAAGAGCGGTGCGGGAGAATTCGCAAAGCATCGACGCTTTGCGCGCTTACGCGGAATTCCTGGACCGGCATCGCGATCCGGCGGCGCGGCCGGCCTATGCCAAAGTTGAAGCCGCGCTGGAACGAGGCAATGCGCCCCGCGCCGAGCGCGCCGCGATCGCGCGGCGCCAGGTCCTGCTCGATCTGATCGCGGGCGATCGGAGCGCGGCCGAAAAACATCTGGCGGCCTATAATGCCGCCGGCGGTTCGGGGCTTGCGCTGGACAATCCGCCCGCGCGGCCGATCGAAAATTACGTCCAAATTCCCGGACCTCTGCGTTCCTTCGCGCGCATGGCCGCGCTTTCTCCCGACCTCAATCCTCAGGATCTTCTCGGCGCCCTCGCCCGCAACGTCGTAACCAACGGGTATCAGGCCGGCAGCTCGAATGAGGCGCTGGATCAAACCGAATATTTGAAGCTGGTGGTTCGCTATTTATCGCAGGCGCGCGAGCTCGAACGGCTGAGCGGCGATTCCAAAATCATCAAGATCGAAACCTGCGATTCGACGCAAACCGGGGATCTGCTGCGCGTGCTCGGCTATCGGATGCGCGGCGGCTGCGGATCGGAGGTGGTGCTGGAGACGGTGAACGCCTCGCGCGCGTTTCTGACGATCGACTCCGGTTTCCCGCTGGCCGAGCTCGAACAGGCGCTGCGGACCAACCGTCCTTTCACGCTCGATTATCATCCCACGCGCGTGCCGGTTCTTTACAGCGCGGATTACTGGCAGCCGGCCAAGGACAAGGCTTCCGGACCGTTCATCGACTATTTTATTTCCGATCCCTCGGTGTGCCGCCTGTATCTGGCCCTTTCCAAGCTGGAGCCGGAAACGGCGGACACGCTGCGCGCCGAAATTCCCGCCGCGCGGCTGAAAATCTACGCGCATGTAATCGACTTTTTCGGAGCGATGTTCGAGATCCGCAACGGCAGGGCCGTGGTCCCCGGCGGCGCGCGCAGCGAAAAAGCGTGGGCGGAGCTGGCGGGCGCGAGTCCGGAAAAGGGGGCGGCGTTTTTCGAGAAACTGGTGGCGCGTGACGACGGATGGCTGGCCAGTTATTTCGACGCGCTGGCGCGGCTCAACGGTCCGGTGAAGACCTACCTGACCGAGCCCGATCGTTTGAAACGGTTCTACGCGGCGATACGCGGCCGCGTGACGAGTCCCGGTCCGGCGCGGCCGGTGTTCCGGTCCAATACGGACATGCTGCTGCTCACCACCCGGCTTCGGCTCGATCCCGACGGCAAGCCGCACCTTCCCGGCGGCCTGGACGTCTGGAAAAGCCTGTTCGTGAATCATCCGCTGGGCAAGTATGACGCCAAGCTCACGCGCTCGGCCCCCAATTGGAAGGAGGCCGACGATGTCCTCGAAGCTTTGTTCGCCCTGTGCCGGAAGACCGTCGAAAACGAGCCTCTGAAGATCTTCATGGCGCTGAGCGATGTGGAGCGCAACCGGAGCAAGCCGCTTGAGACGGCGACGGTCGATCGGCTGGCGCGCGATTTTCGGGTGATGAACGCGCAGTATTCCCTGTTTGCCGAAGCGCCGTCGCTCAGCGATCGGACGATTCTGCAATTTCTCGATACGGCGCGCGCGCTCAACCAGATGCACGATCCGGGGATGAAGGCGGACGCTGCCGGCGCCATGCAGTCGCTGGTGAGCTTGTGGCAGATTTTCGTGCGGCAGGGCTCGATCGCCGAGGCCGACGCCGATCAGACGCTCTCGCGTATTCTCGCGCCGTTCGCGAAGATTCAAGGCGATCGCGATATCTTTGATGCGGGCCGCGGCGGCGTCGAGCTGCTGCTTACCGCCAGCCACTCGCCGGAAAAATTATCGCCGCAGGATCGCATGATGGACCTGCTTGCCGGCAGCGCAACGCAGGACGACTCCGACGCGCACCAGCAGATCGTCGAAGACATGATCCGCATTTTCGAGGCGCAGAAACTGATTTCGCTGAACACGCTTTTCGATCTGGCGGATAATCTGGAGAGCGTCGCCCGCGGCCAGAAGCTGAACACCGCGCTGGCGGGCAAGCTCGCCACGCGCATTTCTGAAATCGATCTGCCGCGAAACACCATGACGGCGGTGGAGCGCAACTCGATGTCGTTCGGCTACTACACCGACAGGCACATCGAGGCGGAGCGCAAGCTGAACTTACGCGCCGCCATCGAACACGCCGCCAACGACCCGCAAAAACTGAAGGACCTGCGCGGATGGCTTACGCCGTTTCTGCGCGACACGCTGGTCGGCTTCAACTATATTCATTACGCGCCTCCCGCGGCGCAGGTGCTGCGGACCAACGCTCTGTTTGTCCGCAGCCACGATTTTATCGGCATCGCCGGTTCCAACCAGACCTGGAAAGCAACGGAGGTGTTCGGAACGGGCTGGCCCGCCAACGCCGGCGGCCGGCTGATCGGCTCGCTCGCATCGCTGCCCTAT
Source organism: Terriglobia bacterium (assembly GCA_021325175.1). Lineage (GTDB taxonomy): Bacteria > Acidobacteriota > Terriglobia > Bryobacterales > Bryobacteraceae > Palsa-187. The sequence goes on from JAJPHS010000058.1 coordinate 30,173, forward strand.
GCGCTGGCCGAAGCGGAGCAAAATTTTCTGATTCCTTCGCGGGAGCAAGCCCTGATCTGGGGCGACCTGGTTCCGCAGATGATCCTGTGCGCGGTGATCCCGCGCTGGTGGAACGTCACGCCGGTGCAGTTGCACTGGGTCGGCCTTCACATGGCGTACGCGGAAACGCTGCTCGCCGAAAGCGCGCTGGATCCGCGGCGCCGGTCCGAGGTGATCGCGGCGATTGAGCCGTACGCGGCCCCGGCGCGCGTGGAAACGATCGAAAGGCTGCTCGCTGCGGGCGACGTCAAAGGCGCGCTGGACAACGTCGTTCCGGCGGAGATGTATTGGCTGGCGGCGGACATGGTCGGCAGGGATCAGGATTCACCGCTGGCCGCCGATATTCGCAAACTGGCGGCGCAATCGCCCGATCAACTTTCTGATCGCGCCATTTCACGGGCTTTCGGCACGCCCAAACCGACGCTTGCCAATTCCTATGAGCCGGAGTTGCTCAAGCTGCGCACTTTCCCCACGCTGATGGGTTACTCCAGCCGGATTCTTGCGGAAAGCTGGCAGTCGAATATTCTTTATTACGCCGCGCTGGCGGATGAAACTCATGTTCGTCCGGCGGAGCTGAACGTTTTAATTCCGCAGTGGACCGAGGAAACGGTCGAGCGAATTTTCGCGACCCATCTGGAGGATTGGCCGGCGCTGTTGCGCTCGCTTCGTCTGGTGGGGGATGAAGTGCGGCAGAAGACCCGCAGGCAGATGCTGGCGGACGCATCGGTAAATTGATCGATTCGGGGGTTTTGTGATTCGCAAAGCTGCTCTTTTTAGTTTGATTGCCGCCATGGCGATGGCCCAGGACCGGCCGACTTTCCGGGTGAAAGTCGACCTGGTGGTCTTGAGCTTTCAGATCACCGATAACAAAGGCCACTACATCAACGGTCTCAAGCCGAAAGATTTTCGCATTCTCGAAGACGGCATCCCGCAAAAAATCGCGACGTTCGCCGAAGGGAGCAAGCCTCCGATGGAAGTGGCCGAAGACGGAACCATGAAGCCGATCCCGGTTTCGCCCGAAGGCAAAGCCGAGGGCCGCGCGGATGCTTTCGTCGGCACGAACGTCTTCGTGCTCTTCGATACGAGCAATTATATGTACCGCGGCTTCGTTTACGCCTCCGATGCCATCGCCGACTTTATCCGCGGCCTGGATCGCGCCGATTCGGTCGCGGTGTATACGTATAGCCGCAACCTGAAGCGCGACGCTCCGCTCAGCCGCGAGCGCAATGACGCGATTTCCGGGCTGCGCAAAGCGGTCGCCGGGGATGATTCGGCGCTTTATAACTGCCTGCTGCTGACGCTTCGCGACGCCGCCAAAGTCTCCGGGCGCAAGGTGGTGATCGTATTTTCGAACGGACCCGATAACGCCAGCATGGTCGCGCCCAGCGACGTGCAGGCCGTAGCCGAAGACGAAGGCATCCCGATTTACGTCATCTCGACCAGCGACGTGAACAAGGATCCGATCTCTTCCAGCGTGTTCAAGCGCATCACCAACCGCACCGGCGGCAAATCGTATTTTGCCAAGACGTGGCAGAAGCAGGTGGAGGCGTTTGAGAGCATTCGCGAGGATCTCGGCAACTCCTATACGGTGACGTATTATCCCCAGCCGAATCCGAACGAGGGTTTTCGCCGCATCACGGTGGAAGTGTTGAGCGACGCGGCCAAAAAATATCGGGTGCAGTGCCGTCCCGGATATCGCCCGCAAGGCGGCTTCGATCGCACGCGCACGCAGTAGCGCGTTACTTTGGGCCAAACGCGCTCGATAAGTAATTGAGCAGCGGCTCGCGATCTTCCGGCTTCACGCGCGCGCCCCAGTTCATCATCTTGGTAATCTCCCGGTTCCACTGCCCGCGCGTGAGATGCTGCTGCTCGATCACGTCCGTTCCGTGGCACTGCAAACAGGAAGCGCGGAGATTCGGCGGCGGTTCAGGATGCGCGGGCGGAGCCGGGGGATTCGCCGCCGGCGCTTGCGCCTGCACGCTGATGCCGATGGACGGCACGACATTCCATCCATAGCCGGACGGATTCCACTCCTGCGCGAACGGCTGCGTGTTTCCGGCGGCGTCGCGAGCCCGCGCCATGATCGTGTAATACGCCTCACGCTCCGGCGTCCAGGAAAATTCCCACTGCCGCCATCCGTATTGCGTCTTCTGGCCGGGATACAGCCTCGCCGGTTTCCACGCGCGGCCCGCATCGGTTGAAACCTCAACCGAGGTCACCGGTCCCGCATCGCCGCTCCAGGAAACGCCGGCGATTCGCAACGGCTCACCCGGCTTGGCCCAATTCGCGGTGGGCGATGCGATCACCGTCTTTACGCGCAGGCTGGTCACCGGGACCATCTGATCCGGGGTAAGCGACGTCCCCGGCGCCACCGCATGATCCGGCTTGCGATAGGCATCCTTCATCCAAAACCCGTCCCACGGCTTATCCAGCACGTTCAGGGACGTGCACCACTTCACCCACGAATCGCTGGCCCATCCGGGCACGACCACCCGGAGCGGGAAGCCGTGCTTTAACGGCACGGCCTCGCCGTTCATCTCATAGGCGAGGATCGTATCCGGGTGCAGCGCCTTCTTGAGCGGGATCGACCGCCGGAAATCCTGCATGGTCCCGATCGGATCATCGGCGCCGTCAAACAATACTTCCACCGCGGATTCGCGGACGCCGGCGCGTTTCAAAACCTCGGCAAGCCGCACGCCACGCCATCGCGCGTTGGCCACGCCGCCATAGCCCCACTGCAATCCCGGAACGTGCGGATTGAAGAAGCCGCGGCCGTTGCCCGCGCATTCGGTCACCGCGATCAGTTCGATGGCCGGCATTTTCCGCAGATCGTCCATGGCGAGGGTGAGCGGCGTCTGGACCGACCCTTCGACCTTCAATCGCCACTCGCTGATGTTCACGGTGGGAAGATAAACGTGCGTTCGCACGAAAAAATGATCGGCGGGCGTGATGTAATCGGCGAATCCGGAAAGCGGCATTTCCAGATCCTCGGGCCGCGCCGCGCGCACCACCATATTCTTTGGGTCCTGCGCCGCCGCGATCGCGCCGCCGGCAAGCAGGAAGAAATTTCGCCGGGTATGTGACATTACGGGGTTAGCTCCACGGTCCGCGCCAAAAGCACTCCGTCGCGGACCTCCACGGAAAAATCGGAATTGTGCGTCCCATCGGTTACGCGAATCTGATGCGGCCCAACGGGCAGCGTCAGGTTCACCGGAGTTTTCTGCGATTGCAGCTTTCCATCGACCAGAACGGTCAAACCCGAGGGCTGCGAAATCAGGCTGAGGGTTCCTGTCGCCCTTTGGAGATCGACGATCAGGCCGGTGTCGCGCGGGATCTCGATAATCCGGTGCTCGTCGCGAAATCCGGCGTGGCGCACGACGAAGGTATGCCGGCCTTCCTCCAGCGGTATGGTGCACGGCGTCATGCATTTTTGGTCGCCATCGAAAACCGCTTCCGAATCGGCCGGCGAGGTCGTGAGCTGGAAAAGCGTTTCCGCCGGCGCCGGCGCTGCTTGCGCAGGCCGTGGCCGGGGCGGCGTTTCCTGCTTGGGAGCCAGCGTGTTGTCCGGCGATTGAGGCACGGGAGTGGGCGCGGCTGGCGGCGGAAGCGCCGGCGCGGGATTCGGCGCGGCTTCAGGCGTAGCGGCAGGCTGCTGCGCCGCGACTTGCGGCTTCGGCGCGGTCAATTTTTCGATCGCGAAAAACGATCCGCCGGCAACCGCGGCGACCGCCAATATCGCGAGCATCACGTTGCGAGCCGTATGAGAGGGCTCCTGCTCAATTTGCCGGGAGCGCGGGACCACTGGCTCGATGGCGATCGCCGGCGCGGCGGCCGGAACTCGCGGCGCCGGCGCGGCAGGCTCCGTTGTCGGCTCCGCGGCCGCCTGATCATCGATCGTCTCCGCGAATGCATCCGAGGAGCTGGCGCGCGTCGGCATTTCCAGACTGGCGCCGCGCGGCATCGGGATCCAACCGTGATTCGTATTCAGCGCCGCCGCCAGGGCCGCGACGAAATCCGCGCAGGTTTCATAACGCGCCGCCGGATCTTTCGCCAGCGCCTGTTTGAGGACCGCCTCCACCTCCGCCGGCAGCGTCCCGTTCAATCGCTGCGGCGGGATCGGATCCTCGCGAACAATTTTATAGAGCAGCGTCGGCAGATACTCCGCCTGAAACGGTTTTTCCCCGGTCAGAATTTCATAAACCAGCACGGCCAGCGAAAACTGGTCCGCGCGTCCGGTGACCGCGCCGCCCTGCACCTGTTCCGGCGACATGTAGCTGGGCGTGCCCATCATCGTTCCGGCGACGGTCATCTGTTGCGAAATGATCTTGGCCACGCCGAAATCGGTGACCTTCGCCGTGCCGTCTTCGTGGATCATGATGTTGGCCGGTTTGATATCGCGATGGACGATGCCTTTTTTGTGCGCGTAATCGAGCGCCGCGGCCGTCTGGCGGAAGATGCTGAGCAGCGTTTCCTTATCCGGCATCTGCGACTGCTGGAGCATCTTTTCAAGCGGCGGGCCGTTGACGAACTCCATGAAGATATACGCCATGCCGTTTTCCTCGGCGATGTCGTAGATCGTCACGATTCCGGGATGCGAAAGAATGCCGGCCGTTTGTGCTTCGCGGAACAGGCGCTCGCGCAGGCGTTCGCGCTCCTTTTCATCGCTGAGGTCGGTCAGGCGGATGCTTTTGACCGCGATCGTCCGGCCGATCGCCGGGTCCTGGGCCTTGTAGACAATTCCCATGGCCCCGCGGCCCAACTCGCCGAGAATCTGATAACGGCCGATCTGGTCCACGAGTATGAGGTTATTTTAGCGTATGCGTCCGCTCCGCAATTGATCCCGCGCGCGGCGCGGCGAGGCGTCGGCGGCTCTGCTATCCTGTCTCGGCATGGTGCTTCAGAATAAAGTCGCGATCATCACCGGAGCGAGCCGCGGCATCGGCCGGGCCATCGCCGAAACGTTCGCCCGCGAAGGCGCCAAAGTGGTCATCGCCGGGCGCAAGCAGGAAACGCTGGATCGGGCGGCGGCCGAAATCGGGCCGTCGATTACGCCGCTCGCCTGTCACGTGGGCCGCGCGAGCGATCTGGAAAGGCTGGTGAGCGAGACCACCGCGCGCTTCGGCCGCATCGACATTCTGGTGAACAATGCCGCCACCAACATCCAGCAGGGCCCGTGCCTGGAGATCGATGAAGGCCAGTTCGACAAGATGATCGATATCAATTTGAAAAGCACGTTCCGCCTGATCCAGCTGGTGGCGCCGGGAATGTGCCAGAGGCGCGATGGCGCCATCGTCAACATCGCCTCCATCGCCGGATTGCGCCCGCAGTTTCACAGCCTGCTGTACAGCATGACCAAAGCCGCGCTGATCATGATGACCAAATCGTATGCGGTCGAGCTGGGGCCCTATGGCGTACGGGTGAACGCCATCGCGCCGGGCCTGATCCAGACAGTCTTGAGCGAGTATTACTGGAAAGACGATGAGCGCCGCGAAAAGCAGCTCGGCGCGCAGCCCATCAAGCACCTCGGCCAGCCGCGGGAGATCGCCGAGGTGGCGCTGATGCTGGCCAGCAGCGCGTCATCCTATGTCACCGGCCAAACCATCGTGGCCGATGGGGGCTACTTGTTATCCTCGATGTAGAGGAGAAGGCGCGTGAAATTTGTTTCGCTGCTTGTTCTTGCGGCCGGTCTCGCTTCGGCCAATATCGTTTCGGACGTGCGCGCCGCAATCGCCCGGAACAATTTCGCCGAGGCGTCGCGCCTGCTCGACGCCTACCGCTCTTCGGCCGGCGTGACCCCGGAGTGGCTGGAAGCTTTGAGTTGGATGGGCCGCGCCGAGCTTCAATTGAAAAACTACGATGCCGCCGGAAAGTTCGCGGCCGAAACGTATCAACTCTCGACGGCCGCGCTGAGGAACCGCAAGCTCGACGACGACTCCTCGCTGCCGATCGCGCTCGGAGCGGCGATCGAGGTGGAAGCGAACATCCTCGCCGCGCGCAACCAGCGCAGCGAAGCGGTCGCTTACCTTCAGGATCAGCTCAAGACGTTTTATTCGACCTCGATTCGGGCGCGCATCCAAAAAAATCTGAACCTGTTGACCATGGAAGGCAAGCCCGCTCCGGCCCTGCAAGCCGTCTCGCTGCCGAAGGGCAAACCGGTGCTGATCTTTTTCTGGGCGCACTGGTGCATGGATTGTAAAGCCGAGGCGCCGGTGCTGGCTCGCATTCTCCAGGAATTCGGGCCGAAGGGGCTGACGCTGGTTGCGCCCACCCAGCGCTACGGCTACATCGGATCGGGAGAAGACGCGCCGCCGGACGTAGAGCTTCGCTACATCGAAAAAATCCGCCAGGAGCGCTATTCGGCGATCATCACCTCGCCCGCGCCGGTGAACGAGGAAAATTTCCGCCGCTACGGCGCCAGCACCACGCCGACGCTGGTCCTGGTGGATCGCGCAGGCATCGTGCGGATGTATCATCCCGGCGCGATGCAGTATGAAGAGTTGCGGGCGGCGGTGGCGAAGCTCTTCCGGTCGGCGTCCTGAAAACATCGCGCGCAAAATAAAAACGGCCCCGATTTCTCGGGGCCGGATTGGTTTGAACTCGAACTTGTCGAGCCTGCCAGGCTACTTCTTTTTCTTCGGAGCAGCTTTCTTCTTGGCAGGCGCTTTCTTCTTCGTTGCGTTCTTCATCGATTGATTCTCCCTTTACATCAAATTTCGCGTCTCTTGAAAGAGCGCGGTTGTGTCCCCTTTATAAGGTGGTTTCATTCGAAAGTCAAGAAAAAAATGCAGCATCGGCCGGCGCGCTTGCTCTCCTCGGCCGCCGGCGGAAAGCGCCGGGACGAATCAAACGTAATCGGATAGAATTGTTTCAGTGTTCCGAGGCCGTATTCATGCGGGTACGATGCTGATCGGCGCGGCCGCCCTCGCGCTCGCCGGGTGCGCGCATCGCGCTTCGCCGCGAATTCCCGCCGCCGTGAAAATCGGCACGACGCAAAAAGGAATCGCGAGCTGGTACGGCGTTCCCTATCATGGGCGTCTTGCCGCCTCCGGCGAAATTTACGACATGGAACAGTTCACCGCTGCGCATCGCAGCTTCCCGTTCAACACCTGGGTGGAGGTGACCGATCTCGACAACGGGAAAAAAGTCGACGTGCGGGTGAACGATCGAGGCCCGTTCGTTCGCCATCGCATCATCGATCTCTCGCTCGCCGCCGCGCGCGAAATCGACATGGTCGGACCCGGAACCGCCCGCGTCAAACTAAAAGTGATCGCGCCGCCGCGGGCGTTCGCGCAAGCGGTCCCGCAACCGGCTCCCGTCCCCGCCCCGGCAGCCGGACTTTATACCGTTCAAGCCGGCGCCTTTTCCACCGCGGACCGCGCCGCTTCCTTCGCCGAATCCCTGCGCGAGCAATTTCCGGAATTGCGCGTCGAATCCTTGGGGACGGTTTGGAGAGTACTCATCGGGCGCTCGCTTCCCCTCGATCAAGCTAAACAGTTGGCCGAAAAGGTCCGGAGCGCCGCCGGTCAGGCGATCATCGTTCCCGATCCCTAACGCTACCCCTATTGGCGGGGATCACCCGCCCTCAACAAACTTATCCTCATGTCTCATTGGGCGGGTGTTGAAGAAGTTTCAAATCGAGCGTAGAGTTTATCTTTGCTCAACACACTACATTACGAAGCCAATTTGGGACTTCCTACGATGGACGAAACCCGACACATCCTGGTGGGGCAGTCGCCCCGCACCCGTCAGGTGCTGCATCTGATTCAAAAGCTGGGCAAATGCCGATGGCCGGCGCTGCTTTTGGGCGAAACCGGAACCGGCAAAGAGGTGGTCGCCCGCGCTATCCATAATATAAGCGCGCAGGGGCCGTTCGTGACCATCGATTGTTCCTCGATGGTCGGCCCGCTGATGGAAAGCGAGCTGTTCGGCCATGTTAAGGGCGCGTTCACCGGCGCGGCGTCCGCCAAAATCGGCCTGATTGAAAGCGCAAACGGCGGCACCGCGCTGTTTGATGAAATCGGCGAGCTTCCGCTCGATCTCCAGGCGAAACTGCTGCGCGTGTTGCAGGAAAAAGAGTTTCGCCCGGTCGGATCGGTGACCACCCGCCGCTCGGATTTTCGGATCATCGCAGCGACGAACCGCGATCTGGCGAAGGAAGTGGAAAAGGGGACGTTCCGGCGCGATCTTTATTTCCGCCTGAACGTGATTAATATCCGCTTGGCCCCGCTGCGTGAGCGCCGCGAGGATATTCCCGCTCTGATCAATCACTTTCTGGCGCGCGTCGGCGGGAATTATTCGATCACCGCCGAAGCGATGGAGGCGCTGCTCAACTACGACTGGCCGGGCAATGTTCGCGAGCTCGAAAATTGCATCCAGCACATGGTTGCGATCAACTCCGGACCTTTATTACATGTGGCGGATTTGCCGTCGAACCTGCAAAATTTCATTTTGCAGAAAAAATCGCAGTACTTGACGGTGGCGGCGGCCGCACCGCCCCAGGCCGCGCCGGCGCCGATACTTGCGGCCGGAACTCCGCCCATGACCGAGCCGGCCGCCGGCCCGAGCGGCGTCATTCCGCTGGTCGAGCTCGAACGGCGCGCGATCTTGAACGCTCTCGAATATACAAAAGGCGATCGCGCCATCGCCGCGCACCTGCTCGGCATCGGCCGCACCACGCTGTACCGGAAGTTGAAGGAATACCACCTGGAGAATTAAGTTAATCCGGGCAGGGCTTCAGTTCTGCTGTCCATGCGGAGCTGAAGCTCCGCATGGGATGAATCTTGCCCTCCAGGTTGAGAACTTCCCTTGCGAGCGAGCACTAAACTAAATGTCCATGAATCTTCGCGTACTGCTCATCGAAACCATCGCGGAAGACGCGCTGTTCCTCCGGAATGTCCTCAACGAGATCGCGGACGGCCGGTTCTGGGATACCTGGATGCATGTCGAGACGGTCGGCGCCGCCACGCTCGCCGAAGCTTGCGCGATTCTTGCCAACGATCCCTTCGACGCGATTCTTCTCAATTGCGATCTCGCCGACTCAAAGGGCATCGAAACGTTTCGGCGAATTTACTCCATCGCCGCTCACATTCCCATCGTGCTGCTGATCGCGCCGGGCGAACGGAGCCTGGCGCTGAAAATGATTCGCGAAGGAGCCGAGGACTTCCTGGTCAGGGGGGAAATCGATTGCGCTCCCCTGGCTCACGCGATGCGCGCGGCGATCGAGCGTCATCGCCTGATCACCGCCGCGCGCGCCGGCTCGGTCCTTGATTCGCTCACCGGCCTTCCCAATCGCGGCGGATTCTTCACCGCCGCCGATCGCGATCGCCGGCTGGCGGACCGTCTCGGGCGCCGCCTGATGATCATGATCGCCGAGCCGAAAAACCTGGGTGAGCTGTCTCTGGCCTTTGGCGATCAGCGCCGCGATCTGGCGCTGGTCGAAACGGCGGACCGTCTGCGCGCCATCGCCGGATCGATCGATATGGTGGCCCGCATCGGCGAGCAGCGCTTCGCCATCGCGGTGTTTGAAACCGGCGCCGAATGCCTCGAACAGGCCTGGGTACGGATTCACGCCGCCGCCGAAGCCCATCGCATCGCCATCGGCAGCGCGATTTTCGACGCGCAGCGTCCGGCTTCGCTTGAAGCATTGCTGGAGCAAGCCGAGCTTGCCCTCACGGCGCACGTACCGGCATAGGGCCCAAAGCCCGGCCATCAAGCACTCTCCGCCGCTCGCGCCTTTCTCCGGCTAAGCTGATGACATGACCGAAATTTCACGGCGCGGATTCACCCTGTCGCTACTTGGAGCGCTGGCGGCTCGCGGCGAATCGAAGGATGATGTAAGCGGCCTGAGCATCGCCGAAGCCTCCGCCCGGATCCGCTCGGGTAATCTCACTCCCCCGCAGCTCGTCGAAGCCTGCCTCGCGCGTATCCAAATCTACAACCCTAAGGTGAACGCCTTCATCACCGTGACCCGCGATTTTGCGCTGGGGCAGGCGCGCGAGCTCGAGGCGGAGCAGCGCGCCGGCAAATTTCGCGGACCGCTTCACGGCATTCCGATCGCGCTCAAGGACAACATCGATACCGCCGGCATCCGCACCACCGCCGCCAGCGCCGTCTTCGATGATCGCGTGCCGGCCGAGGACGCCGAAGTCGTGCGCCGCCTGAAGGCCGCCGGAGCGATCCTGATCGGCAAAACCAATCTCCACGAATTCGCCTTTGGCGGAACGTCGGCGACGAGCTACTTCGGCCCGGTGCGTAATCCTTGGGCGCTCGACCACACTCCTGGCGGATCGTCCGGGGGATCGGCCGCCGCCGTCGCCGCGAATCTGTGCTTCGGCGCGCTCGGTACCGATACCGGCGGCTCCATCCGCACGCCGGCTTCGTACTGCTCGGTGGTCGGCCTGAAGCCGACTTATGGTCTGACTCCGATCCGCGGCATCGTCCCGCTGATCGTCTCCCTCGATCATTGCGGCCCCATTGCGCGGACCGTGGAAGACGCCGCCATTCTGCTCAACGCCATCGCCGGCTACGATCGCCTCGACATCGCCAGCACCGACCATCCCAAGGAAGACTACGTAGCGGCGATGAAGCAGCCGGTATCGCAACTGCGCGTCGGTATTCCACGCGCGCCTTTTTTCGATCTGCTCGATCCCGATGTCGCGCGGCTGGTGGAGGACGCCATCGGCGTGCTCACGAAAATGGCCCGCGGCGCCGGAGAGGTCGCGCTTCCGCCCACCAGCAATGTTTCGCTGGTCGCGGAAAGCTACGCTTATCACGAAGAGTATTTCACCCGCGAGCCGAATCGTTATCAGATTCCGGAGCGCCATTCTCTGGAAGCGGCGGCAAAGGCCAAAGCCAGCGATTACGTCCGCTCGCGCCAGCGCCTGGAACTGATTCGCCGCACCATCGATGATGCCTTCACCAACTTCGACCTGGTCGCGCTGCCCACGCGCCGCCACACGCCGGCGACGGTGAATGATGCGATTCAAAGCGATGAAAGCGATTCGCCGCGCAATCCCTCGCTTGAAAACACCACGCCCTTCGACGTCTACGGCATTCCCGCGATCTCGATTCCGTGCGGATTCACTCCGGCGGGCCTGCCCGTCGGCCTGATGATCGCCGGACCGCGATTTTCCGAAGGGCGCGTGCTGGCGCTCGCCCGCGCCTACGAGCAAGCGACGGAATGGCACAAGCGCCGTCCCCCGCTGCGTCCGGACACGCCGGTTCCGCCGCTGGTCCCCACAGATGGCCAGTAAGCTGCTCTCGCTGGCGGGAACCGGATGCGCTGGCGTATCGTAACAATTAAGAGGAATGCCGTTTTGTCCCCAATGTGGAAACCGCGTCGGAGATGCAGACATCTTCTGCGGAAAATGCGGAACACGCCAGCCGACCGGCGCGCCGCCAGGAAACGTCCCCCGCCCCGATCTGACGGCGGGCATCAGCGATCGCAACGCCGCGCTGCTGTGCTACATCCCGATGGTCGGCTGGATCGCCGCAATCGTGGTTTTGGCGAGCGAGCGTTTTCGCCGCGACCCCGACACGCGATTCCACGCCTTTCAAGGTTTGTATCTGTTCGTCGCCTGGCTGATGGTGGAGTGGGTGGTCTCGCCCGCGCTCTATTTTTCCGATTGGCGCGGCGGCTTCCCCATGCACCGCCTGTTTACCCACCTGTTGCAACTCCTGGTTTTCGCCGCCTGGATTTTCATGATCATCAAGGCCAGTCACGGCGAAAAATACAAACTGCCGATCGTGGGCGAGCTGGCGGAGCGGTCCGTGAGCGAACAGCGCTCGTAGTATAATTATTCATAGTAGTGAATAATTACTCATCACGAACTTTGGCCGGGATCGCCGGATTCACCGGCTACAGCGGAGCCGAACTGGTCCGCATCCTGTCGCGGCATCCCGCCGTGGAGCCCGTGCTGCTCGAGTTCCGCGAATCCGGGGAACGTCCACATCCGCTGAACGGCCGCGAGCTGAAGCGAATGCCGTGCACCGCCGAATCGGTCAAATCCGCCGGGCTCGCCGCCGTGTTTCTGGCGACGCCGGCCGATGTTTCGATGAACATCGCGCCCGCGCTGCTTGAAACCGGCGCGACCGTGATCGATTTGAGCGGCGCGTTTCGCCTCGGCACTGCCGAAAATTTCGAGCGCTGGTACAAAGAACCCCACGGCGCGCCCGACCTTTTCGCCGAAGCCGCCTATGGTCTGCCGGAATTTTGCCGCGCTCTGGTGGCCAAGGCGCGGCTGATCGCCAATCCCGGATGTTATCCCACGGCGGCGAATCTCGCATTGCGGCCGCTGGTAAGCGCCGGCGTGATCCATCGCGAATGGGGAATCGTGTGCGATGCAAAAAGCGGCGTCAGCGGCGCGGGGCGGAAGCCGTCGCTTAAAACCAGCTTCTGCGAAGTCACCGAAAATTTTTCGGCTTACGCGCTCTTCGACCATCGCCACGTGCCGGAAATTCTTCGCACCTCCGGCCTGGAGGAAGCCGAGTTGAGCTTCACCGCGCAGCTTCTTCCGCTTGACCGCGGCATTCTCGAAACGATTTATTTTCGCGCGCGCAACGCCGGGTCGGCGGAAGAGATCCTGGAGATTTATCGGCGGGCCTACGCAAGCGAACCCTTCGTCCGCCTTTATCCACGCGGGCAGACGCCCGATCTGCGCGCGGTTGCCCGGACCAACTTCTGCGATCTCGGGATCCACTTCGATGCGCGCGGCGGGCGCGCGATTGTCGTCGCCGCCATCGACAATCTGGGCAAGGGCGCGGCGGGCCAGGCGGTGCAAAACATGAACATCGCGCTCGGATTCGAGGAAACGGCGGGGCTGCTTTGAAAATTCTGGTCAAGCTCGGCGGAACGCTGCTGGATTCCGGCGAAGCGCGTCTGCGTCTGGGTTGCGAGATCGCGGCGCTGCGCAACCACGCCGATGTGGTGGTGGTCCACGGCGGCGGCAAGCAGATGACGCGATACCTCGAAGCGCGCGGGATCGAAAGCAGGTTCATCAACGGACAGCGCGTGACGACGCCCGAAATTCTGGACGGCGTTCTCAAAATTTTCGCTGGAAGCGTGAATTCGACGCTCGTTTCCGCCCTGCGCGCCGCGGGAGCGATGCCGGTAGGTCTGACCGGAATCGACGCCGGCCTGCTGGACGCCGCGCCGGCCGATGCCGAACTGGGGCATGTCGGCCGGCCGGTTCATTCCGATTCGCGGCTGTTGGAAATTTTGTTGCGCGAAGGCTATCTGCCGGTGATCGCCTGCGTGGCCGGCGATGCTCGCGGCGCGATTTATAACATCAACGGGGATCAGATGGCTGCCGCCTGCGCCTCTTCGCTCCGGGCCGATAAACTTTTTTTTCTCACAGACGTGGAAGGCGTGCGCGACGGCTCCGGCCGGATTGTTCCGGCGCTTTCCGCCGCGCAGGCGCGACAGTTGATCTGTTCCGGCGCGGCGACCGGCGGAATGCGAGCCAAATTGGAAGCCGCGCTTTCCGCATTGGGAAATGGCGTTCCCGAAATCGTGATCGCGCCGGGATCTTGTCCCGGAATTATTCAAAAACTCACGGATCGCGCCGAAATTGGCACATATATAAGCTGAATGGCAGAGATTCGCAAGGCAACGCTCTCCGATATTCGGCCCCTTACCGAATTGATCAACGGCTACGCCCGAAATGGCATCATGCTACCGCGCACCGAGTTTGAGATGGCCGAAAATATTCGGGATTTCATGGTTGCCTGCCAAAGCGGCGCCATCGTCGGCTGCGGAGCGCTTCATTTTTATACTCCGCAATCGGGCGAGATTCGCAGCCTGGCGGTGGCGCCGGAGGCCAAAACGCGCGGCATCGGGCGCATGCTCGTCGAAGCCCTGGAAACAGAGGCGCGCCAGTATGATCTTGCGGCGATCTTTGCGTTTACCTACGTCGACGGGTTTTTTTCCAAACTGGGATTTTCCGAAGTCGATCGTGGAGAACTGCCGCTCAAGGCCTGGAAGGACTGCCTGCGCTGTCCGAAATTTCAGGCCTGCGATGAAATCGCGATGCTCAAGCAGCTTAAACCCGCATCCCTCGTTTCACCCGCGCCGCAATTGGCGCACATCGAGACGACTTTAGTACCGATCCGGCGAAAGTAGTGGTGTTTCGCGCTTTTTCCGAAGAAAATTCTCGATTTGTGAGAAAATTCCTGGTATTCTTCCACTAATACGCAAAATACTTTTTAAGTGGGCGGAAAGCGGAGATCGCGCGAAAGCCGTCCATGAAGCGGAGGGCTGATGAAAGCACAAACCGTGAATGTGAAGGCATCCACAGGGAGGATTTTGTGCTCCACCATCTTTCGTGCCGGCGGCCGCAAGCTCCTGGCCAAGGGCCACATGCTGAGCGAGGAGGACATCCGGCTGCTCGAAACCGAGGGTTTAAACGAGGTATGGGTTACCGAGCTTGAAGACGGCGAGGTAGGCGAGGACGACGCCGTCTGCCAGGCCGCCCGCGAAATCGGATGCGGGTGTCTGGAGATCCGGCTTGCCGCCGGGGGCCGCGCGAATCTCTTTGCTACCGAGGATTGCTGCCTGTTGGTGGATGACGAGCTGCTCCGCCAAATCAACTGTACCGCCAGCATCGTGATCGCCACCGGCGTAAACTTCAGCATGGCGAAGGCCGGCCAGCGAATCGCGACGGTCAAAAGCGCGCCCTTCGCGGTCCCGCGGCCGCAGCTTGAGACCGTGGTCAGCATGCTGCGGGAGCGCGGCCCGATTCTTCAGGCGCGGCCGGTGCGGAATCCTTCGGTCGCGGTCCTTTATACCGATCCGCTTCACGGCGATCGCGCCCGCCAGCTTTTTGAAAGCATCATGCGTCAACGGCTGGAGCATTTTCAGACCACGCCGGCTTTCGCGATGGCCTGCGTTGAAGAAGAGGCCGCCGTGGCGCATAGCCTGGAACACCTGGTTCGCGCCAAGCCGACCGTGATTCTGGTTGCCTCCACCACCTCACCGGCCGGCCCGGACGACGTGATCGGACGCGCCATGACCCACATCGGCTGCCACATCGAACGCTTTCTCGCCCCGGTCGAGCCAGGCAATCTGTTCCTGCTCGGCTATAAGGACGACTTCCCGATTCTCTCCTCGCCGGGATGCTTCCGCTCCGCCAGACCGAACGTCCTCGATCTGGTGCTTCCACCCCTGCTGGCCCGCTATCGGGTCTCCGGCTGGGAAGTTGCGTGCTTGGGACACGGCGGGCTCCTCGGCTGACCGATTCCGGCCGGCTCCGGCCGGCTTATGGATGCTGCTTACGCCGGGCGGCTCGCTTTTTTCGGAAAAGCCAGCTCCCGGCGCTCTTCTTCACCGCCAATCGCGCGGTAGAATTGTAGCGGCTCCCGTCTGGCGATGAAGATCAGTTCTGTCGAAGCATATCTCCTCTCCTATCCCCTGCCCCAGCCCATCCGGCTCTTGCGCGATGGGGAGCAAAAAACAATCTTCAAGCGCGACGCGATGCTGATCCGGATCGCGAGCGACGAAGGAATTTTCGGCTACGCGCCTGGCCCGCCCGCGCTTTCCGTCAAGCAGACGATCGATCGTCTGATCGCTCCTTTTCTGCTCGGCCGTTCGCCCGAAGACCCCGACGCCCTGCGCGCGGCTTTTCAACAGGGGGCCGGATCGGAAGCGGAAACAAGCCGCATCTTCGGCTCGGTGGAAATCGCGCTGTACGATCTGGCGGGCAAGATTCGCGGCGCTCCCGTAAGCGAGCTGATCGGAGGCCGGGTCCGCGATCGCATCCGGCTCTATGCCAGCGCGGGGCTCTACTGTCCGGCGGAGGACTGCGCGGCGGAAGCGGCGGCGGCGCGTGAAATGGGATTTCGCGCCTACAAAATGCGCGCCGGCCGCGGAGCGCAAGCCGATGTTGCGGCCGTGCGCGCGGTGCGCGATCGCTCCGGCCCCGATTTCGAAATCATGGTGGATGCTCACGCGTGGTGGCGCATGGGCGATCGCAGCTATTCGGCCGCGACGGTGGAGCGCATCGCCGCCGAAATGGCCGAATCGCGCATCCGCTGGCTGGAAGAGCCGCTGCCGCCCGACGATCACGACGCCTACATCCGCCTGAAGCAGCGTAATCTCGCGCCGCTCGCCAGCGGAGAGCACGAACCGAACGAGCTGCGTTTTCTGGATCTGATCGAGCGCGGCGCCGTCGATTACGTGCAGATGGATCTGGTTTCGCAAGGCGGCTACGCGACCGCGCGCCGTCTATTTCCCGATATCGCCCGGGCCGGCATGCGTTTCGCGTTCCACAGTTGGGGCACCGGGCTGGAACTCGCCGCCGCCGCGCAATTGGGCGTGTGCTGGCCCGAACCCGTGGTCCGTTGGCTTGAGTATCCGTGCTATTCAACCGATACCCGGAGCTTCGCTTATCCGTTTCCGCTCGCCTCGGAGATTCTCAAGCAGCCGCTCGCGATCGAACGCGGCGAGCTGGTCGTGCCGCGCGCTCCGGGGCTCGGCGTCGATGTCGATGAAAGCGTGATCTGGCGCTATCCGTGGCTGGAGGGAGCAAGTTGCGCGTAACTCCCGCTCATTAGTTGGCGTTGCCCAGCAACTGGTGGATCTGCCGCACCGCGTAATCGACCTTCATATCGAACAGTTTCCGTCCGAGTTCGGCGGTGGAGCGGCGAGCGTCGCCCTGGATTCCATTGTTGACCCGCGGCGGAGCATTGGGATCCGCCGGGCCTCGGCCCCGGCCGCCGCGTCCACGGCCGCCGCCATCGCCCGTTCCGCGCCGCGCGGGATCGCCGACCGCGGTCGGGATCAGATCCTTCCGCACCCAGCCTTTATCGCCGCCCAGATAGAGCATCTCGGAGGTATCCGGAATTCCAGCGTGCGTACTGTAGGGGTATCCGTTCGCTTCCAGCCATTTATCGAAATCCTCGTTGGCCTTGGCGTAAACTTCATCGGCCCACACTACCTTAATGCCTTTATCCGCGTACTTTTCGCTGAGCTTTTTCGCCACTTCGCCGAGTTGCTGCTGGCCGCCGCCATGATCCCCCATCAGCACCACGTTTTTAAATCCGGTAATGATCAGTTGCTCGGCGACACGCTCGTTGATGGCTGCGAACAGTTCCGGAGTCAGACCGATCGTCCCCGGAAGATTGGGGCTGGCGTTGTTGGGAGAAAACGGGAGCACCGGCGCGGCAATGGCATTGCCCAACTTACGCGCAATCTCGAGCACCGTCGCCTGCGCCATCAACGTGTGGCCGCCGTTGACGCATTGCGGACCGCGCTGCTCGGTGCCTCCGTTGTAAACCAGGGCCGTCGTTTTTCCGGCGGCGAGCGCGGCTTTCACCTCAGGCCATGTCATCATCCCGAAATCGACAAGATCGGTTTGCGCCTGGGCCAAGGCGCCGGCCGCGGCAAGGGTCAGCAGGCAGATTTGTGATTTGAACATTCGCATTTCCATGAGCTCCAAGCGTCGAAGGATAACACGTCCGCCTCTGGGCTGGCGCCCACAAGAACCGCTTAGCGCCCGACGATGACGATTTGAAAGCTGTCGGGAACAGGCTGCGGACGGCTCTTCTTTCCGTCCTTGGCCGGCGCCGGCGGACCGAACTCCGCCGCCGGAAGATAAAGCTTGTGCGCTTTCTGATCGGCGCCGATGGTTCGCGCGCCGCGCATCGTCGGGATGGTCGCCAGGGGAGCGAATTTTCCGGGCGATGTTTCCCCGACCATGGTAATCGTGCCGTCGCGCCCGTTGGCGCTGAAGGCGTAGCCGTCATCGTAGGCGACGCCATCCGGCCCCTGGCCGATTTCGACCTGCGCGATCACTTTCCCGGCCGCCGGATCGCTGACGATCATCATTTTGTTATCGCAAACCGAATAAAGCCGCCCCTTGGGATCGATGGCCAACCCGCTCGGACTGTCACAGGGGGCGATGGAATAACGACGCGAAACCAGCGCGTTCCGCGCATCCACCACGACGATCTCATTGGTGTCCTCGACGTTGGCATAGACGTTTCCCTTGCCGTCCACTTGCGAAAATTCGGGCTTGCCATTCAGCGGAATCGAAGAGGTGATGACGTTTCCAGTTTTCGCATCGATGGCGGTGGAGTCCTTGCTGCGCCCATTAAAGGTGAACACGCGGTGCGTGACCGGCTCGTAAATGATCGAGTCCGGATTTTGACCGGTCTTGATCCGGCTCAAGACTTTCAAAGTCTTGATATCGAAGACGGTGACGTCGTTATCGCGGCCGTTGCTGGTGAAGCCCTTGCCGAGATCGGGCGCGACGGCGATTCCGTGCACGCCGTTGGTATCGGGGATGACGCCGGCGATTTTGTCGGTGCTGGTATCGATCACCTCGGTTTGCGTGCCGTGCGAGACGTAAAGGCGGTGATTGGCGCTGTCGACGTAGACGTAGTCCCAACTTCCGGGTCCGCCGACCTTGATGTGGCCGACGACTTTGTAAGTAGGTGGAGCGGCAATAGCCGCTGCGGCGAGAAACAGGAACATCGAGGTTTTCATGGACGGCTCCTTGTCCCGGCCCGGACGGCGGGGCTATAAGATTTTAAATCATAGCCGCGGAAGCTGAAGATTCGCTGAAGGCGCCGTCGCTTGTGGCGCACTTTGAAACGGATTCCGGAAGTGCGACATCGACTGCCTGAAGGTTGGTTCGAACCAGAGAATGACGCGCTCGGAGACGTTAGGATCTGGGACGGTGCGGAGTGTGCCTGGGGCCGGTACTTCGATCAGCTCGTGTACCCAAGCTCCCGCGTCGAAAATTTGTTCGGAGAGGCTGCTCCCGAGGTGTATTAATATGGGCTGGCGGCATGGGCGCTGGCGGAGCACATCTTGCGTTCGATCTCGGGGCCGAAAGCGGCCGTGCTTTCGTTGGCCGGCTTGAGGCGGGCAACCTGGAGTTGCGTGAAATTCATCGCTTTTCGAACGAGCCGGTGGAGTATGGCCGGGGATTGTACTGGGACGCTGCGCGGCTTTGGCTGGAAATTCGCAGCGCCTTGCATTTTGTCGATGGGACCGACATTACCAGCGTGGGAGTAGACGCGTGGGGCGTCGATTACGCCCTGCTGGGCGAGCGCGGAGAGCTCCTGCAGAATCCCCGGCATTATCGCGACCGCCGGAACGTCGCCGCGATGCAGGAACTGCTCAAGATTGTTTCCGCCCGCGAAGTTTATCGCATGACGGGCATTCAGTTCATGCCCATCAACACGCTCAACCAGTTGTTCGCGGCCAAACGGGAGACGCCGCGGATTCTCGCAGCGGCAGAGCGGCTAGTGATGATCCCGGATCTGTTCCACTACTGGCTCTCGGGAAATGCAGCATGCGAATACACGACAGCCACCACCACGCAGTTCGTCAATCCGACCACACGGAGCTGGGCCAGTGATTTGTTAAACCGCCTCGGATTGCCGTCGCAGTTGCCCGCTCCGCTGGTGGAACCGGGGTCGATCGTCGGAAAGCTGAAGCGGGGATTGACCAGGAAGGAGTCTTTACGCGAGACGCTCGTCGTCACGCCCGCATCGCACGACACCGCCTCGGCGGTGGCGGCGATTTCGGCTCGCGATCACACGGCTTTTCTGAGTTCCGGCACGTGGTCCCTGCTGGGTATGGAAGTGGACGCTCCGATCATTTCGGAGGAAGCTTTTCGGCTGAACTTCACCAACGAAGGTGGAGTTTGCCGAACCACGCGGCTATTAAAGAACGTGATGGGTCTCTGGATGCTCCAGGGCTGCCGGCGTTCGTGGGCGGCCCGCGGCCTCGAGTTAAATTACACGGAATTGATGGATGCGGCCCGGCGGGCGCCGGCGTTCCACCGGCTGATAAATCCTGATGACGTTTCCTTCCTGAATCCTGACGATATGATCGGGGCCATCGACAAGTTCTGCGCCAAATGGGATCAGCCGGCACCCGATGGACCCGGCTCGTATGCGCGAACGATTCTGGAAAGCCTGGCTCTGAAGTACCGGCTGCTGTTGGGCCATTTGGAGAGCCTCACCGGACGCCGCATTACGGACATTCGAGTGGTTGGCGGAGGCGCTCGAAATCGTTTGCTCAGCCAATTCACTGCGGACGCTACGGGCCGGCGCGTTCTGTCCGGTCCGGTCGAGGCGGCGGCGCTGGGTAATATCGCTGTGCAAATGGCCGCAACGGGCGCAGTAAGTGGGATTCCCGAAGCGCGCGCGATAATTGACCGTTCCTTTCCCCCGGAGATTTTCGAACCCGAAGACACTGCAAAGTGGGACGCGGCGGCGCAGCGTTTCCAACAATACTGCGAATTTATTTATGCCTGAAACTTCATTAGTCACACATTTGGCCAACCTTTGCGACGAACGAAACGCGGCGGCCCTGGAGGGAAATTTTCCTGGCCTGCTTGGCCCCACCGTGCGCGTTAACGGCATTACGCCCGCGACGGTGATTACCGGTTTGACTATGTTTCCGATCATGGCGATTTCCGCCCCCGCCGTTCCCGGCGCTGGTGAGGCCGTTCGCCCGGCAAGGCGCAATGATGTAGACGTCATCGGCCTCTCCCCGCCCAGCATTTGCAAACCCTACGTGCATGAAGGGGTGGTGCAGACCGTGGTGCTCTGGAGCGTGCGCGACCTCGGATACTTGAGTGTCTATGCCAGCGTCCTTGCGGCTGAAAGGAAAATTCCACCCGGAGCTTCCTCCATACAGGCGGGTCGCCTTGGATCGCTCCGTATTCAAGGGAGTGACATCATTCTGGGGAGCCCCCTGATCATCAACAAGCAAAACATCGATCAACTGGACTTCTAAGTGTCAGCCCGCGGAACGGCGCCGATTATAATCACATCCAACGTCCTGGGGCCATGCACGCCTTTGATTCGCGTCATCTCGATATCCGCCGTGGCGGATGGGCCGGAAATGGTCGTAATTGCCACGGTCTTCGAATCCTCCAGCGCGCGAACAGCCTCAGGAACGGTTTCCACAATCCGAGCTTCATCTACGATGCAAAGATGATAATCGGGGACCAGGGTTAATGCGCGCGCGCCTTCTCCCGGCGCTTGGTCTTGCAGGATGATCGTACCCGTAAACGCCACGGCGAGGCTACATTGGGTCAGAACTCCATCGCTGCGATCCAGTTCCCTGTAGTTCAACCCGGCGCCGTCGATAAATTCGAAACCTGCTGGCAGCCACTGCCTGGGGAATCCGGCGGGGACGATGATCCGCTGCTTTCCACGGGAAGTTAGCGTGGAGGCAATGTGTTCGGCGACGCGATCGGGTTCGCAGACCACCGTCCCGGCGTTATAGTCGTTCAGGCGATCCAGGAACATTTTTAGACGCGCCCGCGGGTTGAGTGTTCCGGCCAACCGGTACTCGCGACGAATCCCCGCGTATTCCACCTCCTGCTGATTGGAAGGACCTCCGGTTGCCCGGCGGATTTCATTGAGGATCTGCTCTCGCGAACTCCGGGTCATTTAGCCTTAGCTCTCTCCCGTTCTTTCCACCAGTCGCGAAACGACTGTTTCGGAATGGCGCTCAAGTCCCTTACCTCGGTCCAACCCGCCAGCATCCCTGGCAGAGAGCGGATAGCTCCACCCTTTTTAAAAGGGATCTGCCCCAGGCGGGCCGCGGCGTGTGCGATCCGTAACAAGCGCGGACCGGAGAGCGCCACTGCGGCCGATTTCATCGCGATTCGCTCCGACAAGGGCGCATCGCCGTTGCTCACAATTCTGTTTCGAAGGCGCAGCAGGATTTCGGGGATATCGATTTTGACGGGACAGACTTCGTAACAGGCGCCGCATAAAGAAGATGCGTAAGGAAGCGTTTGTGAATGCTCCATCGACTGGAGTTGCGGGGTCAGAATCGCCCCGATGGGACCCGAGTAGATCGAGCCATAAGCATGCCCGCCGGTTTGCCGGTATACCGGACAGGCATTCAGGCACGCCCCGCATCGTATGCAATCAAGCGTTGCACGGGACTCGCGATCCGTCAGAATTTTCGTTCGCCCGTTATCTAATAACACGACGTGGAACGCTTGCGGCCCCGACCCGGGCGTGACACCTGTCCAGATGCTGTTGTAAGGGTTCATGCGCTCCCCGGTGGCTGAACGGGGTAAAAGTTGGAGGAAGACCTCGAGATCTCGAAACTTCGGGATGATCTTCTCAATCCCGACCAGAGTAATGAGCATTTCCGGCAGGGTTGTGCACATGCGCGCATTGCCCTCGGACTCCACCACGCAGATGGAACCGGTTTCGGCGATGGCAAAGTTGGCGCCGCTAATGCCTGTCTTGACGCGCAGAAAACGCTCGCGCAGATATTGCCGCGCGGCTTCCGTCAGATCTTCCGGACGGTCCCCGAGCGACTCAAGCCCCATCTTCTCCAGAAAGAGCTTGCGGATCTCCATGCGATTGCGGTGCAAGGCAGGGACAACGATATGGGACGGTTGATCCCCGCCTAACTGCACGATCAAATCGGCGAGGTCGGTTTCGTAGGGAGTTATGCCGGCGGACTGGAGCGCCGTGTTCAGTTGGATTTCGTCCGAGGTCATGGTTTTTACTTTGATGACCTCTTTGTGGCCGCGCTCCTGGATCAACCCGACGATAATACGATTGGCTTCATCGGCGTCTCGCGCCCAATGCACATGGCCGCCGGCGCGGACACAAGCCATCTCGAATTGCTCCAAATAAGTATCGAGATGCCGCAGAACATGGTTCTTAATCTCGTGCGCGGTGTTGCGGAGATCCTGCCAATCCGGCATTTCCGCTACGACACGCTCCCGCTTCTTGCGAATTACGTTTGTCGCATGCCGCAAATTGTGGCGAAGCTGTGTATTCGAAAGCAGCGTTTTGGCGGCTTCCGGGAACCCCGGGGCCGTCCCGGCGAGCCCTACCCGGACGCTCATTTCAATGTCTTCATTGGCTGGTTGCCAGGATCTCGGCCAGGTGCAACGTACGCATCGCGGTACGCTGCCGCTGGAGCGCGCCGCCGATATGCATCAGGCAGGAATTGTCCACCGCAGTGCAGACCTCGGCGCCTGTCGCCAAAAGTCCTTGTATCTTGGCGGCGAGGATTGCCGCCGAGACGTCTGCATTCTTTACCGAGAAAGTGCCGCCAAAGCCGCAACAGTCCTCGCCATCGGCCGGCTCGACCAGCGTGAGTCCCCTCACTTTTCGGAGCAGACGGGCCGGTTTATCGCCAAGACGCAAGGAACGGAGCGCGTGGCAGGAAACGTGAAGCACTACCTCGTGGGGAAAGAAAGCCCCTATATCCTCCACGCCCAGCTTGTCCGTTAGCAACTCGCTGAATTCATAAATGCGCGGCAGCAGGGTTTTCACGTCCGCCTCCAGCCCCGGCGTAGACGCCTGGGCAGCCAGCTTGAGGTAATGATCGCGCATCATCGCCACACAGGAAGACGATGGGACGCAGACCACTTCCGCTTCACGAAATACGCTGACAAATCTGCGCATCAACGTTAGCGCGTCGGACTGGTAACCTGTGTTGTAGTGCATCTGACCGCAGCAGGTCTGAGCAATTGGAAAGTCCACCTCATGCCCAAGGCGCTCCAGAATCGCAACGACAGCTTTTCCTGTTTCCGGAAATAGCAGGTCGTTGTAGCAAGTCACGAAGAGGGAAATGCGCATGGCAAAATGCTCAGCGAGAGGCTGTCATCGCAGGCGTCCGGCCGTCGCGCACGGCCAGCACACGCGATTCGTACTGCCGGATCTTTTCGTGCCAGTCCAGGCCGGCGGGCACTCCTTTTTTCAGGCAATAATAGTCCCAAACCGGGCCCCATGGCAAACTCTTCAGTTCTTCGAACGTCGCCAGACGTGGTGTGAAATCCATTTTCTGTTCGGCATCGCGAAGCAAGTGCCCCGGCTCCAGCAGACCGATCAGCAAGGCCTTCATCAGATTGCGCATGCCGATTACCCATGCGGCTACTCGATTGATGCTGGCGTCGAAATAATCCAGCCCGATATAAACCCGCCGGCCAATCTGGCCGCTGGACCGCTTCCCTGGCGATTGCCTGGAGTTCATCGTCCAGCAGAATCACGTGGTCGCTGTCCCATCGCACCGGCCGGCTTACGTGCAGAAGAATTCCGGGACAGAACATCAGGACGGAAGAAATCTTTTCGGATATGACTTCGGTCGGATGATAATGGCCCGCGTCGAGTGTCAACAGCTTCTGCCGCGAGACGGCGTAGCCGAGGTAATATTCGGCGGATCCCGCCGTGTAGCTTTCAGCGCCGATCCCGAACAGCTTCGGCTCGACGGCGTCGAGCTGGAGCTGGGTGTCAATCGGTTCCGCAAAGATCCGGTCGAGCGACTCGGTAAGGCGTTCGCGCGGGCCTGCGCGGTCGGCGGGAATATCTTTGTATCCATCCGGAATCCAGACGTTCGTCACGGCCGCCGTTTCCAACTGCCGGCCCATTTCAGCGGCAATTCTTCGGCAGGCAATGCCGTGCGTAATCCAGAATTCCCGGATTGCCCTATCCGGATGGGTCAGCGTGAATCCGTCGGCCGCCTTCGGATGGGAAAAGTAGGTGGGGTTAAAGTCAAGTCCTAACCGATGGTGCTTGGCCCAGTCAATCCAGCCCTGAAAGTGACGCGGTTCAATCTCGTCGCGGTCGACGAATCTGCCTTCGTTCTCCAGATAGGATGCATGCAGATTCAGGCGATGGCGGCCGGGGATCAGGCTCAAAGCCGTCTCGATATCCTGCCGCAAATCGTCGATCGTCTGTGCCTTGCCCGGGTAATTTCCGGTGGCCTGAATGCCGCCGCCCGACAGTTGGGCGCCGGCCGTTTCAAAGCCGCCGACGTCATCACCCTGCCAGCAGTGCATGGAAACCGGAATAGATTCCAATTGCTTCAGAGCCGCATCGACATCCACGCCCCATTGCGCGTAGCGCTCCTTGGCGAGTTCATATGCGCCAATGGTGGCCCGCTCATCCATATGCCCCTCAGTGTACCCCACGCCCGTGCGGCGGGCGCGCGATTGGAACTTCTCAGGCGCCGCGGCCGGTCGGTCCGGTTTTACGTCCGATGATTAAGGTAGGGTAGATGTTTTAAAGCCACGGTGGAGGGCCGTGCGTTCGGCGAAGGCGGCGATGATTACTTTGCCGGGCACGAGATCTGCCCGCGCAAATCGGAGCGGCCGGCGCGAGCGATGGCTTCGCACAAATCGCGATGCACGATATCGCAGGAGGGATTGAGTGCGGGGCCACGCGGTCCGGGTACGATCGCGCAGCCTTGCTCATCGACGCCGCTTTGATAAAGCTTCATCAGGACCGCGCGGAGGTTCTGCGATCCGGTCGCGAAAAGGCCCTGCGCCAGCGCGATCGCTGCATCCTCGCCGCGATCCAGCCGCAGGTAGCTATCGGCGAGCTGCTCATACACGCCGGCGTTACCGGGATCGATGTTGCGGGCCTGGTTCGCCGCTTGCAAGGCATCGGCTGGACGGTTCAGATGCAGGTAGGCCGAGGCGAGCGCTCGATACGCTTCGGCCTGGCTCGCGGGCGCAGGGGTCTGGGCGCCATGTTCGCGATTGTATTTCGCGCGCGAGGCGTCATTGATGGCAATCGAGCGCAGGGCGAGCTTGGCGGCCTGTTCATACTCCCGCTTGGCGTCATTGCCCGCCAGCGAATCGCCCTTCATGCGATGGCAAACCGAGGCGAGGGTCCACGGCGCCGGCAGATCCAGCTCATCGGGAAGCGGCGCGAGAATTTCGATGGCGCGATCGGCTTCGGCGGCGGCGCGATCGACGCTGCCGTGCGATTCGATCAGCTTCGCCGCCAGCAGCCGATGAAATTTGAAGGTGCGCGGGCTGGTTTGAACGCCGGCGGTGGCCATGGTCATGTCGTCGGCCCAATCCAGGTTGCGGATCCAGGTGCGCGCGCCGAGCAGCGCCGCGATTAATGCGACGCAGATCGCCAGCGCCGGCGAGGGAAGCGGCGAGCGGGCCGCGGCGGCTTGAATCACCAGCACGGCGGCCGCGATCAGCCCGACCAGGGGCAGATAGAGAAAACGCTCCGCCATCATCGCTCCGATTGGAAACAACAGATTCGAGGACGGCAGGAGATTTAAAAACGCGAATCCTGAAAAGAAAAATGCCAAACGATTGCGCCTCCAGAGAAATACGCTCAGCGCGATCGCGCAGGCGATCGCAATCCAGCACAACCAATCCTCCGCGCTGCCGCGCGCCAGGGGGATTTGCGCGTAGGAGTAATCCGCCGAAAGCCGCATCGGCCACAGCGCGATCCACAGATAGCGCGCCAGAATTTCGATTGCGGTAAGCCGGCCAATCCAGAATCCGGCGCCGGCGATGGGATTATCGGTGAAGGGAAACTCGGCCGGCATCGCGGCCGAGAGCACGGCGTGGCGCTGCCACAGCATGATCGCAATGGGCAGCGCGGTGGCGGCGCAGCCGTAAATCATTCTTCGCCAATTGCGGCCGCAAACGATTTCATAAAGCACGAGCAGGCCGGGCAATACCACCGCGCTTTCTTTCGAAAACACGCCGATGGCGGTTGCGCCCGCCAGCGCGATCCGCCATGCCGCGCTTTTGCTCCGCAAATAGCACAAAAGTCCCGCGAGAACGCCGAATCCGGCCAGCAGATCCGCGCGTCCGATCATGTTCGTGACCGATTCGGTAAGCGCCGGGTGCAGGCCCCAGAGCAGCGCGATGCAAAACGCGGTTGGCAAAGAGCTGGTGAGCCGCAGTAGAAGCGCGAACACCAGCAGAACGTTGGCGGCATGCAGGAAAAAATTGATCCAATGATAGCCGGCCGGGTGATTCGAATTGCCGAGCACGGCGTAGTTGAACAGATAGGACAGCGTCGTGAGCGGACGATACAGCCCGCTTTCGCCATGGGGCCACCAGTAGCTGTGATGGAGGATAAGCGAGACGTTTTCCGCCGTGGCGGACTGAATGCGCGCATCGTCGAGCAACAGAGTCCGGTTATCCAGCGCGAAGCCGGCGGAAAAAGAATTGGAAAAAGCGGCGAGCGCGGCCAGCACCAACGCGGCGGCAGCGAGCAGGCGCGGGTGGCGCGAAACTCTTCGCGGCGGAGCGGAAGGCGCGGGTTTGTTTGTCTGCTTCAATCGGCCATGCTAGCAAATCGATCCGCGGCGGATCGGGGGAACGGTTGGAGACCCCGCCGCGCTGCCCGTACAATAAAAATACGTGGTGATCTTGGGCATTTATTACGCTGCCGCGCTGGTTGCGGGGGGCGCGATCGCGGCTTGGCTGCTCGGCTGGCCGGCCGGGATCCCGTTTTACATTCTTGCCCTGTTTTGTTTGTATTTTTTTCGCGATCCGGAGCGGCGGATTCCCAGCGGCGAAGTGGCCGTTTCGCCCGCCGACGGAAAGATCGTCAGCATCGTCCCGGATCAGGCCGGCGCCCATCGTGTCAGCATTTTTCTGAACATTTTCGACGTTCACGTGAATCGCGCGCCCATCGCGGGAAAAATCGCGTGTATCAAGTATCAAAAAGGGCAATTTTTGGTCGCGAGCAAGGAACAGGCCAGCCATTCCAACGAACAGAACATTATCACCGTGCAAGGCGACGGCACGCGCGTGGTGTTTAAACAGATTGCGGGGCTGATTGCGCGGCGGATCGTCTGTTATAAGAAGGTTGGCGATATCGTCGAAGCAGGCGAGCGGGTCGGATTGATTAAATTCGGCTCGCGCGTCGATGTTTTTCTGGGGCCTGAATGGGACGTTATGGTCCGCGCCGGGGAGCGCGTGGCGGCGGGTTCTTCGATTCTCGCCCGCAGGAGGACGGCATGACTTTTCGCGACCGCCTGATCGACCCGCGGTCCCCCGACCGGCGCCCGCGCCGCGCCGCCTATGCGCTGCCGACGCTGTTCACCGCGGCGAACGTGTTTCTCGGCTTCTACGCGCTGCTGGCCGTCTTTCAGGGTTCGATTTTGTTTACGCAGGATCCGGCCGCGGCGGCGCTACAGTTCCGCTTCGCGGCGATGGCCATCGGCGCGGCGGTATTCTTCGACGGGCTCGACGGACGCATCGCGCGAATGACCAACACCACCAGCGATTTCGGGCGCGAGATGGATTCGCTTGCCGACGTGATCACCTTCGGGATCGCGCCCGCCGCGCTGGCCTTCGCCTGGGGAGTTTATTTCGTGATTCCGGCCGATGGCGTGATGCTTGATCAATTGCGCCGCGCCGGGTACTTTCTGGCGTTTCTGTTTCTGCTTTGCGGAGCGATGCGGCTGGCGCGCTTCAACATTCAAAAAAACCCGGTGCCGAAGAATCCGGGGCGCGCCGACCGGAAATATTTCGTGGGGCTGCCGATTCCCGCAGCCGCCGGGGTGCTTGCCAGCATCGTTTACGCCTGCGACGGCCAGCCGCTCGGCTGGTGGATTTTTTCGATGGCCTGGCTGGTGCTGCTGGGCCTGCTGTCGTTTCTGATGGTGAGCACCTGGCGATACCCCAGCTTCAAGGACCTCAGCCTGCTGCGCCCGCGCTCGCCGCTGATTTTTGTTCTGCTCGGCGTGGTGATTTACGTCATCTGGAATTTTTCGCAACCGGCGCTGCTGCTGATGGCGTCGTTCTATGTGGGCAGCGGAATCGTGATCCGGATCGGCGGATTGGTTCGACGCCGCTTCAGGCCCGCGCCGCGGGAGGCGGAGCATCAGGTAGGCTGAAGCTTGTGCCGGCGATCCCGCAATGGAAGAGGTAAACGTGCCCGCGAATAATCAAGACCTGGTGGCCGTGGTTGGCGGCGATTCGCTGCTGGCGCGCGAAATCCGCGACCTGCTGAGCGAATCCTCTCCGCCGCCGCGCGTTCAGTTGATCTCCGCCGCCGGCGACAATACCGCGGTTTTTTCAAGCGAGGACGACGAAGCGATAGTGATGACGCCGCTTGTGGCGGAGAATCTGGAAGGCGCCCGGGTCGCGTTTCTCGCCGGATCGCCCGCCTCCAGCCGGCGCGCTTTCAAAATCAATCCGCCGGACGGCCCGGTTCTGATCGACGCCACCGCCGCGCTTGAGGAACGGCCGGAGGCGAGATTGCGCGCGCCGTCGGCCGAAGCGAGCAAGCCGGCGAGGTCGCGCATTCAGGTGATCGCGCATCCGGCGGCCATCGCGCTGGCGATGCTGTTGCCGCGGCTCGGCAAAATCGCGCCCATCCAGCGCTCGATTGTACACGTCTTCGAACCGGCGAGCGAGCGCGGCCAACGCGGCCTGGACGAGCTGCAAAAACAAACCGTGGCGGTTTTGTCGTTTCAGAAGATGCAGAAGGACGTCTTCGACGCGCAGCTCGGCTTCAATCTGCTCGCCCGCTACGGCGAGGAGGCGCTGGAGGCGCTGGAGCTGATCGAGCAGCGGATGGAACGCCATCTGGCGTCGCTGCTGGCGAATTACCCGGGGATTCCGATGCCGTCGCTGCGGCTGATCCAGGCGCCGGTGTTTCACGGCCACAGCTTTTCGGTCTGGATCGAATTTCAGGACAATCCCGGAGCGAGCGCGATCTCGGCGGCGCTGGGCGGCTCCGGAATCGACGTGCGCCCGAGCGAGCCGCCGAATAACGTGGGCGTCGCGGGCACCTCGGGGCTGAGCGTGGGCGCGATCGTGGAGGATCATAACTCGCCGCGGGCGTGCTGGCTTTGGATGGCAGCTGACAACATCAAACTCACGGCGGAAAACGCGATCGCCGTGGCGGCGGAGATTGCATGAAAGGCGCGGCTGCTGTCGCGGCGCTCACGCTGGTTTCCTGCGGTTACCATGTCGCCGGACATGCCAGCGTTCTTCCCCAGACCGCCCACACCATCTGCATTCCGGCGTTTAACAACGCGACCGTGCATTACAACGTCACCGATCGCCTTTCGGAAGCGATCGCCAAGGAATTTATCGCGCGCACCCGGTATCGGATCGTGCCGGATCCCAACACGGCGGACCTGGTGCTGCGCGGCACGGTGCTGAACTACATCGCCGGGGTAGCCGTGGTAGATCCGGCCACGGGACGAGCCACCGCCACCGATCTGCACGTTTTTTTGAAAATTGAACTGATCGAGCGCGCCACCGGCAAGGTGCTGTATTCGCGTCCTTCTATGGACGCGCGCGAGCGCTACGAAGTCAGTGAAAGCGAGCAGCAGTATTTCGATGAAAGCGGGCCGGCGGTGGATCGCGTGGCGCGATTCGTCGCGCAGCAGGTGGTCAGCGGAATTCTTTCGAGCTTCTGATGACTCCGGATCAATTTCTGGACCGCCTCGCCAGGCAGGGTCCGGCGGCGGCGTATCTGTTTCTCGGCAATGAGCCGTTCCAGCGGGAGCGCGCGCGGCGGGCGCTGCTCGAGGCGGCGCTGGGGGCCGGGGATCGCGAATCGGGGTTTTCCCATCACGATCTGGATGAGGAGACGCTCGCCTCGGCGCTGGATGATGCGCGATCGTTATCGTTGTTCGCCGCGCGCCGCGTGATCTGGATTTCGAGCGCGGAGGCGGCCTTGCCGCGCGGGGAGGCCGAAGCCGAAACACCCGCGCTCGCCGAATATCTGCGCGAGCCGCCGCCGGGAACGGTGGTGGTGATCGAGTGCAGCCGCTACGGTTTCGAAGGCGACGACAAATCGAAAATGGAGCGCGTGCGGAAATTTTATTCCGCGATTCCGGCGCAGGTCGAATTTCATCCGTATTCGCCGGAAGCGGCGCGCGCGGCGGCGCAGAAAATGGCGCGCGCGGCGGGATTGCAGCTCGGTCTGGCGGAATTGGCCGTGCTGCTTGAAGCCACTTCGGGCGACGTGGCGCGAATCGCCATCGAGATCGAAAAACTGCGGCTGTTCGCCGGCGAGCGAAAAGTGACCGAGCAGGATATCGCGACCCTGGTTGCCGATGCGCAATCGTCGACGATTTTCGCGCTGGTCGCCGCGCTGGGCCGCGGCGATCGCCGGCGCGCGCTGGAGATTCTGGACACGCTCTCCCGCGAAGGCGAGTATATGCCGCTGGCCCTGAGCTTTCTGGCCACGCAGTTCCGCATGGCGCTGGCGGCGCGCGAAGCGGGATTGCGAAATGCGTCGCAGATCCAGGCGCATTTTACCCGCCTCGGCGCGCGGATGTGGCCGCAGCGCGCCCGCGAAATCGAACAGACCGTTCAGGCGTTCCCGAAAGAGCGGCTGAAAGGCGCGATCGTGAAGCTGTTTGAAGCGGATCGCGCTTTGCGGGACGCGCGCCCGGACGATCGCCTGGTGATGGAGGAGCTGATCTTCGAACTGACGGCGTAAGCTCCGGCGGGGGAGCGGTAGGGATCAGGCCGTAGCCGTGAGCTTGCGCAGGCGCAGCGTCAGCCGGCTCTTATAACGCGCCGCGGTATTTTTCTTGATGATGCCCCACTTGGCGGAGCGATCGATAAGAGAAAACGTCTTCGGCGCCAAGGCGGCCGCCGCGTTGGCGTCCTTGGAATCGAGGAGCCGGCGCATCGCGCGGATCTGATGGCGAAGGCGCGTGCGGCGGGTGCGATTGATTGCCGTCCGCCGCTCGGCGACGCGCACACGTTTGAGCGCGGATACAGTGTTGGCCATGCGAATTTTTAGATTATCGCAGGCGAGTGACGGGCGTCAAGCGGCGTTTATAATTAGAATTCGTCCTCAATTCCGCCCGCCATGCGTCAATCTCATGTCGCCATTATCGGAGCGCCGATGGATCTCGGCGCCGGCCGCCGCGGCGTCGATATGGGGCCCTCGGCGATGCGCCTGGCGGGGCTCAACGAAAAACTGGCCTCGCTCGGCTATGAAGTCGAGGATTTGGGAAATATCGCGGTGGAGCAGCCCGAAAAATTGCCGGTCGGACCAACCAACGCGCGTTATCTTCCGCAGATCGCGCACACCTGCGCGCGGCTGGCCGGCATGGTTCGCGGCGCGATCGATGAAGGACGCGTGCCGCTGGTGCTGGGCGGGGATCATTCGGTGGCGATGGGAACGGTCGCCGGCGTGGCATCTCATTTTCGCGAGCGCGGCGAAAAAATCGGACTGATCTGGGTGGATGCGCACGCCGATATGAACACGCCCGAATCGAGCCCCAGCGGCAACGTCCACGGCATGCCGCTCGCCGCCTTGATCGGATCAGGCGCGCCGGAGTTGACTGAGCTCGGCGGGTTCGCGCCCAAGGTCGAGCCCGCCTCGGTCGCCATTGTCGGCTTGCGCAGCGTGGATGAGATCGAGCGGCAAAACGTCCGCGGCGCGGGCGTGCACGCCTTCACCATGCGCGATATCGACGAGCGGGGCTTGCGCAGCGTCATGCAGGAAGCGATCGAACATGCCGCGCGCGGCACCGCCGGGTTCCATCTTTCCTTCGATATGGATGCGGTGGACCCGCAGGAAGCGCCGGGGGTCGGCACGCCGGTGCGGGGAGGGATCACCTACCGCGAAGCTCATCTGGCAATGGAAATCGTAAACGATTCGGGCCAGATGGTTTCGATGGAGATGGTGGAAGTGAATCCGGTGATCGATGAAGTGAACCGCACGGCGCTTTTGGCCGTCGAACTGATTATGTCGGCGATGGGAAAGAGAATTTTGTGAAAACAAAAGTCGCGGTGATTTATGGAGGACGAACCGGCGAGCACGAGGTGTCGCTGCGCTCGGCCGAATCGATCATCAAGGCCATGGATCGCGAGCGCTACGAGGTCGAGCCGATCTTCATCACCAAGGAAGGGCGATGGGAACCGCGCGCGATTACGCCGGAGCCGGGACGAAATCCCGGAATCGACGTCGTTTTCCCGGTATTGCATGGCACCTTCGGCGAGGATGGAACGGTGCAGGGGCTGCTCGAATTGGCGGATCTGCCGTATGTGGGCGCGGGCGTGCTCGCCTCGTCGGTTTCGATGGATAAGGAAGTGATGAAACGGCTGATGCGCGAGCGCGGCCTGCCCATCGCCGAGTACATAGCCGTGCGCCGCGGCCGGTTGGAGCCGCGCGAGGTTTGCGGCAAGCTTCCGTTTCCGGTGTTCGTGAAACCCGCGAATTTAGGATCGTCGGTGGGAATTTCGAAGGCGAAAAATTGCGAGGAACTGGTCGCCGCGCTTGAACTGGCGGCGCAATTCGATCGAAAAATCCTGATTGAGCGAGGCATAAAGGGCAGAGAATTCGAGTGTTCCGTGCTGGGAAACGACGATCCGGTCGCCGCGGTCCCCTGCGAAATTGTTCCGTCGCGCGAGTTTTACGACTACGAGGACAAATATCTTCTCGATAAGGCGAAAACGGTTCTGCCCGCGAACTTATCACCGAAGCAAGCGGCCGAAGTGCAGCGCCTGGCGGTGGAATGCTACCGCGCCGTCGATTGCGAAGGCATGGCGCGCGTCGATTTTTTGATGGAGGAAGCGACGGGCAAATTTTTCATCAACGAGATTAATACCATTCCCGGGTTTACATCCATCAGCATGTATCCGAAAATGTGGGAGGCGAGCGGGCTCGCCTATCCGAAGCTGATCGACCGCCTGATTGAGCTGGCGATCGAGCGGCATCGGCAAAAGCAGTCGACGCGTTACAGCCGGTAGTTTCGCTCATGCTCCTTCACGCGCTGCTCCTTTGTTTCCTCGCCGCCGACAATCCGGATCCGGTCGATAAGGCCGCTGCCGATCTGAAGAAAGTCATCGACGTTTTCGTAACGGCGAGCGAGCAGGAGGCCGATCCCGTGGATCCCAACGTTGCCTTCTATCAGGGCGCGATTCCCGGGATGCTGCGCACGCTCGATCCGCATTCGACGTTTTTCGATCCCGATCAGTTCGCGCAATTGAAGCAGATGGAAAAAAGCGAGCAGAAGGGATTCGGCAGCATCGTCAGCGTTCTGCCCGGACGCGTGATCGTGCTGCAAGCCATGCCGGGAACGCCGTCCGCCAAGGCCGGACTTTCGCCCGGCGATGAGATTCTCGCGATCAACGGATACGTTCTGGCGCGGCTTGAATTCGAGCAGTTGGTGCAGCTTCTCGGCGAAGCGCGGCAAAAGCCGGCGTCGATTCTGGTGCGGCGCCCGGGAAACGCGAAGCTGCTCGAAATGACGCTCACCCCGGAGATCATGCAGTCGCCGAGCGTCGACCGGTCCTTCACCTTCGACGGCGACATCGGTTATCTGCGCGCCACCAGTTTTGACGACAACACCGGCAAGTTGATTCAAGAAACGATCGAAAAACTCGGCGGCGAAAAACTGAAAGGGCTGATTCTCGATCTGCGGAATAATCCGGGCGGCGCCGTGGAGGCGGCGGTGGAAACCGCGTCGCTGTTCCTGCAACCGGATCAGCTTATTTTCACGGTGAAGGGCCGCACAAAGAAAACGGAAGAAGTGCGGGTCGCCAAAGACGCTGTGCCCTACAAATTTCCCGTAGCGGTTCTGATCAACGCGAAAACCGCCAGCGCCTCCGAGATCGTCACCGGCGCGCTACAGGATCACGATCGCGCGATCGTGCTGGGCGAGCCCAGCTATGGAAAAGGCCTGGTGCAGAGCGTCTATCCGTTGTCGCACGATACCGGCGTCGCGCTCACCGTCGCGTTTTATTACACGCCGAGCGGCCGCTCCATCCAGCATCCGCTGCAGGGCGGCACGCTTGAGAAGCCGACCCGGGTGCTCAACGGAATTTATAAAACCGACTCCGGCCGTCTGGTGCGCGGCGGAGGCGGCATCCAGCCGGATGAAGTGGTTCAGCCTCCGGAAACGGACCGTCTGAAAATGGTCCTGGACGCCAGCGGATCGCTCACGGTGTTTGCGGGCGAGTATATCCGCTCGCACCAGGTGAAGGAAAATTTCGAAGTGACCCCGGAGATTCTGGATGAGCTGAAAACATTTCTTTCCGAACGCCGCATCCAGCCCGGAGTGAATGAATGGCTGAGCCATCGCGACTGGATCCAGAGCCGGCTGAAGCAGGAAATTCTCACGCTGGGCGTCAGTGTCGCCGCCGGGGACCGGATCGAATTGCAGCGTGATCCCGTGGTGCGGGAAGCGCTGAAAAAACTCACCCGGCCCTAAGCGGGGCGCTGCCACGGCGGTGTGTGCGGAGCTTCATCCCGATGCTCCAGGCGATCGTAGAGATGCTCGTCCGACGTGGTCCCCAGCGACAGATTGTACAGGCTGGTGAGCCCAAGCGCTTCGCGCAGATCCTCGTCGAAATCGTGCAGCTTGTGCAGATGCGCGGCGAGCGCGGGAATCTCGCGGCCCGAGGGCGTCCGCAGAAACATCTGATAGCCGCGGCTGAC
>JAJPHS010000110.1 GCA_021325175.1 Terriglobia bacterium
ATGATCCGCAGCGCCACGCGCGCCATGTCCGTGGTCTCATCCATCACCACCATGCCGCCCGAGCCGAGCATGCTGCCGGCCTTGGCCAGCGTGTCGTAATCCATCGGCAGGTCGCACTCGTCGGCTTTCAGAATCGGGCACGACGAGCCGCCCGGCACCACCGCCTTCAACTTCTTCCCGCCCGGAATGCCGCCGGCGACCTCGTAAATCGCCTTCAGCATCGGATAGCCGAGCGGCAGCTCATATACCCCCGGCTTATTTACGTGTCCTGAAATGCACACCAGCCGCGTTCCGCCGTTTTTCGGCGTTCCCAGATCCGCGAAGGCCTTGCCGCCTTCGCGAATAATGAACGGAACGGCGCTGAAGGTCTCCACATTATTTAATAAGGTCGGGCAGGCCCACGCCCCGGCGACCGCCGGAAACGGCGGCTTCATCCGCGGGATGCCGCGCTTTCCTTCAATCGAATCAAGCAGCGCGGTTTCCTCGCCGCATTCATAGGCGCCGGCGCCGGAGTGCGTGTGCAGATCGAAATTCCAGCCCGTTCCGGCGATGTTTTTTCCCAGATAGCCGCGCGAATACGCCTCCTCGATGGCCCGGTTCAGCGATTCGATCAGATAGCGGTATTCGCCGCGAATATAGATATAGCCGGCGTGCGCGTCCACGGCCAGGCTGGCGATCAAAACTCCCTCGATCAACTGGTGCGGATCGTATTCCATCAGCAGCCGGTCCTTGCAGGTGCCGGGCTCGCTCTCATCGGCGTTGACGATGATGTATTTCGGCTTGGGCGAGGTGCGCGGAACGAAGCTCCACTTCAGCCCGGTGGGAAATCCCGCGCCGCCGCGGCCGCGCAGCGCCGACGCTTTCACCTGCTCGACGATCTGCTCCGGCGTCATCTCCCGGGCTTTGAGGAACGCCTTGAATCCGTCGGTCGCCAGATACGTATCCAGCGACGCGGAGTTCTCCATGCCGAAGCGCCGCGATAAGATGCGCGTCTCCAGCGGGCTCGGTTCGTTATAAAGCGCCGTCATTGCGCTTTCCTCAGATCCTCAATCAACTTGTCCAGTTTTTCCGGCGTGACGAAGTGATGAAAGTCGTAGTTGATCTCCACCGCCGGCGCCCACGAGCAGGCGCCCATGCACTCCACTTCCTCCAGCGAAAACTGCCCGTCCGCGGTGACTTCTTTATGTCCGATGCCGAGCTTTTTCCGGGCGTGCTCGTACAGTTCCTCTCCGCCCACCAGCATGCAACTGATGTTGGTGCATATCTGCACGTGATATTTGCCCATCGGCCGGCGATGCAGCATCGAATAATAGCCGATCACTTCATCCACCTGGAGCGTCTCGACCCCGCAGCGCCGCGCGACTTCTTCAATCAGCTCCGGCGTGATCGAGCCAACCTCGTCCTGCGCGTAAATCAGCATCGGCACCACGGCCGAGCGCTGCTTGCCCTCAGGATACGCCCGCAGCATTTTCGCGAACCGTTCTTCCAAAGCCGGGGAAAAGGTCATCGATCCGTATCCCCCAGCACGAAATCCATGCTGCCCAGCGAAGCGATCGAATCGGCGATCAGCGTGTCCTTGAGCATCACGCCCAGCGCCTGCAAATTTCCGAAGCTCGGCGTGCGCATGTGCACACGGTAAGGTTTCGAGGTCCCGTCGCTCACGATGTAATATCCGATCTCGCCGCGCGGCGATTCGATGCACTGGTAGACTTCGCCCGCCGGCACGCGGAATCCCTCGGTGACGATCTTGAAATGATAGATGAGCGCTTCCATTTCCGTCTTCATCTTTTCGCGATCGGGGAGCACCACGTGCGGCGCATCGGCCTGCCAGGCGCCTTCGGGCATCCCCTCCAGAGCCTGGGTGATGATCTTGGCGCTCTCCCGCATTTCGCTCAGCCGCACCCGATACCGCGCGTAGACGTCGTTTTCGGCGCGCGTCGGAATCTCGAAATCAAACTTGTCATAGCTTGAATACGGCTCGGACTTGCGAAGATCCCACTTCAATCCCGCCGCGCGGATCATGGGACCGGTGACGCCCAGATCGAGCATATCCTCGAGCGGAATGAACCCCACGCCCTTCGTTCTGCGCATCCAGATCGGATTGGCGTCGAGCAGGTTTTCGTACTCGTCCACCTTGCTCGGAAACGCGCGGATAAATTTGCCGACCGCTTTCTCCCAGCCGCGCGGCGGCTCCAGCGCCAGGCCGCCGATGCGGATATAGCTGGTCATCATCCGCTGGCCGGAAAACATCTCGAAGATCCGCAGGATGTCCTCGCGCTCGCGGAAGCAGTAAAAGAACACGCTCATCGCGCCGATGTCGAGCGCGTGCGTTCCCAGCCAAACCAGATGGCTGTTCAGGCGCGAAAACTCGGTCAGCATCACGCGCATCCACTGCGCCCGCGGCGGAATTTCGATTTGCAGCAGCTTTTCCACCGCCAGCGCGTAGACCAGATTGTTGGAGAGATTCGCCAGATAATCCACGCGGTCGGTCAGCGTGACCGCCTGCTGCCAGAATTTCTGCTCGAACTCCTTTTCGATGCCGGTATGCAGAAATCCGATATCGGGAACCGCCTTGCGAATCGTCTCGCCTTCCAGCTCCAGCATGATGCGCAGCACGCCGTGCGTGGAGGGATGCTGCGGGCCCATGTTCAGCGTCATCCGGCGCGGCGCCGCGGGACTTTCCGGCTCCGCCGCCGGAGCCGGTATCGTTGCTACATGATCCTCGTCCGAAATCTTTCTCATTGTTCCTCCGGGTAGCTGTACTTATAGCCGTGCACCGGATAATCCTTGCGCAGCGGGTAGCCTTCCCAGTCGACCGGCATTAAAATGCGCACCAGGTTCGGATGATTGCGGAATTTGATTCCGAACATGTCGTAAACCTCGCGCTCATACCAGTCGGCCGCGCGCCACACTTCATACACCGAATCGATCTCCGGATTTTCGCCGCTCAGGCGGCACTTCACGCGCAGCCTCTCATTCTTTTCGATGTTGTGGAGGTGGTAAACGACTTCGAATCGCGGCTCGGCGGGATGCCAATCGACCGCGGTCACCGCGCTCAGCCGCGCGAATTTTTCCTCCTGCTTGAGGTAACGGCAAAAAGCAACGATCTCGGCCGGATGCGCCAGGATCGTTTTTTCTCCGAAGGCCTCGCGCGTTTCGATGATGGCGGGATGATTCATTTCGCGTCCTTATCCGTTGACCAGTCGAGCGCGCCCTTCTTCCATACGTAAAAGAAACCCACCAGAATCAGCGCGATGAACACGAACATCTCGGCGAAGGCGAACAGCTTCAGCTCGCGGTACACCACCGCCCACGGGTACAGGAATACGGCTTCGACATCGAACAGGATGAAAATCATCCCGACCAGATAAAACTTCACGCTGAACCGCTCGCGCGCGCTGCCGACCGGCGCCATGCCGGATTCATACGGCGTATCCTTCAGCGGGCTGCGGGACCGCTTGCCGAGCAGCGTGGAGGCGCCGATCAGTCCGGCCGCCAGCGCCGCCGCAATCAATACCTGAACCAGGACAGGAAACCAGGATTCCGCGTAGGTTTGGGGCATCTTTACAAGAAAGGGCTTAACATTTGAATATAATGACCGTCGAATCGAGGTGTCAATCTCCGGTGTCGAAATCTTTCAAACAAAAATGATTGAGATTGTAGTGAACGGCCAGCCCCGCCGCGTGGAGGCGGGCTTGAACATCGCGCAATTGCTCGCGTTTTTGGGCATTGAAGCGTCACGGGTTGCCGTGGAGCTGAATCGTCATATTGTGCGCAAACCGGAGTGGGAATCGACCGTGGTCGAGCCGGGCGCGCGCGTGGAGGTGGTGTGGTTCGTGGGTGGAGGAAGTTGCTAGTCTGAGCCCGGAGCCGCTCGAAACGGCGGTCACGGGGAAAAACAAAACTCCGCTATCCTCGCCCAAAATAATCGTTACCCTATTGACACGGCCTTCCAGTCGAGTACAATCGGAAGGCAGCCCTGAAATCTCCGAAACGGAAGCGCCCCGTTATGTTCAAAGCCAAAAAGAGCCGTGCCGCAGTTTCCGCAGGTGTCCCGACCCAGGACCGGACGTATTCTTCAAGCGAGGTGGCCGCGGTCGCCGGCGTCAGCCTTCGACAGCTCCAGTGGTGGGACGAACGCAAAGTCGTTTCGCCGCGCCATGAAGGCCACCGCCGGATCTACTTCCCCGCCGAGGTCATCGAGATTACGGTCATCGCCGAATTGCGCCGCAAAGGATTTTCTCTTCAGAAAATCCGGCGCGTGCTGCGCTTTTTGCAGCGCGAGATGGGCAAGCGCCTGTCCGAGGTGATGCATGACTCCTCGCAACTGCATCTGGTCACCGACGGAAAATCGATCTATCTCGAGGATCAGCACGATCGCATCGTGGATATTCTCAAGAACGCGCGCCAGCCGATGTTCGTGGTCTGCGTGACCGATCAGGCGAAACGCCTGGGGGAAATCGATCGTAAGCCGGTGCGTCCGGAAAATGCATTGCAAGCCCGCAGGGCGCGCGTCAGTTAAACGCCGGCGCGTGATTTGATCTTACGATTCCTCCGCCGCATCGTCTGATATACTTGGTTTCAGGTGGAGGTCACCGGATGCCGTCTCAGCGACGCCAGTATCTTCTCATCCCTCTGTTCATCGCGCTTTGCTCGCTGGCCATCGGCCTGTTTAGCGCCCGGGGCGTAAAGGCAGCCAGCTCGCTTGATGAAGCGACGGCAAACAGCTCCAAGGCATTTACGTCGGTTTATGATCTGGTGGAAAAGAATTTCGCCGATCCGGTGAAACCCGACAAGGCGATCTACAACGGCGCGATTCCGGGCATGCTCCGCGAGCTCGACCCGCACTCCAATTTCTTCGATCCCAAGGCGTATCGCGCGCTGCGCGACGATCAGCAGGGCCATTATTACGGCGTCGGCATGACGGTGCAGGCGCATGCCAGCCACGTGGTCGTGGTCGCTCCTTTTACCGGATCGCCCGCCTACAAGGCCGGCCTTCGCCCCGGCGACGTCATCACCATGGTCAACGATAAGAGCACCGAAGGTCTGGGCGTCAGCGAAGTGGCCGATTTGCTCAAGGGACCCAAGGGCACCTCCGTTCAGGTGGTCGTGAGCCGGGAAGGCGTGGAAAAGCCGATCACGTTCAATATCGTTCGCGACGAGATCGCCCGCGCCAGCGTTCCCGACGCGTTCTGGCTGAAGCCGGGCGTCGCCTACTTGAAGATCGAGCAGTTCAACGAAAATACCAGCAAGGAAATGACGGAGAAGCTGGCGCGGCTCGGCGAAAAGGAAATCAAGGGCCTGGTTCTCGATCTTCGGGAAAATCCCGGCGGATTGCTGAATGAAGGCATCGAGGTGGCCGGACATTTTCTCAAGAAGAATGAAACCGTGGTCAGCGTCCGCGGGCGCGCGCAGCCCAACAAGACCTATACGGCTCGCAGCGATAACGGCGGCAAGGATTATCCGGTCGTGGTTGTGGTGAACCGCTACACGGCTTCGGCGGCGGAGATCGTTTCCGGCGCGCTTCAGGATCACGATCGCGCCTGGATTTTCGGCGAAACGACGTTCGGTAAAGGGCTGGTCCAGCAGGTCTACCCGTTGAGCGATAACACCGGTCTGGCGCTGACCACCGCGCATTATTACACGCCCAGCGGCCGCCTGATCCAGCGCGACTATTCGAACATCTCGTTCCTCGATTACTACTATCACAACAATCTCGATCAGCGGAACACGCAGGATGTCAAGATGACCGACAGCGGCCGCACCGTGTATGGCGGCGGCGGCATCACACCCGATGAAAAGTACACCGTTCCGAAGCTCAACAAGTTCCAGCTCCAGATGCTGCGCAAGTATGCGTTTTATGACTTCTCGGCCAGATACTTCGCCGGCCGCAAGGACGCGACGCTGCCCCAGGGCTGGCAGCCGGACGAAAAGCTGGTCAACGACTTCCACGATTTTCTGATGAAGAACAACATCCCGTTCACCGATGCCGACTTCATCGCCAATCACGATTGGATCAAGCAACAGCTCTATCATGAGCTGGCTATTACCGGCTTCGGCTTCGACGAATCGGAAAAGATCCGGATCGAGCAGGACCCGGAAGTTCTGAAAGCGATGGAATCGCTGCCCAAGGCGAAAGCGCTGGTCGATAACGCCAAAAAGATGATGGTGCAACGCTTCGCTTTGCAGGAACAAGCCGCCGTGCGCTGACGCCGCCTGGGGTTGCCGGGCTGTTTCCCGGCGGAAACCCGGCGGGTAGAATAAAGTTTGATTCCGCAAATTACGGTTCTGGACGCGGGCGGGCAATATTGTCATCTCATCGCCCGGCGCGTTCGTAATCTCGGCGTGCATGCAGAAGTCGCGCCCAGCGAAACCCCCGCTTCCGCGCTCGCCGGTCGCAAGGGAATTATTATCTCCGGCGGACCGGCCAGCGTGCACGATCCCGACAATCCGGCCATCGACGCGGCGCTGCTCCATTCCGGCATACCGGTGCTCGGGATCTGTTACGGTCACCAGTTGATGGCTCACCTTCTCGGCGGGCGCGTGCAGAAAGGCGAGCAGGGCGAATACGGCTTCGCGCAGCTTGAAATCTCGGCGGGCGATTCCATTTTCGCCTCGCTCGAGCGGCGCCAGCAGGTGTGGATGAGCCATTTCGACGTCGTGATCGAACCGCCGGAGGGTTTTGACGTGCTCGGCCGGACCGAAACCTGCGCGATCGCGGCCATGGCGTCGCCCGCGCGGCGGCTTTACACCGTGCAGTTTCATCCGGAAGTGGCGCACACGCCCGGCGGAAATACAATTCTTGCCAATTTTGTTTTTGGCGTCTGCGGCTGCCGCCGGGATTGGGACCCGGCCGGCCAGATCCGAGCCATCGAGGACCAGATCCGCGCCGCCGCCGGCTCGCGGAATATATTTTTCTTCGTCAGCGGCGGCGTCGATTCCACCGTCGCCTATACGCTGTGCCTGCGCGCGCTGGGCCCGGATCGCGTGCATGGAACCTACGTCGATACCGGCCTGATGCGCGAGGGCGAAACCGAGTTTGTGCGCCGCAACTTCGAGGCTCTGGGCGCGAGTTCCTTCGCGGTGGAGGACGCCGCAGGCGAATTTCTCGGCGCATTGGAAAACGCGACCGATCCGGAAGAGAAGCGGCACGTTATCGGGCAGCTTTTCGTGCGGGTGCAGGAGCGTATCCTCGAATCCGAGCATTTTCTGGACGGCGCCTGGATCCTGGGGCAGGGAACCATTTACCCTGACACGATCGAGTCCGGCGGCTCGGCCAAAGCGGACCTGATCAAGACGCACCACAACCGCGTCGCCGGCATCCGGAAGCTGATCGAGCAGGGCCGCATCGTCGAGCCGCTCGCGTCTTTTTATAAAGACGAAGTGCGGGCCATCGGGCGCGAGCTCGGCATTCACCCGGCGATGCTCGAACGCCATCCGTTTCCGGGGCCCGGGCTGGCGATTCGCTGCCTTTGTTCGAGCGAATCGGCCGAGCCGCGGCGCATCGAAGCCGGTTGGATTCTCCCGGTGAAATCGGTCGGCGTGCAAGGCGACGCGCGCACCTACCGGCCGGTGCTGGCGCTCGAAAAATTTCCGGATTCCGAAGAAGAAGCCGCGCGGCTGATCAACCGCATCGCGGGAGTGAACCGGGTGATCGTCGCGGTTCACGTCTGGCAACCGGTCTCGCAACTGCGCTGCGCTCCGGCGCGCCTCACGCGCGGGCGACTGGATCGTCTTCGCCGCGCCGACGCGATTGTCCGCCGCGTTTCGCGCGAATCCGGCTTCGACGCGGCCATCTGGCAGTTTCCCGTGGTGCTGATTCCGTTCGGAACGGTGGAAAAACCCGATTCGATCGTGCTTCGGCCGATCGATTCGGTTGACGGCATGACGGCGCGCGCGGTCCGGATGCCGGGGGCGGTGCTTGAATCGCTGGCAGGCGAGCTCGCTCAAATCCCCGGAATCGCGGCCATTTTTTACGATCTGACGAACAAGCCCCCGGCCACGATCGAGTGGGAATAAGAGTCTGACGAGTAAAGCTTGCGCCCCAAAGATGGCGGTGCATCCGATCCGGCTAGAGATGAAGCTGGAGATCGGAAGCATAGCCACCAGTGTTTTTGGCTATAAAAACGAAGAAGGGTAAGAAGGTCAAGGCATAC
Source organism: Terriglobia bacterium (assembly GCA_021325175.1). Taxonomy (GTDB): domain Bacteria; phylum Acidobacteriota; class Terriglobia; order Bryobacterales; family Bryobacteraceae; genus Palsa-187. The sequence goes on from JAJPHS010000110.1 coordinate 8,157, forward strand.
CTGAAGAAAGACAAGTAGCCAGCGTTCATGAACCAGGTCGGCAACAATCAGTGGATCGTGCTGGTGATCCTGATTGGTGCGCCAATCGCTTACTATTGGCTCCAGGTAGCCCGTCGCAAACGTGAAGTGATCCGCTACAAGCGGAGGCGTGTTGCAGTGTACATCGCCTGCATCCTTGTCAGTAACGTATACGAATTCCGTGCGACCGCAGTAGTATTGTTGTAGTTATAGATCGCATTCGTTCCCTCCGTTCGAGCCGCTTTTCTGTTCCCGCAATAAATAGCCAGTGTTGGCGACGTGCCGAAGTTGCGCTCGTTCGCCACGCTTCTCTTTTTTTTGGGGGCGAATGGGGAAGGTAGTAATCCGGCAAAGCCGGCTGCGGTACAGTATCCGATATGACACCAGAACAGGCCCATTTTTTGCTCCACGAGATTTATATTCCGCAGATCCGGCAGGAACATGCGACCACCCGGCGCGTGATTGAAGCGGTTCCCGCGGAACGGTCCGATTACAAGCCCGACGAAAAATCGATGAGCGCCTGGCAGCTCGCCTGCCACATCGCGACCACCGAAATGTTCTTCATGAGCGCCGTCAGCAACGGAGTCTTCAACCGCGCCGACGCCGCGCTTCCCGAGCACATCAAGACTCCGGCCGAGCTGTCGAACTGGTACGCCGAAAGTCACGCCAAAGCGGTCGAGAAACTCGCGGCCATTCCGGCGGCGGATCTGATCAAGAACATCAGCTTCGCAATTTTCAATTTTCCCGCGGTTCAATACCCGGCGATGATGCTTTCGCACTCGACGCATCACCGCGGCCAGCTTTCGGCGTATCTGCGTCCGATGGGCGCCAAGGTCCCGCGCATCTATGGCGGAAGCGCCGACGATCCGATCGATTTTTCCAAGGCTCAAAAGCAAGGTTAAGTGCGCGTGCGGACCTCTCGGATAAAATAGTCCGAGAGGTTTTCATGCTCATTCGACGAATCCTGCTGCCCGTTTTTCTCTCCGCGCCCGCGCTGCTCGCGCAAGGCCGGGGCGGAGGAGGGCAGCAAACGGCCGGGCCCATCCCGAGCATCGAACAACGCACCGCCGGGATGCGGAAGATCGAGGGATACTTCCCGCTGTACTGGGACGAGCGCAGCGGGAGCCTGTTTTTGGAGATCACGCACCTCAACACGGAATTTCTATACGTCACCGGGCTTGCGGCCGGCCTGGGCTCGAACGACATCGGGCTCGATCGCGGGCAGGAAGGCGGCGGCAAGATTGTGCTGTTCGAGCGCGTGGGACCTCGCGTGTTTCTGGTGCAGCCGCAGGAATCGTTCCGCTCGTCGAGCAGCAACGCGGCTGAGCGGCGGTCGGTGGAGGACTCCTTCGCCAAATCGATTCTATGGGGATTTCCCGTCGCCGCCGCGAGCGACAGCCGCGTTCTGGTCGACGCCTCCGATTTCTTCCTTCGCGACGGGCACGGCGCCGGCGCCGCGCTGCGTCCGGGAACGTATCGCGTCGATCGCACTCGCAGCGCTTTTTACATGGAGCGCACCAAGGCGTTTCCGAAAAACACCGAGGTGGAAGTGACGCTGACCTTCGCCAATGAAGCCGCGGGCGGCCGCGGAGGCGGCGGCGGCCCGGCGCAGGGACCTCCGCCGATCGGCACGGGCGACGCGCCGGCGGGTGGACGGGGAGGCCGCGGCGGCGGACTATTTTCGGGCTCGATTGCCAGCGTGACGCCGACGGCGGAAGCGGTGACTCTGCGCGAGCATTATTCGCTGGTCCAACTGCCGGACAGCAACTTCAAGCCTCGCGAGGACGATCCGCGCGCGGGCTACGGCGGCATCCTGTATGTCGATTACAGCGTGCCGATCGGCGATCCGATGCAAAAGCACTACGTGCGCCGCCACCGGCTGGAGAAAAAAGATCCCTTGGCGGAGATGAGCGATCCGGTGGCGCCGATCCGCTATTGGGTCGATTCCGGCGCGCCGGACGACGTGAAGAAAGCGCTGGTGGAAGGAGCGAGCTGGTGGGATCAGGCCTTTGAAGCCGCCGGGTTCCGGCACGCGTTCCAGGTGGACGTTCTGCCGGCGGACGCCGATCCGATGGATATTCGCTACAACATGATCAACTGGGTGCATCGCTCGACGCGAGGCTGGTCGAGCGGGGCGACGGTGACCGATCCGCGAACGGGGGAAATCATCAAGGCGACAGTGACGCTCGGCTCGCTGCGCGATCGCCAGGATTATTTGATCTTCGAGGGTTTGCTGAGCCCCTACATCAACGGGAATGAGCGTCCGGAGATTCTGTATCAAACCGCGCTGGCGCGCATTCGCCAGCTTTCCGCGCACGAGGTGGGCCACACGCTGGGCCTGGGGCACAATTATTACGACAGCAAACAGGGCTGGATTTCGGTGATGGATTATCCGCATCCGGTGGAGGAAGTGAAGCCGGACGGCTCGATCGATCTGTCGCACGCCTATCCGCAGCACATCGGGGAGTGGGACAAGGTCGCGATCAATTATGGCTATCGCGTGCTTCCTCCCGGCGATGAAAAAGCCGCGCTGACGCGTATTCTTGACGATGCCTGGTCGAAGGACCTGATCTATCTGACCAATCAGGATCTGGAGGCGCATCCCAAGGCCGATCAGTGGTCGAACGGCGTGGATCAGGCCGATGAGCTGAATCACATCATGAAGGTGCGGCGCGCGGCGTTGAACCGGCTGGGCGAGCATACGATCCGCAACGGCGCTCCGATGGCGACGATCGAGGAGCCGCTGGTGCCGATTTTCATGTATCACCGCTATTCGGTGGAATCGGCGGCGTCAATGGTGGCGGGGATCGATTATATTTACGCGATGCGCGGCGATGGCCGGGTTCCGGTGAAGTGGGAATCGGCGGCGGAGCAGCGCAAAGCACTGGAAGCTCTGGCCAACACTCTGAAGCCGAGCGAGCTGACAATTCCCAAGCAGGTGCTGGACGCGATTCCGCCGCGCCCGCCCGGCTACGGGCGGCATCGCGAGTTGTTCCCGCGCACGACGGGCGACGGCTTCGATCCGCTCAGCCCGGCGACGGTGGCGGCGGATGTGACGATCGGCTTCACGATCGAACTGGACCGCGCGGCGAGAATGGTCGCGCAGCATGCCGTCGATCCGTCGCTTCCGGGGCTGGAAGAAGTGATTGACCGGCTGACCAAGGCGACCTTTGACGCGCCGGCCGCGAATCCGTATGAAGCCGAAGTGCGGCGGGCGGAGGAGCGGGTGCTGGTGGACCGGGTGGAGTGGCTGGCGACGGGCTCGCGCAACGCGCAAGTCCGCGCGATCGCGACGCTGAAATTATCGAAGCTGGCCAACCGGCTGAAGGCGGAGACGGCGACGAACGAGTCCGAGCAGGCTGCGCGCATGCTTCTGGCGTCGGATATTAAGCGATTCCTGGATCGTCCGGCGGAAGTGGCTCACGTGATTCCGGCGCCGGAAGCGCCTCCGGGCGCGCCGATCGGCGATGTGGGGGAAGATTGGCTGGCGCGGCCGGCGATGGGCGGGCCGCGGTGGTCGAGCTGGAGCGCGGATGCGGATTCCTGGGTGGAAGTTCCGCCGCTGTAGCCAAACTTTGTGTTTTGTTCAGAGGAGCTCCTCAATCCGGGCAGTTGTCGAATCCCGGCGGAAACGGCTGCGATGACCGGCGGCAGCGCCGGGCCGGATCTTGTTCCGGTGGACAGACCATGATACGCAGACGTCCCAGTGGTGCCTAGGATGAACCAGGGTTGTCGAATCGACCCTCTCATGGCGAGCGTGCGATTTCCTCGGCTTCAAGATAGTATGGCCGGGCGGTGAAAGAAGCGGCTCGATGCGGTAAGCCGTTGAGGGCGGGCGTTATTTTTTCGGATGCAACGTAGAATTCTGCTGAACAACTAGCGGATGACTACCATGGGGCCGGTCAGGTCGTTGTTCAGGTCCCAGGTGCGCTCGTATTTGAGGGTCGCGGCGTCGTAGACCTCGATCTCGAAGCCGGCGGCGTAGATGTACAGCTTCTTGCCATCGCCGGACATGCCGAAGCTGAAGCGGGCGCGGCAGGGAAATTCGGCGGTTTGGGTGATCCGGTTGGTTCCGAGGTCGAAAGCCCAGAATTCGCAGCGCTTGTTGCCGTGCTGGCCGGTGGAAACGACGGTGTAGGCGCTTTTGCGATCCGGCGTCACCTCCAGGTTGCTCATGCCCTGCGTTGCCGGACCGATCGGCGTGTAATCGACGTGGCGCGTGGTCAAATCGAAGCGGGCGATGCCGAAGACGCGGTTGTGAACGATCGGGTCGGAGGAGTTGAACAGCGAGATATGGCGCCCGGGCTCGGCGATGGAATCCAGGGATCCGCCGAAGCCGACGCTCTCCATCTCCTCACCGGGCACCTCGGGCTTGGAAAGATCCAGGCGATCGACCACTTTAAAATCGCTGGTATCGAGGATCACGACGCGATCGCGAAACTGATAGAGATATTTGCCGTCCGGGGAGATCTCGAATCCGGCGCCGCGGCCGAAGCCGCGCAGCCCGGCCTCATCGTCGCGCGGAACCTCGACGGTTTTTGAAATTTTTCCGGCATCGACGTCGATCACGGTATACTTCGGCCGCTGGATCTCGTAGCGATCCATCTGTTTATCGATTTCAGTGGTGATGGTGTACAGCAGCTTATTTTGCGGATCGAGCACGCCGCCTTCATCGAAGCGAAAACGCTTGGCGGGCGTGTCGAGCGTGAAGCGCTTCACGACTTTCCGCGAGGCGACGTCGATGATTTCGATGCCGGTGTGATCGAGCGTGTAGACGTAAATCAGCTTGCCGTCCTGCGACAGCCGCATATTTCGCGGCAGCCCGGTTTCAAGGAGGATGCGATCGACGATCTTGCCCTGGGCTTCGTCGAAGACCAGGATGGAGTTGGGATAGGCGCCAAGAAAAAGCGTCGCGGCGGGAGCAGTGGCCGCGAGCAGGAAGAAGAAGATCGATTTCATGAGAGACGTCCGATCGGGTGGAGAGCGGATGGCGGCCTATGGAAATACCAGGTCGAGATTGCGCTAATCCTTGGTGGCGGAGGCGCACTTGGCGGTCCAGTCCGGATAATTGTTGAGGTGATCGGGAACCTGCGCCGGCCAGAAGCAGGTGACGTAGCAGTCGAAGATGTCGCGCTCGACCGGCTGGCACAGACCGGCGGTGCCGCCCGCCGAGTCCACTTCCCAGCCGGGGGAGAAGGAAAGCGAGCATCCCATGGGCACGTGCGGGCGCTGCTGGCCGCCGCCCTGGGGATTTTGCAGCGCGAACGCCTCGTCCCTTGAGGCATCGATCTGATTTTCAATACGCCGCGCCTTGCGGTTCACGGCTCGCATATGTTTCACGCCAATGCCTTCCTTTCCGCGAAGCGATCCAGAAACTCCGGATTTTGCGCGCTCAAAGAGCAGTATATCTTAAGACAGGTCTCGGTCCAGTCACGTATCCAGTCGCAGTAGTGCAGGTTGGGATGGCCGGTATCGCCGTAGCGGACGAAGGCCTCATGATGGCAGCCGCCGGCGCACAACGGGCGAGCCCAACAGGAGTGGCAATCATACTTGGTGTTGATGTGCCCGCGCGATAAAAAATCGCGCTGCTTCGCCCGATCGATGCCGCGCGAAATATGCCCGAGGGCGTGCGTATCGGAATCGACAAAGCGATGGCACGGCGCGATATCGCCGGAGGGTCCGACGCCGACCAGGCCGAGGGCCGCGCCGCAGGGGTGGGATTTGTTAACTCCCTGAACCAGCTCGGCGATGGTGTCGCTGACGTTGGAAAATCCGTGCATCTGGCCGCGCAGGGCATATTCCAGCCACTCCTCGGCGAGGGTATGAAACTGATCGAGCACGCCGTCCATGCCGCGATCGTCGATGGCGTAGAGGCGGTCCGGCGAGGTGGTGACGGGCGCGAAACCGACCTCATGAAAACCTAGATCCTGCTTGAGATGGCGGAAAATTCTGACGACGTCGGTGACGCCTCGGGTGAGCGTCACGCGCGCGGTGATGGGGCGGGTGCGATGATGGGCGATCAGGGCCTTCACGCGCGGGGCGATGATGTCGTAGCTGCCGCGGCCGTTGGCGAAGACGCGCAGCTTATCATGCAGCTCCGGCGGGCCATCCATGCTCACGGTGACGCCGATGCGATTTTCCGAAAGAAATTCGATGATCGCCGGCGTGAGCAGCGTGGCGTTGGTGGTCAGGCTGAAATCGATGGTCCGGCCCTGCCGCGCGGCGCGGTCATTGGCGTAGGCGACCACCTGCTTGAGCAGCGGAAAGTTCATCAGCGTCTCGCCGCCGAAGAAGGTGATATGCACGGCGCCGCGTCCGGCCGATTGCTCCAGCAGAAAATCGACGGAGGATTTGGCCGTTTCCAGATCCATGAACTTCGGCTTGCCTTCGGGCGTGGCGACCTTGTCCTCGCCGAATTCGTAGCAATACTGGCAGCTCAAGTTGCATTGATTGGTGAGATTCATCACCAGGGTTTGCAGCGGAAAATCCTGGGGCGGCTCGGCCGGGGTATTATTTGGCTCATCGCCGGTGACGATGGCGCGGGCGGCGCGCAGTTCTTCGATCACGTCTTCGGCTTCGGCGACGCCGCGGGCCTCCAGCCGCTGCCGGAGCTCGGCGTGAGTGGCGCCGCCGCCTACGGAATCGAGCAGCACGGCGGCTGCGTCATCCAGTTCGAAGATGGCGCCGGCGGGGACGAGATATAAAAACTGGCGGCCGGCCGCTTTGAGCGCATGAAATTCGCCGAGGCGATAGACAGGCTCGGCGGCGGTCATTGGCTGACCTCGGGCTGGTCCCAACGGATGTAGGTGGGCACGGTGACGACCAGGTAGGAGCGGCCGGTGAGCGGTTTTCCTTCCTTATCTTTTTCGTTCCTGGCGGCCGCCACCACCCAGACGTCGCCGTAATTATTGCGGCTGAATTTTCGTTTGGGATTCGGACCGTCAGAGGCGGGCGTAAACAATCCGGTCTGGCTGAGCTGGCCGACGAATTCCTTATCGTCGTCGCCGTAGGTGGATAAAAATTCTTCGACCGACCAGGTGACATCGACAGGCCCGATTTCGATGTCGGCGGGGAGGCCCTTTTCATAGCCGATGGCTTCGAACTGCTGGTAGCCTTTGGGGTGCACGTCGCTGCCGAGGCGGGCGATGGAGGTCGCGGGCAGAACCTTTATATAATCGACGCGATCGTAAACGGCGATGGCGCTTTCAAGCACGCTGCGCCGGAAAACGACGTCGCGCTTTCCAGGGACGGCGTTGGGGGCGGCGTCCAGCTCCGCGACGATTTCGCCGGGATTATGCGAGACGATGCGGCGGACGGTGACGCCCGCGCCGAAATCGAGATCGGACGCGGCGATCTGCGCGGGCAGGTTATCGGCGAAAATACGGACGCGCGACTGCGATCCGGCTTTGATCGAGGCGCGGTCCAGGCCGAGCAGGGTGGGCTCGGCGGAGGCGCGCTCCATCTTCACGTCGGCGCCGAACTCCTGATATTCGCCCCAAAACCAGCGTCCTTCAGCATGGGACTGGTCCGGAGAAAACCACATGGTTTCGCGAACCTCATGCGCGGGATCGTCGGGAGCGGCGGGTTTGGCGTTGGCGACGCTGCTGCGCCCGCGCCAGGAATATCCGGCGTAGACGAGGCCGTGGCCGGATCGGGTGAGGGTAGATCCATCCTTCACCGAGGTTAGTTTTACGCGCGTGGCGAATTCGTCATCGGCGGAGCCGGGCTCAATGACCATCTCGCCGAAAAATTCGCCGCGTCCGGGGATGCGGGCGGAGACCAGCCATCGTCCGGCGAGTTTGGGAGCGCGCATCCGCGCTCGCCAGGCTTCCCACTCCGGCGTATGCAGCGGAGCTTTTTCGGCGAGGAAATTCAGGGCTTCATCGATCGGCTCCTGCTGCGGCTGCTGCGTTTGCGATCCGGCGGGGCCGCGGCCTCCACGGCCGCCGCGGTGGAAATGCGCGTCGGCCTGCGGATACAAGGCGACGTGCAGATTCGCCAGCAGCTTCCAATCGTCCTTCGATCGCCGCCAACTCAGAGGACGTCCGAAGGCGTGGCAGGTGGTGCAAGCGCCGCGCACGGCGTCATTGGGAATATTGGTCTCATCCTGAATGCGATGCTCGGCCATGTACATCACTGGCTTTGCTTCCTCGGGGGCGAGGCCGTGGTTGGTGGCGAGGTATTTGACGATGGATCGCGCCTCATTGGGCGTGATGGAGAGGCCGTTCAGGCGCACCATGCGCTTGATGGCTTCCTCCCAGCCTTCGGGAGTAGTTCGCTCCCAGGAGATGCGCGAGAGGTTTCCCTTGCCGTCCTTGTGGTGGCACGTCCCGCATTTCGAGATTACCAGCGGATCGGTGACCGGGATGCCTTCTTCCGGCTTGGCAACGGGAGAATCCGCGCCGCCTCTTTGCGCCAGCAACGGAAAAACACAGAACAAGAAAATCGCGAATCTTTGAAGACCCACTCCATGATGATAATAGAGAATCATGACGGACGTGTTGGTTGAGGGCGGCGGCGTGGCGGCGGCCTCGGCGGCGCGTCTGGCGAGCCGCGCCGGATGGTCGGTTGCGTGGCGGGAATGCGGGCGGCCGCGTCTTCCGGCGATTCTGTTGAGCGACACGGCGCAGCATTTCCTGGCAGGAGTTTTCACGGACAAGGATTTATTTCGCGGCGCTCATCCGATCCGCAGGCGAGTGGTGGCGTGGGGCGGGCGCGCGGCCGTTACGCTCGAACATTCGGCGGTAGTTGTTTCCGAGCAGCAGCTCCTCGATCGGCTGCGGCCGCGAATCGGCGACGCCAATGGCGGAGCATCGTGGATCATTCGAACATTACCAGGAAAGGCGAACGAGCATTGTTTCGGCAGCCGCGCCGCGACCGTCTGGCGCGTGGAGGTGGAAGACGATTCGGCGTGCGCAATCGAATCGCTGGAGGCGGGCTGGCTGTTTTTGGTTCCCGAGGGCGGCGGATCGGGATGGCTGTTGTCGGTGGGCGATGCGAGCCTGGAGCAAAGCGCCGTGATCCGGCGCATGATCCGCGGCAGGGGCGCGGCGGCGGGCGAGTTTCCGGCGTATCCGAAGATCGCGATGCCGCTTGGCGGCGCTGGCTGGCTGGGCTGCGGATCGGCGGCGATGGCGTTTGATCCGATCTGCGGAGACGGCGCGGCTAACGCGGTTCGCGAAGCGATTCTGGCGGCGGCGGTGGCTTCAGCGGCGCTCAAAGGCGAGGATGCCGCGGCGCTGATCGACCATTACCAGAAGCGGTTGAAGCTCGGATTCAAACGGCACCTGCTGCTGTGCCGTGAATATTATCGATCGGGCGGCGAGGGCGCGTGGTGGCGGGAGGAAGCGGCTGCGCTCGAGCGGGGGATTGAGTGGTGCGGCGGCGAGTCGAGCTTTACATTTCAATTGAATGGATACGAGCTGCGGCGGATCTAAGCAGGGTCGCGTTTCGGGTACGATAAAACTCCATGATGATCACCAGCGAAGTGAGCGACGCGGTTCGCGGAGGCGCGGTGGCGCGCATTCCGGCCGAACTGGACGTTTTCATTAGCGGCCATGGCTGGCGCGAGGTTGGCCACGGCGTCACCAACGATCAAGGCTCGATTCTGGATTTCGGCGAGCCGGCGGCGGCGGGCATTTATCGGCTGATGTTCGACGTGGCGTCCTATTCGCCGGATGCTTTTTTTCCTTCGATTGCCGTCACGTTTGAGGTTCGCGATCCGGCGCGCGGCTGTCATCTGCGCCTGCTGCTGAGCACGTTTGGCTATACGGTTTATCGCGCCTGAGTGCGGGTTTTTGGAAAATCGAGCGAGGGAAGGGAAGCCGGATCGTGACCTTTTAGCCTTGTTTCCGTCCAAGATATGATAGAAAAGATCGTCTGGAGGACGAAATGAAGACAACCATTCTGCTGGCCGTGGCCGGCGCGCTGACGCTTTCCGCACAAAATCCGCTCAGCGGCGACGCGAAATTTTTCTATGGCATGGTGAAGGCCGAAGTGCTCCGTTCCGCCGAAAAGATGCCGGAGGAGAACTATTCGTTCAAGCCGACGCCGGAGGTGCGCAGTTTCGGCCAGTTGGTGGGCCACGTCGCCGACGCGCAGTATGAATTTTGCGGTCCGGCGAACGGGGAAAAGAAAGAAACGAGCGTCGAAAAGACGGCCAAGTCCAAGGCCGATCTGGTGGCGGCGCTGAAGCAAGCTTTTAGCTATTGCGATGGAGTTTATAATTCCATGACCGACGCCAACGCGGCCGATAAAGTAAAGTTCTTCGGCCGGGACATGACCAAAATGGGCGTGCTGACGTTCAACACGGTTCATACGGAGGAGCATTACGGCAATATGGTGACTTATCTCCGGATGAAGGGCCTGGTGCCGCCGTCGAGCGAAAATAGCCATTAATTTCAACCTCAGGAGAAACCACTTTGAAGAAAATATCAATACTGATTTTCACCGCTTTGGCGATGCAGGTTTACGGGCAGATGACGGAAGCGGCGATGCTGAAAAACGCCTATAACGGGATCAAGAACAATATCACCAAGATGGCGGAAGCGATGCCGGAGGATCAGTACATCTTCAAGGCGACGCCCGACATCCGCAGCTTCGGCCAATTGATGGGCCACATCGCCGACGCGCAAGGCCGCACCTGCGCGGCGGTGGCCGGCGGCGCGATGCCGCCCAGCGCGTCGAGCAAGACCAGCAAGGCCGATCTGGTGGCGGCGCTCAAGAATTCCTTCGATATTTGCGACGGAGTTTTTAATTCGCTGAGCGATGAAGACTCGGCTAAGATGATTACGGCCGGGCGCGGCGGTCCGCGATCGAAGATGGGCACGCTGTGGGGATTGGTGGCGCACAGCAATGAAGAGTACGGGTACTCGGCGGTTTATCTTCGGCTGAAAGGCATCACGCCGCCGTCGAGCGCGGGGCGGTAAAGGATTCGCCGACAGCCGCCGCGCGGGAATCGCGAGCGAATGGCGCGGTTCGATGAACGGGTATGATAAGAACGTGATCATGAAACGGACCGCGCTGTTATTGGCCTTCGCCGTGGCGGGCTTTGCGCAGATCGACTGGAAAACTTCGACCACGGTGCCCGGCGTGGATCTGAGCGGGCTCACTGGCGCGCAGAAGCAGGTTGCGCTCGAAGCGCTGCGTTCGGAGACGTGCAACTGCGGATGCAATTACAAGGTTGCCGAATGCCGGACGGTGGATCCGCAGTGCGCCTTCAGCCGCCGCTTTG
>JAJPHS010000029.1 GCA_021325175.1 Terriglobia bacterium
GCCAGATGCTCCAGCGCCATCGCCACCGCCAGCACCAGGATCATCCACTTCACTCCCAGGCTCACCAGCCGCGCGTATTGCAGATTCATATTGACCGCGCCGATCAGCACGCTGCGCGCGACAAATCGCGCAATAATGTTTCCGACAATCAGCACCACAATCGCCGCGACCACGTTCGGCAGGTACGTAAAAAGCTGGAGCACAAGCTGCGAAGTCAGCGTCGAATCGAACGCCGCGATACCGATCAAAAATCCCACCAGCACCACCGCCCAGAAAACAACGCGCGCCACCAGGAGCGTCGGGCTGTTTGCGGGCGCCCAGTCCTTCATGGTCTGCAAGCCCCAGCGGTCCAGCCGCTCGTCGAAATGGAGGCCGCTCAAGGTCCGGCGCAGCACGAAATACAGAACGCCGGCGATCAGCGTCGAAAACACGACGGCGATCACCAGCGCCACCACTCCGGGCACCAGGCTCGCCAGCTCATTTAAGACTCGAATCATCGATTGATTTAACGCCTGCTGCACCTGTTCCCACATAAAAACTCCTTGTTAGAACCGAATCGATCTCATGGGTTGAACCGGTCTGGCCATCGCCATCGCGAAACCAGATAAGGTTTGGCCGCTTCGAAGGCGAGCGCCAGATCTTCCCCTCGCCGCGCGGCCGAGGTCTCGTCCGCCACCGCGGCGTCCAAACAAAACGATGCCACCCAGGCCAGATACAACGGCGTCATCGCCCGCAACAAATGATCGGGATTGATCAGCCGCAGGCGATGGCCCAGGGCGAAGTCGTAAATGATTCGCGCCCAGGTCCGATCGGGCATGTGAAAGTGCTCGCGCGGCTGCTTGGCCATTTTGGAAAGCTCCAGAAGCGTGCCCGGCGGCAGCACCGCGCTCCAGATCTCCTGCAAATTGCGATGGCCCAGTTGAAACGAATCGATCAGCCGCCGCACGTCGATCGCCTCGCCGTCGCCCGGCCCGCTCGCCGCCTCGCCGAAAGTCGAAACCGGCTGCGATCCGCGGATTCTCTGCCAGCGCGCCGCGTGATACTCGGTTTCGACGAACAGCGGTCCTAAAATTTGCGCCAGAACGGAGCTCTGATTGGCCCAATCCGCGGCCGGATAACGGCGCACGCCGACGTTGGCCTGGCAAATCTCAAAGCCTTCGCAGATTGCGTCCACGGTGATCGACGCCAGCGACCGCGTGCGCGCTCGCTCGCCCGGCTCATTCAGCAGCCGGTCCACGAATTTCGCCGAAAAGCCGAAATCCGGCCCCAGCGGATGCTGAATTCTCCGCCCATACAGCGCGCGCATGAAGGGCGCGATCACGCCCGAGTTCAGCAGTCCTTCCGAGGGCGCGTGCGCGTAGTACGGCGTCACCAGATCGAAATCGAGCTCCAGAATCGGCCGCGCCAGCCCGTAAATCCACTGCGGAGTGATCGAGTCCGCGTCGGAGACCAGCATCACGATCGCCCGCGCGTTGAGGTTTCGCGCCACCGAAAACACCGCGCGATAGGCGTCGGCGATGGCCTTCAGCGGATCCGCCTCGCGCAGCGCCGGCATGGCCAGCGTGCGCACCGAATCGCTCTGCACGATCTCGGGAATCGCTTCTCCGGAATGAATCAGCAGGGTTCGCGTCGGCGAATACAATTTGCCGATGGCCTCGCGCGTATCCGCGGCGATCCGCGATAATTCGGCCGCGCCCGCGCGCGCCGTGGCCAGCACCAGATCCGCCGTGCCGATCTCCTCGATCCGCTCGCGCGTTTGCGCCGTAAGGTCAGCCAGTTCAATCATGCCGGAAGATCGAGAATGCCCATCAGCGGGATGCGCACCCACGACGGGCGATTATTTAATTCATACAGCACTTCGTACAAGGCCTTGCTCAGGCGAAACCCGCCCAGCAGAATCCGGAACGCCGCCGCATTTGACGGGAGAAATTCCGCGCCCGCGGTGGCTTCCCGGTAGCCGCGCAAAAATTCCACGGCCGAGTAGCGGTCCCATAACCGGGCCCACGGCTCCAGCCGCGCCGCATCCTCGCCGCGCCGCGCCGACCAGTTCACCAGCGTTGCGTACGCGGCATAACTGAACGACCGCAGCATCCCGGCGACATCCTTGAGCGGAGACTGCTTGGCTCTGCGCTCGGCCAGCGGACGCGACGGCTCGCCTTCGAAATCCAGAATCACGTAATCGGTCTTCACCCGTAAAATCTGGCCCAAATGATAATCGCCGTGAATGCGGATGCGCATCCCCTGCGCGCCGTCGCTCGCCGAGATTCGCAGGCGGTTCAGAAATTCGCGCCGCCGGCCCAGCACTAACGCGGCCTGATCCACGGCGTCGTCCGGCAAACGCGACACGTTTTCTTTCAGCACGCGAAACGCGTCGAGAGCCTGCTCGCGCCACGTCTCCAGCAGATCGCGGACGTTTTGCTCGGTCAGCGGCTCCGGCGCAAACGCCGGATCGTCGGCGCCGGTCGCCAGCGCGCGATGGAGCTCGCCCGTGCGCCGCCCCAGCGTAGCCGCCGACTCCAGGTACAAACCGACATGATCGCGCGCAAACTGCGGGGTGGGCTGCTCGGAAAGCGTCACTACATCCTGCGTATCGTTGAGCGCTTCGGGCGGAAACGCCGCCGGCGCATTGGTTTCATAGTAGCGCTCCAGTTCCTCGACCGTCCATTTCCAGGCGTCGCCCTCGTTCTCAACTAATCCCTCCAGCACGCCCAGCGTGGCCGGCTCCGGCGCGCCCGGTTCATATTCGATCGCTCCCGCAAACGGCGGCACGCGATCGAAGCGGGCCTTTTCAGTCAGAAATTTTTCCACCTCCGAATCCGGATTCGGACCGGGTTGGAAGCGCCGGAACAACTTCAAAATGAATTTATCGCCGTAAACGATCGAGGAGTTGCTCTGCTCGCCCGATCCGCGCCGGATGGAGACATAGCCGTCCTGAGCCTGCGCCAGCAGAGCGCTCGGAGCGCCGCGAATCTTGCCCCGGCGCGTCCCCAGTTCGCGCCCGTGCACGATCAGTCCCAGCAGCGTCACGCACGCTTCGTCGTCGTAAAGCCCGTCGTGCAGAATCCCCGGACCCTCCGGAGTGACCACGCTGGCAATCACCGCTCCGGCGGCCGACTCGCGAATCTGATCCGCCGCGCGATCGAGCGAAATGGCGATCGGCACGAAATAAGTTTCCGGCGGTCCCTGCTCGTACTCCACCTCCACCAGCGCCAGCGCGGCGTGCGGCCGGTCCACGCCGGTCCAATCCATCACGTGCGCGGTCCGGATGGTCCGCGATTTTCCTCCGAACCATCGCTGCTTCGGAAAGTACTCCGGCAGCGCGACGGCTTCAAAGCGATGCCGCGCCGCGCCTTCAAACAGGCTTGTCCAGCCCGCGCCGATCGTCAGGATCGCCGGTTCGTCCGATCCCCGCGCCTCTTCGATCCGCTGCGGGGCGCCGTGCAGTTCCAGCCACAAAAATCCATACGCGCTCAGCGTGAACCGGTAAGGCTGGCGCGTGATCGCCGGAAACTCGACATAGCCGAGCATCTCCACCGGCGCCATGCCTTCGAACTCGCTCAAATCCAGATCCACCGGCTGGGCGAAACGCGATAAATTGGCGATGCATAAGACCTGCTCGTCGCCCCAGCGCCGCACGTAGGCGAGAATTTTGCGATTTTCCGGATTCAAAAACTCCAGCGTTCCTCGTCCGAACACCCGAAACAGCTTGCGCAGCGCGATCATGTTGCGCATCCAGTTCAACAGCGAGGAGGGATCGCTCTGCTGCGCCTCGACATTCACCGCCTGGTACCCCCACACCGGGTCCATAATCACCGGGCTGTACAGTTTCGCCGGAGTCGCGCGGGAAAATCCGGCGTTGCGATCGCTGTTCCACTGCATCGGCGTCCGCACGCCGTTGCGGTCGCCGAGATAAATGTTGTCTCCCATTCCGATCTCGTCGCCGTAGTAAATGATCGGAGTCCCGGGAAAGGAAAGCAGCAGGCTGTTTAACAGCTCGATGCGCCGCCGGTTATTGTCCATCAGCGGCGCCAGCCGCCGCCGGATGCCGAGATTGATGCGCATTCTCGGATCGGCGCTGTAGGCCAGATACATGTAATCGCGCTCGTCATTGGTCACCATTTCGAGCGTCAATTCATCGTGATTGCGAAGAAACAGCGCCCATTGGCAGTTCTCCGGAATCTCCGGCGTCTGCGCCATAATGTCGGTGATCGGCAGCCGGTCTTCCTGCCGCAGCGCCATGTAAATCCGCGGCATCAGCGGAAAGTGGAAGGCCATGTGGCACTCATCGCCATCGGCGAAATAAGGGCGCACGTCGCTCGGCCACTGATTGGCCTCGGCGAGAATCATGCGATTGCTGTAGCCCTCATCCATCTCCCGCCGGAATCGTTTGATCAACTGGTGAGTTTCGGGAAGGTTCTCGCAATTGGTTCCATCGCGCTCGAATAAATACGGAATCGCGTCCATCCGCAGACCGTCCACGCCCCTATCGAGCCAGAAGCGCAGCACCGTGAGCATCTCTTCAACGACCTGCGGATGATCGTAGTTCAGATCCGGCTGATGCGAAAAAAAGCGGTGCCAGTAATACTGTTTGGCCACCGGATCCCAGGTCCAGTTTGACTTTTCCGTGTCGGTAAAAATAATCCTCGCCTCGCGATACTTCTGGTCCGTGTCGCTCCAGACGTAATAGTTGCGCTCCGGCGACCCCGGCGGAGCCGTTCGCGCCCTCTGAAACCACGGGTGCTGGTCGGAGGTGTGATTCATCACCAGCTCGATAATCACCTGGAGGCCGCGATCGTGCGCCGCCGTCAAAAACTCCTGAAAATCCTCCATCGTCCCGTAACTGGGGTGCACGCTGAAGTAATCCGAAATATCGTAGCCGTCATCCTTGAGCGGCGACGGAAAAAATGGAAGCAGCCACAGGCACGTCACTCCCAGCTCTTGCAGATAATCGAGCTTCTGAATCAATCCCTGAAAATCCCCGACGCCGTCGTTGTTCCCATCCGCGAAGGCGCGGACGTGTAATTCGTAAATGATCGCGTCCTTGTACCACAGCGGATCGGAAGCGCTGCCCTGCCGTTTCATCTATGCTCCGCTCAGCCGCAGAATATGCGCCGGTTTCGACTCCGGCGTCAGCTCCACATAATTCCGTGGACCGCGCCACGTGTAGATCTCGCCGTGCAGCAGGTCGGCCGCCTGGTAGGGCTGATCTTCGGCCATGTGCAGCGCCTCCAGGTCCAGATTCACAAATCCCCACTGCTTATGCGCCGGATCAAGATTCACCACCACCGCGAGGACATTCGAAGAATCGCTCGAATGCCTGCTATAACAAAGCAGATTCGGATTGTCGGCCGGGTGAAATTGCAAGTGGTTCCGGTGTAAGGCCGGATTCGCCCGCCGGATCGCGTTCAGGCGCGCGATCAGGCTGCGCAGGCTCGCCGAACTTTGCAGATCCCACTGCTTTTTTTCGTATTTTTCGGAATCTAAATATTCTTCGCTTTCCGCCTCGCGCGCCCGATGTTCGGCCAGCTCGAACGCGGGGCCGTAAATTCCCCAACTCGCGCCCAAGGTAGCGGCCAGAATGGCCCGGATGATAAATGCCGGGCGTCCGCCGGTCTGGAGCAGAGCCGTCAGAATATCGGGAGTATTCGGCCACAGATTCGGCCGGAAAATATCGGCAAGCCGCGTCAGTTCGGTAAAATACGCGGTCAGTTCTTCCTTCGTGTTTCGCCAGGCGAAGTACGTGTAGGATTGCGAAAAACCGAGCTTCGACAGCCGGTACATGATTTTCGGCCGCGTGAAGGCTTCTGCGAGAAAAATCACATCCCGATGTTGCGCTTGAACGCCGCGGATTAACCATTCCCAAAACGCGAACGGCTTGGTGTGTGGATTATCCACGCGAAAGATGCGGATTCCCTCGCCGATCCAAAAATCCACGATGCTTTTGAGCTCGTCCCACAGCTCGCGCCAATGCTCGGTTTCGAAGTCGAACGGATAAATGTCCTGATATTTTTTCGGGGGATTCTCCGCGTACTGAATCGTCCCGTCGGGGCGCGCGCGAAACCACTCCGGATGCTGCGCCAGATAAGGATGATCCGCCGAGCATTGATAGGCCAGATCCATTGCGATCTCCAGCCCGTAATTTTTCGCTTGCGCGATCAACCACCGAAAATCCTCCAGATCGCCCAATTCCGGGTGGATCGCCTTATGCCCGCCCTCGGCCGCGCCGATCGCCCACGGGCTTCCGACATCGTCCGGCCCGGCCGAAATCGCGTTGTTCCTGCCTTTGCGAAATTTCCGCCCGATGGGGTGTATCGGCGGAAGATAGAGGACATCAAAACCCATCGAGGCGACATAGGGCAGCCATTTATGGGCATCGCGAAATGTGCCAAAAGAGCGTGGAAACAACTCATACCAGGCCGAAAAGATCGCCTTTTCGCGCTCGACCGTCACCTGAAGCTCTTTTTCAAAGCGTGTCGCCGATTCCCAATCCGGATAGCGCCGCGCGAGCTCGATCACCTCTTCCTCCTCCAGCGCCAGGGCGATGCGCCGCTCCCTATCGCCGGAATCGCGCAGCACTTCGACGGCGGCCCACAATTTCTCCGCATCCGCGCCGCTCGCGCGCCGCGCAGCCTGCTCCATCAACTTCGCGCCGATTTGCAGATCCACGCTGACGTCCTGGCCCGCTGCCACTCTCTTGCGCAGATCAATCCGCCAGGTTTGGATGGGATCGATCCAGCCTTCGACGGTGTAACGATAGCCGCCGAGATTCGAAACCATGAACTCCGCGCGCCACCGGTCGTTTCCCAGCGGCCGCATCGGCGCCCACGCCCACTCTTGCTCGCCCTCCCCGCGATAAAGCAGCCGGCAGGAGACGACGTCGTGCCCGTCGGCGAACACGTCCGCCTCGACGGCCACCGAATCGCCCGCCACGCGCTTAATCGCGAAGCGCCCGCCGTCGATCTGCGGAGTCACCTGTTCGATCGCCACGCGCCTGCGCCCAAGAATATTTGGGATCGCTTCCGCCGCGCGCGGCAGGTCTTGAACAGCCTGCATCGATCCTCCTCACCTTGCACTCACGTTGCCAGGGCCCAAACACGGGAAGCGCTCGCGGTTGTGGTTATTGTGGGAAGCTGTTACCGCTTCAAAAATTCGGGTAAAGCAAAATTTTCCCGCATGATAGCCACGGAATCCGGCGGCAGGAGCAGGCCGCTCGTGATACGTTTCACCTCCGGCGTGGAGCACAGCACGATATCCCCGTCCAGAGGCACGCTCACGGCGCGCGAACACTCCGCCAGATTGCACGCGATTACAATCGGACATCGCCGGATGACCATCCATTTCTCTTGCTCGTCAAACTCAACACGGACCCGATCGAGTCTGCCGTCGGTCAATCCGCTCAGGCCTCGGCGCAGCGCAATCAATTCTTTATACCAATCGAGCAGGCCCGAGTGCGGCTCGCAATCCGCTTCGCTCCAGTTCAGCTTGGAGCGCGCGAACGCCGCCGGATCCTGCGGGTCGGGGATTTCCTCGGGATTCCAGCCAAAGGCCGCGAATTCGCGCCGCCGTCCTTGGGAAACCGCCCGCGCCAGCTCCGGATCCTCATGTTGAGTGAAGTACAAAAACGGCGACGAGGCCGCAAACTCCTCGCCTTGAAACAACATGGGAATAAAGGGCGCGCAGATCACCAGCGCCGCGCCGATCTTCCACCGGCCCACGCTCATCAACCCCGCTGCCCGCTCTCCTCTGGCGCGATTCCCCACCTGATCGTGAGTTTGCAAATAGCCCAGAAACCGCGATCCCGAAAGTTGCACCGGCTTGGCGCCGTGATTCCGCTTGCGAAAAGAGGAGTAGCGGCCGTCGTAAACGAAAGCATTGGTCAACGCCTTGGCGATGTCGCCGAGCGATCCGAAATCGAAATAGTAGCCGGAATGTTCCCCGGTCAAAACGGCATGAAGCGCGTGATGAAAATCGTCACTCCACTGTGCGTCCATCCCGTAGCCGCCCGCTTCCAGCGGCATCACCAGGCGGGGATCGTTCAGATCGCTTTCCGCGATCAGCACCAGCTCCCGGCCCAGGTGCGCGGCGAGCTGCTTCACCTCGCGCGAAAGCTGCGCCAGAAAATGCTCCGCCGATGAATCGAAGATGGCGTGGATCGCATCCAGCCGCAAGCCATCGGCATGATAGTCGCGCAGCCACAGGAGAGCGTTATCGCAAAAAAAACGCCGCACCTCGGCGCTGCCGGCCGAATCGAAATTCACCGCCGGACCCCACGGCGTCGAGTAGCGATCCGTGAAATACGGACCGAAGCGCGAAAGATAATTTCCCGCCGGCCCCAGGTGGTTATAAACAACATCCAGCAGTACGGCGAGGCCGCGCTGATGACACGCGTCGATCAGGCGCTTCAGCCCGTCCGGACCGCCATAGGCGTGGTGAGGAGCAAACAGGTCCACGCAGTCATAGCCCCAGCCCCAGCCACCGGAAAACTCCTGCACCGGCATCAACTCGACATGAGTCACGCCCAGCCGAACCAGGTGATCCAATCGCGAAATCGCGCTTTCAAACGTTCCCTCAGGCGTGAACGTGCCGATATGCAGCTCGTAAATCACGGCGGAGGAAAGCGGCGGAGCCTTCCATCCGCGATCCGACCAGCGAAACCGCGAGTGATCGTAAAAGCGCGAGGCTCCATGCACTCCGTAGGGCTGCCACGGCGAGCGCGGATCGGGAAGCGGGCCGCCGTCATCGACGACAAACGCATAATCGACGCCGTGCGCCGCCGGCGCGTCGGCGCGCCACCAGCCCTCGCGAGTCCGATACGCGATCGGCTCCATGGGAATCATCGCGCCGCCGATTTTCAGGCGCGCGGATCTGGCATTTGGCGCCCATACATGTACCGGGCGCGCATCGCTAGGCTTCATGGGTTAAGAGCGCGACGGGAAATTTCTCAAAAAGCGCGGCGATCTCCAGTTTGCCGCCATTCAGCAACTCTCCCGTAAACTGATTCCGCCAGTGCCCCTCGGGAATTTCAAGCAGCGTCGCGCCCCACTCGCCGACGCTTGCCAGCAGCCGCGGCGCGATGGTGATCACGTCCGTTCCCCGCCGGAACGCGATCACGTGCGCCGCTTTGGGCCCGCTCGCCCAGAGGGGCTCGTAGCCGGAGTCGGCGCCAAAGCTTTCCGGCCGCGAATTTCGCGCGCGAAGCGCCTGGCGAATCACCCACAATTTCGGAAGTCCCTCCTCCGCGCGAGCCAGAATGCGATCCGCGCACATCCGATCCAGTTCGGCGAGCAGCTTCCGCCGCACCGCGTAATCCACGGGACGCCGGTTGTCGGGATCCACCAGGCTGATGTCCCACAGCTCGGTTCCCTGATAAATATCGGGAATGCCGGGCGCGGTGAGCTTCAACAAAATCAGCGAAAGGGAACTGATCCGCGCCAGCGGCTGCAACGGCGCGAGGAAAGCGTCCAGATCCGCGATAAAAGCTTCGTCGCCCAATACGCCGTCGATGAATTTTTCGAGCGCCGCCTCGAACTGCGCATTCGGATTCACCCACGATGTCTGTTCCTTGGCCTCGCGAACCGCCTTGCGCATGTAATTCAGCAGCCGCTCCCGCGAGATCGGCCACGTCCCGGCCAGCGTCTGATAAAGAAGGTATTCCGTCTTTCGGTCCGGAGCCTCGCCGTTTCGATATTTCGCGTTCGCGGCGGACCAGCGGCGCACGGCGTCGGCCCAAACTCCCGGAAGCTCGCTCAGCAAGTTGATCCGGCTGCGAACGTCCTCGCTGCGCTTGGTGTCGTGAGTCGACGTGGCGAGCATGGTATGGGGCTTGGTTTTCTGGGTCTCCGCGCAGGCGCGATGAAAATCGTCCACCGAAACCCCGAAGGTCCCCGGATCGCCGCCCACTTCATTCAGCGACACCAGCCGCGGGAAGGAGTAAAACGCCGTATCCTCCACGCCCTTGGCCATCGCCGCCGCGCACACCTGTTGGAAGCGCATCACGAATTCGCTTTCCCGCCGCCCGCGCACGCGCAGCAGCAAAACGTCGCGGAAGAACTCGAACAGCCCGCCCTCCAGATCCGATCGCGCCGCCTTTGCCGCGTCGATCGCTTGGGAAATGTAGCGGGCGTCGGATTCGGAAATGACCCCGGCGCCCGCGCGAACATACGTCCGGTAGACCGGGAATCCCGCGATAATTTCGCGGATCGCTTCGTGAATTTCGTGGCGCGTGTAGTCGCGCTGCTCGCGGTGGTCCTCGCAGATTTGCAGGAACAACGCGGTCAGGCGATTGACGTCGCTGCCCAGAATGTCGCGCAGCACCAGATTTCGCTTTTCCCGCGCGATGATCGTGAAGTCCACCGGCTCGCCCGTGAATTCGCGATAAAGCTCATTGAGCGGCGCCTCGCCATGCGGGTCCACGAACAGACCGCCGGCGAGATTCAGGAAATCGTAGCCGGTGGTGCCGTCGATTTCCCAGGATTCGGGCAGCCGCTCCTCGCGTCCCAGAATTTTTTCCGCGACGATCCAGGCTTTCGGCGCCGCGTCGCGCAGCCTGCGAAAATACTGCGCCGGATCGCGCAAACCATCGGGATGGTCGACGCGGACGCCGTCGATTTCGCCGCGCTGGAGCCATTGGATCACCAGGCGATGCGTATCCTCGAAGACGCGCTGATCTTCGGTGCGCACGCCGACGAGCGTATTTATGTCGAAAAACCGGCGATAAACCAGCTCCCGCTCCGCCGTGCGCCAGCGCGACAGCCGGTAATTCTGGCGCGACAGCAAGGCATCAAGCGCATCGGCGTTATTGTTCGTTTCCTCGATCACTTCATCGATGCGGGCCGCCACCTCGGGCTGTTCCCGCACCAGCCTCGTCAGCAATTCGCGAATCACCTCCTTGTCGCGATGATGCTCCTCGAGGGAATGCCAATCCGAGTCCACCGGCCCGGGTAGGTGCGCAAGCGCATCCGCCAGGAAGGCGAGCTGGGTTGAGCCCGCCCGGTCCGCCGCGCTCGCCAGAAGCGCCGACATCGACTCCGGCGAAACCGGAAAAACGTGTTCGTAATAGCGAATGACGAAGCTGCCCTGGCGCCGCTCCAGCTTGAGATCGCCCGCGGCAAGCACCAGCCCATAATGATCGCCGAGCAGCGGCAGCAAAATTTTATTCCGCAAGCGCTCCTCCGGCGCATTCCATTCGATATCGAAATACGGCGCGTAACGGCTGGCGGCGCCGTTTTCAAGCGTGTCCCACCACCACGCATTCTCCTCGCCGGCGATCGCCATGTGGTTCGGCACAATGTCGAGGATCTGGCCCAGCCCGCACTCGCCGAGCGTCCGGCAAAAATTCTGGCGAGCCGCCTCGCCGCCCAACTCCGCGTTCACGTGAAGATAATCGACCACGTCGTAGCCATGCGTGCTGCCGCGCGCGGCTTGCAGATAGGGCGAGCAGTATACGTGCGACACGCCGAGATCGCGCAAATACCCGGCAATCTCGCTGGCCGCCTCGAATCCAAAACCGGCGTGAAGCTGCAGGCGATAGGTGGACGAAGGAACGCTCATTGCGGCTGCCGATCAATAGATCCCTGGATCGAGCGCTGCGTTTCCCCGCGGCACGCCAATTGCAACGGTGCCGGATTGGTTTCCATCACCGAGCTTCGACGCCCGGCGGAGTTGTGCGCGTTCCGCGGCGCATGGTCGGATCTATGGCAGCGCTGTCCCAACGCCACGCCTTTCTCCTCGCCGGAATGGCTGCTGCCCTGGACGCGCCACCTTTACGGCGGCGGAGAAATCTGGTCGCTTGCGGCCTGGGACGGCGGGCGCCTGACCGGGTTCGCGCCCCTGTTTCTTCATGGCGCCGCGCGCAAGCAGATCTCTTTTCTCGGCGCCGGCGTAACCGATTATCTCGATTTTCTCCTGGAGGGAGCAATGGACGGGCAAACATCGAAGGCCGCGGCGGAGGCGCTTTGCAACTTTATTTTGCGATCCGCCGGCGGCTGGGATCGCTGCGAACTTGTCGATATTCCGCCCGATTCGGTGCTGCTTGCCGTTGATTTTCCCGCTGCAAGATTGCCGTCGAGCATTTGTCCGGTGGTCGAGTTGCCGTCTTCGATCGCGGCGCTCGAAGCCAAGCTTTCCCCAAAATTTCGCCATAATCTGCGAAATTCGATGAATCGCGCCCGCGACGCGGGTATTGAGTTCGCAATGCCCGCTCCGGGCGAGGATTCGGAATTTTTGGAGGCTCTATTCCGGCTGCACGAGGCGCGGTGGCGGTCGCGCGGCGAAACCGGTGTGCTCGCCTCCGCTGAAATTCAAGACTTCCTGCGCGAGGCGCTGAGCGGCTTTGGAGACCGCGGCTGGCTGCGCTTCGCCGGTCTGCGCCATCTCGGAGTTTTGCACGCGGTGGTGTGCATTTTTTGCGCACGCCGGCGCTGGCTTTATTATCTGGGCGGCTTCGATGAGCATCTCGCTCGCTTCGGTCCGGGAAATCTTCTGCTGCGCTTCGCAATGGAGCAGGCGATCGAGGAAGGCGCACGCGAGTTCGATTTTTTACGGAACGGGGAAGCCTATAAATATAGGTGGGGCGCCAAGGACCGGGTGAGCACGCGGCTTGTCCTTCCGCCGGAGAACTCTGCGGAAAGTTCTGCCCTGGTCCGGTAGCGTGGCCCGGTAGAAAGTTCGCGCGCTCCGCATCGCCGCGTCTTAAGTTTCGAAAAATGATAAAAGAGACACATGGAACGCGACGTGCTTAACGTTACCCATCATGTGGAATAAAGATCAAACCTCCAATTTTCCATCCGCGCCCGCGCCCGCCGCGACTCCGGCGCGCGCCGCTTCGCCCGAGCCGGTCGCATCGGCCGGCGGAGCGCGAATCGGCTCGACCATGAAGATCAAGGGCGACGTCATCAGTAGGGAAGATATGACCGTGGACGGCGAAGTGGAGGGCAAACTGGAAGCTCGCGACCGGTTGACCATCGGCGCCAGCGGCAAAGTGGACGCAACGATCAAAGCCAGCGAAGTGGTCGTCGGCGGCACGGTGAAGGGCAACGTTGACGCCAGCCAGCGCATCGTGCTTCGCAAGGGCGCGAACCTGGTCGGCGATGTGAAGACCGCCGGCATCGTGATCGAGGACGGCGCGTACTTCCGCGGCGGCATCGACATCGCCCGGCCCGAAAACGGCCGTTAATTTGGCCTTTCGGATGCGGCGTTCGCCAGGCGGTGAGCCTGACGATTCTGAACGTCGCTTATCCGCTGGCGCCCGCCGGCGCGGATACGGTCGGCGGCGCGGAGCAATTCGTCGCGGCGCTCGATGAGCAGATCACAAAAGCCGGACACCGTTCGCTGGTGATCGCGGCGGGGGGATCGAGCCTTCGCGGAAAGCTGATCGCTTCGCCGCGTTGGGAGGGACCGCTCGACGGCCCCACGCGGAAATGGGCCGCGGCCCAGCACGCGCGAATTCTTTCCGAAACCCTCCGCCAGTTTGATGTCGATGTGGTGCATCTGCACGGGCTGGACTTCTTCGAATACCTGCCGGAAATTTCGGTTCCCTGCATTGTCACGCTACATTTGCCCCCGGATTGGTATCCGCCCGCGATTTTTGAGCTGAACCGGCCGGCGACAGTTTTCGTTTGCGTATCGGAGCAGCAGCGACGGCGCTGTCCCGCCCTCCGTATTCCGCTTCGAACCATTCCACACGGCGTCGATCTCAGCGTATTTTTCCCGGTTTCCGACCCCGGAAATTATGCGGTCACGCTGGGCCGGATATGTCCTGAAAAAGGATTTCATTTCGCGATAGAAGCCGCCGAAGAGGCCGGAATCGAGCTGATCATTGCCGGGCAGGTTTATCCCTATGCGGCGCATGAGCGGTACTTTCACCATGAAGTTTCGCCGCGGCTCAACAGCCGGATTCGCTTCATCGGCCCCGCCGGGCTGGCGGAGAAACGAAAACTGCTTAGCGGCGCGCGCTGCGTGCTGATCCCCAGCACGGTCGCCGAAACCAGTTCGCTGGTGGCCATGGAAGCCCTCGCCTGCGGCGCGCCGGTGATCGCGTTTCCTTCCGGCGCGCTTGCCGAAATTGTCGAGCACGAAAAGACAGGCTTGCTGGCGCGCAACAGCCCGGAGATGGCGCGCGCCATCCGGCGCATCGGCGAGATCTCGCGCGAACAATGCCGGATCGCGGCCCGGCAACGGTTCAACCTCGTCGCAGAAATGAAAAGTTACTTCGGCCTGTACGCGGAACTTGCGCGAGCCGCGGGCAATGATCGAGGTAAGATAGATTAAACTGCGGAATTTGCCCTCTGGGGACGCGGAAATCGCGCGTTGCCAATCAGTTTGCGCTGCGCTATCGTAGCCTTTTAGGCTCCTGCCCGCGGGAACGGGCGGGATTCTTCTCGACACGCATCGTTTTCCAAGAAGCCGGTGCGTCCGGAATCTTAAGGTATCAAACTGGAGGGTTTTTCGAGGATGCTCACGACCGCGTTATCCGCCGCTTGCCGGCGCGCGCTCCCCATCTTGATTCTGATTTTTCTGGCGGCGGGCCTGTCCACGCCGCTGCTCGCTCAACAGGGCGGAGAAGCCGAGCTGAGGCTGCCGCCGCTCGATCAGCCGTTCGTCGGCGGGATGACCGGCAGTAGCGTGCTCTACATTGGTCTCGGCATCAGTCTGCTGGGATTCGTTTTCGCGCTGCTGATGTATACCAATGTCCGCAACCTTCCGGTGCATGAATCGATGCTCGAAATCTCCGAGCTGATTTATGAAACCTGCAAGACCTATCTGATCACGCAAGGGAAATTTCTGGCGATTCTCGAAATTTTCATCGGCGCCGTCATCGTCTTGTACTTCGGCGTGCTCAGCGGGATGGAAGCCGGACGCGTGCTGATTATTCTGGCGTTCAGCATCATCGGAATCTGCGGCAGCTACGGCGTCGCCTGGTTCGGCATTCGCGTCAACACCTTCGCCAATTCGCGAACCGCCTTCGCCAGCCTTCGCGGCAAGCCGTTTCCCTGCTACGCCATTCCGCTGAAGGCCGGAATGAGCATCGGAATGCTGCTGATCAGCGTGGAATTGTTCCTGATGCTGTGCATCCTGCTATTCGTTCCCGGCGATTACGCCGGGCCGTGCTTCATCGGGTTCGCGATCGGCGAATCGCTGGGCGCGGCGGCGCTGCGCGTGGCCGGCGGCATCTTCACGAAAATCGCCGATATCGGCGCGGATTTGATGAAGATCGTGTTCAAGATTAAAGAAGACGACGCGCGCAACCCGGGCGTGATCGCCGATTGCACCGGCGACAACGCGGGCGATTCGGTGGGACCCTCCGCCGACGGATTCGAAACCTATGGCGTTACCGGCGTCGCGCTGATCACCTTCATTCTGCTCGCGGTGACCAACGATATCGTCAAAGTGGATCTGCTCGTCTGGATTTTCGCGATGCGCGTGGTGATGCTGATCGCCAGCGGCCTTTCCTACTTCATCAACGACGCGTTGGCGCGCTCCAAGTACGCCAATGCCGATAAAATGAATTACGAGCATCCGCTGACCACGCTGGTGTGGCTCACCTCGTTTATTTCCATCGGCCTCACGTATCTTCTGTCGTATCTTACAATTTCCGAAATCGGCAACGACCCGAGCCTGTGGTGGAAACTTTCGACCATCATCACTTGCGGCACGCTTGCCGGCGCGGTCATTCCGGAACTGGTGAAGGTGTTCACGTCCATGGATTCGCGCCACGTCCGCGAAGTGGTGACCAGCTCGCGGGAAGGCGGCGCGTCGCTGAACATTTTGTCCGGGTTTGTCGCCGGGAACTTCAGCGCCTTCTGGCTGGGACTGGTGATGATGGGGCTAATGACCTTCGGCTACGCGGTGAGCACTTACGGGCTGGACAACATCATGAAAGCGCCGGCGGTGTTCGCCTTCGGCTTGGTCGCGTTCGGATTTTTGGGCATGGGCCCGGTCACCATCGCGGTCGACTCCTACGGACCGGTGACCGACAACGCGCAGTCGGTTTATGAGCTGAGCGTGATCGAAACCATCCCCGGCATTCCCAAGCAGCTCAAGGAGAAGTACGGTTTCGACGTCGATTTCGATAAAGCCAAGCACCATCTGGAGGAAAACGACGGCGCCGGCAATACCTTCAAGGCGACGGCGAAACCGGTGCTGATCGGAACCGCCGTGGTCGGCGCGACCACGATGATTTTCTCTATCATCATGAGCTTGACGCATCAGCTCACGCAAAATCTGGATCGTCTGTCGCTGCTCTATCCGCCGTTCCTGCTGGGATTGATTACCGGCGGCGCGGTGATCTATTGGTTCACCGGCGCCTCGACCCAGGCAGTCACCACCGGCGCGTATCGGGCCGTCGAGTTCATCAAGGCCAATATCAAACTGGAGGGATCGACGAAAGCCTCGGTGACGGATTCCAAGAAGGTGGTGGAAATTTGCACGCAATACGCGCAAAAAGGCATGTTTAACATCTTTTTGACGGTGTTTTTCGCTACTTTGGCGTTCGCGTTTTTCGAGCCGTACTTCTTCATCGGCTACCTGATCTCGATCGCACTGTTCGGCCTGTATCAGGCGATTTTCATGGCCAACGCCGGCGGCGCCTGGGACAACGCCAAAAAGATCGTCGAAGTGGATTTGAAGGCCAAGGGAACGCCGCTGCATGACGCGACGGTGGTGGGCGATACGGTGGGCGATCCGTTCAAGGATACGTCGAGCGTGGCGCTGAACCCGATTATCAAATTCACGACGCTGTTCGGATTGCTCGCCGTGGAGCTGGCGGTTTCCCTGTCGGAGAAGCAGGGCTCGTCGCTGAGCACCGGGCTCGCCGCGCTGTTCCTGTTGATCGCGCTGTTCTTCGTCTGGAAGTCGTTCTACGGGATGCGCATCGAGACCAAAAAGATCTGAAAATGCGCGGCCTACGCGATTAAGTGAATGGCGGCGGGGCGCGATTCCTCGCCGCGGCACGCCACCGTTACCAGATACTCCCGCGGCTCCAGTTGCGGCGGGAGCATCGCGTTGATCTGCCGGAGCCCGCGATCATCCGGCGCGGAAAGATACGTCGCCGGCAAATCCGCGCCGTCGAGCCGAATCGAAAGATCGGCGCGG
Organism: Terriglobia bacterium; assembly: GCA_021325175.1. GTDB lineage: Bacteria > Acidobacteriota > Terriglobia > Bryobacterales > Bryobacteraceae > Palsa-187. The sequence continues at coordinate 17,092 of JAJPHS010000029.1, forward strand.
GTCACATCCGGCGCGATACCGGAGGCCCAGACGGACATGCAGCTGCCGGCGCCGGTTTTCACGCGATTCGGCTCGTAGGTTTTGCCGTCGGTTGCTCCGGCGATGGCCAGATCCGGGGAAATTTTTGGCTGCGCCCGCCGCTCCGCTCGTGAAAGATCGACGGGGATGCGCGCCCGGTTGCTCCAGGCGCCATCGCCAACCGCGACGCGGACATCGTACCAGTTGTGATACAGGCCGGGTGGAAGTTTGCAGTTCGCCTGCCAACCTTCGCCGGCGTAATTCCGCACTCCGACGGGCCGGCAGGCATACGGGCCCACTTCGAGGAAGACGTTATCGCAATGCAGATCCGTGCGCGAGCTGGTGAACCAGGCGGTGAAGTAATGATCGCGATCGCTGCGGAAATCGTGATCCCGAGTCCAGGTGTTTTCGACGCAGACGAGCGACGGCGCCTCGCCCGATCGTTCCCGGCGCGGCCATTGGCGATAGCCCACCGCCTGCGCCCGGCAGTCCGCTGCTCCGAGCAGCCGCGCATTGACGAAGCCGGCGGTGCGCATAAACGCCATCAGGCAGGAAGTATTCGGGCCGCACCAGTTATCGAACTGCCCGGCGAGCTCCGTGGTCTCATAAAACTCGAGGAGCGGGATGGCGTCGGGCTGCGGCGGATCGTCGGTGACCAGGGTTTCGATGCACGCCATATCGGTGGCCAGCGCGCAAACTTTTTCGAGCGCGAGCAGCGGATGTTTCAGATGATATAAGACGCCGAAAAACAGAACGATATCGAAGTAGCCGATGTCCCGCGGCGAAAGATGGCAGACATCCTCGACGATGTACTCCACTTTAGAGTTGAGCAATTTCTTCGCCTCGAAAAACGTCTGCTGCCGCGCCGAATCGACGGCCACGACCTCGGCGCCGCGTCGCTCCATTTCGAAGCTGAACCAGCCATCCCAGGCGCCGATATCGAGCACGCGTTTACCGCGCAGATCTTGCGGAATCGGGTACTGCGCGATGCGCGCGCGAAGGTGCTCGATCGACTGGATGCCCGGAATTACGCCGCCGCCGGGCAGGTCGATGCTGTGATACCAGCCCAGCTCGCCGAGCTGGCCGATCAACCGGCTGATGCCATCGGTGGTTTCCTGATTGCGCGCGCGCTGCATCTCTGGAAATTATAGCGGCCGGTTCCTCACGGGTTGGACACCATCTTCGATTCCACCTGAAATTTGCGATAGTCCGTCCAGTCCACTTCCTGCTCTTCGCGCAGCTTCTTCACCAATCCCAGCCGGCCTGATCCGGCGACGCGCATGGTTTTCGGCAGCCAGATCTCGTCATTCACCCGAGCCTGCTCGAAGACCAGCGAAGCTCCCGGATCGAGCCGCGCCAGAAACCAGCCCCAGGAGATCACGCCGGTGGTTCTGGCCTCGATCCGCACCCACTGAAATTCGGTCTTATCGATCCAGATGCGTCCTTCGATCTTGCGGAACGCTTTGGCATCGGAATGTTTCGGCCGGAAACCGGGATCCGGCTCGGCGGAAATGACCCAGGTGTCGCGTCCGTCGATTTTTTCTTGGCCCGCGATGCGGAAACGGAACGCCTCGGGCAGCTCTTTCAGGAATTCGCGTGCTTTGAGGCGCTCTTTTTCTTCCCTGGCCAGGCGGGCGGCGCGCTCGGCCGGGGATTCGCGCTCCAACTGCTCCACCGCGCGGTCGATCTTGGCCTGTTCCTTTTGCCGATCGGCGGCGCTGAGAGACTTGCCGTTGCGCGCGGTGATTTTGCGGTATGGTTTTCCGAACAGGATCACGGTCTCCCATTGCTCGGATTCGGTGCTCTTCAGTGCGCCCGCGGAATCGAGGCGCCTGATGGTTTCGCGCGCGGTCCAGGTATAGTTTCGCATGCGCGCCCAGTTGGATTGATCCAGATCGACGGAGCGCGCGATAATTTCGCGCGCATCCGGCGCATCTGCGGCGAACACGGAACACGCCAGAATCAGCGCTGCAAGCACCCGCACGATCCCATTATGCGGGGCGCGGCGGCGCAAGAAAGAGGCGCTCGAAGTTCGCGGTGGTGGTTGCGGCGATTTCTTCGTAGCTTGCGCCCCGAAGCTCGGCGAGTTTGCGCGCGGTTTCGACGATAAAGGCCGGTTCATTGCGCTGGCCGCGCCGGGGAACCGGGGCGAGATAGGGAGCGTCGGTCTCGATTAAGATCCGATCGGCGGGAGCGATGCGCGCCGCTTCCTGAACATCCGCTGCCTTGGGAAACGTGAGGATGCCGCCGAAGCTCAAATAAAAGTCGAGGGCGAGGGCTTGTTGCGCCTCGCCGGGTCCGCCGGAAAAGCAGTGCAGGATGCCGGACCCGCGCCAGTTTTCCTGAATGGCCGCGATGGTGGCAGGCCAGGCCTGGCGGGTGTGGATGACGATCGGTTTGCCCGCATCGGCGGCGATGCGCATTTGCTCGATGAAAACTGTTTTCTGCGTCTCGCGCGGGGAAAAATCGTAGTGGTAGTCGAGGCCGATCTCGCCGATGGCGATCACCTTCGGGTGCTGCGCGAGATCGCGCAGGCGGGCGAAGGTTTCCGGCGTCGCCTTGGCGGCGTCGTGCGGATGAACGCCGATGGTCGCGTAAAAACATTCGTGCCGCTCGGCCAGGCGGATGCCGGCCTCCAGATCGGGCGGACCATCGCCGGCGCCGATGACGACCATGCGCGCGACGCCGGCGGCGAGCGCGCGTTCAATGACGGCTTCGCGATCCGCGTCGAAGCGATGGTCGTCGAGGTGGCAGTGAGAATCGATGAGCATGGCCGGGCGGGCGCCGGTGCGCGAAATCAGCGCAGCCGCGCGCCGATGGGCGCGTCTTCCATAAAACTCACCAGCGCCGGGGGGCCATCGTCCAGCGAGGCGGCGATAATCATGCCTTGCGATTCGAGCCCCTTCAGTTTGCGCGGCTGGAGATTGGCGACGATGGCGACTTTGCGGCCGATCAATGCCTCCGGTTTGTAGGCGCCGGCGATTCCCGCCACGATGCTGCGCGGCTTGGCCTCGCCGATGTCCACTTGCAGGTGCAGCAATTTGTCGGAGCCCTTCACCGCGGCGGCTTCCTTGACCACTCCGACGCGCATATCGATCTTCAGAAATTCGTCGATGGAAATTTTGCTGTCGGCGCGCGGCGCCGGAACCGGAACCGATTTGCCGAGCAGCGCCTGCTGTCTGGCGTACTCCTCGGTTTCGAGCGCGCGCATTCTTTCGATCGAAGCTTTGGCGTCGGCTCGCGGGAAAACTCCGCTGACCGCGCCGAGCAGTTGGCCGGGCGCCAGCCGGCCCCAATTGAGATCGCGCGTGCGCACCTCCGAGATCGGATGGGTGTAGCCGAGCTGCCACCAGATCTTTTCGGCCGACTCCGGAATCACCGGATAGAGCAGCGCGGTGATGATGCGCAGCGCTTCGGCCGCGCTGTACAGCGTTTCCTCCAGTTGTTGTCTCGCTTCCCCGCCGGCGCGGGCGAGCTTCCAGGGCGCGCGCTCCACGATAAATTTATCCACGGCGGCGATCAGGCCCCAGATGCCTTCAAGCGCCCGGGAAAAATCCAGCTTCTCGAAATAGTCAAGCGCCATGGCGGTGGTCTTTGTGGCCGCTTCGGCGATGTGCGATGCGCCGCCCGATTCGGGAACCGCGCCGCCGCAATACTGATGAATCATGGTCAGAGTCCGGCTGGCGAGGTTGCCCAGGCCGTTGGCCAGATCCGAATTGTAGCGGCCCACCAGGGCGTCATAGGAAAAACTGCCGTCCTGGCCGAAGACCACTTCGCGCAGCAGAAAATAGCGCAGCGCGTCGGCGCCCAGCACCTTGCTGATGGGCGTGGCGCGTACAATGTTGCCGCGCGACTTGCTCATCTTGTCGTTTTCAAACAGCAGCCAGCCGTGCGCGAAAATTTTCTTCGGCAGCGGCAGATCGGCGGCCATCAGGAACGCGGGCCAGTAGACGGCGTGGAAGCGCACGATTTCCTTGCCGATCAGGTGCAGATCCGCGGGCCACAGATTTTCGCCCTGCACCGCGGACAGATAAGTGGTGAGCGCGTCGAACCAGACGTAAAAGACGTGCTGCGGCTCGCCGGGAACGGGGATGCCCCACTTGATGCTGGTGCGGGTGATCGAGAGATCCTGCAAGCCCTGCTTGACGAAGGCGATGACTTCGTTGCGCCGCGTATCGGGCTGAATAAAGTCAGGCCGGTCATTGTACAGATCGAGCAGTTTGTCCTGGAATTTCGAAAGCCGGAAAAAATAGTTCTCTTCGGTGACCGTTTCGGTCGGGCGGCCGCACTCCGGGCAGGGATCGCCGGGCTTGGCTTCGTTGACGTACAGATTATCGAAGATGCAGTATTGACCCTGATACTGGCCTTTATAGACGTAGCCGCGATCGCGGCAGCGAAGAAAAAGATCCTGAACGTTGCGGGCGTGGCGGTCGCTGGTGGTGCGCTCGAAGCGGTCGATGGCCAGGCCCAGGGTTCTCCATTGTTCGCGGAACTCTTCGGCGATAACGTCGCAGTATTCCTGCGGAGTCTTGCCTTGCGCCTGGGCGGCGCGCTCGACGTTGACGCCGTGCTCGTCGGTTCCCGTGGCGAGCACCGCGTTGAGGCCCTGCATTCCTTTAAAGCGCCGGATGGTATCGGCGGCGATGGTGGTATAGGCATGGCCGAGGTGCGGCGCGGCGTTGGTGTAGTAGATCGGCGTCGTTAAGTAATAGCTGTTTCCGGATTTCATTTGTTTGGTTTTCGTCTCTGGCGCTTTTCCGGGGCGGCGGCGCTTGCGCGCCTCTTCGCGGACGGGTGTGCGGCGCGGAACTTCGCGATCCGCGCGATCAGCTTTACCGGAACCGGCGCCGAGAGCGGGAAGCGGATGGTGCTGTTCACGACGCGATAGGCGGCGAGTTCCTGGCGAAAAGCGCCGAGCAAATCAGCGCCGGCGGGATAAAGCGAGTAATGGGTTTTCCATCCGGAGAAATACAACAGCGCCGCGCCGTCCAGCGTGTAGGCCGGCATGTTATAGGAGATGTTTTCCTCGGCGGCCGGAACCGCCGTGAGAATGGCGCGCCGCACCTGTTCGAGAGCGGAGCGCGAGGCTTCCGGCTGCGCCGCGATGTATTGGTCCACGGACTGAAACGCCATTCTCATTCCTCAGGCTGCCTCGTTTTCCGGTATGCATCGCTCGCCGCGGCGATCACCTGGCGCAGGGGCGCGCCGGCGGCCCGGGCGATGGCGCGGCAGTCTTCAAATTCAGGCGCGAACGTTCCCTGCCGCGAAACTTTTACTTTAATTTTACCGAATGCGGTTTCGACTTCGACGATCCTGCGCTCCTCCACGCGCCGCTCGGCCGATTGGATTCGCAGTCCGAGCGTGGAGGTCTCGTCGAAGATAATTTGCGCCAGCCGCTCCTGATCCTCCGGGCGGGCGATGACGCGCAGCAGCGATCCCGGGCGATTTTTTTTCATCTGGAGCGGGGAAAGGGAGGCGTCGAGCGCGCCGGCTTCCATCAATCGTTCGAGCGCATAGCCGAGAATCTGCGGGCTGGAATCGTCGATGTTGGCTTCGAGCACGCTGACCAGGGTCGATTCGGAGGCGCGCGAAGCCTCGCCGGTAAGCACGCGCAAAACATTGGCCTGTTCGGCGAAATCGCGATCACCCGCGCCGAACCCGGTCGCTTTCAGATGCATGGGGGGAAGGACGCCGAAGTCTTTCGCGAGTGTGGCGGCGATGGCCGCGCCGGTCGGCGTGGTCAGCTCCATTGCCGGACCGCGCGCGTAGACCGGTTTTCCTTCAAGCAGGATCGCGGTCGCGGGGGCCGGCACGGGCAGCAGGCCGTGCTCGGTCGTTACTGTGCCGCTGCCGGTGTTAATCGCCGAGCAGTAGATCTCCTCGACGCCGAGCAGGTCGAAAGCGATGGCGGCGCCGGCGATATCGGCGATGGAATCGATGGCGCCGACTTCATGGAAGTGAACCTTCTCGATGGGGACGTCGTGCACGCGCGCTTCGGCCTGGCCGAGCCGGCAAAACACGGCGGACGCGTTTTGTTTGGCGCGTTTGGAAAGAGACGACCGCTCGATCAGATCCAGGATGTGATGCAGATGGCGATGCGCTTTGGTTTCCTTTGCGTCGACGTGGAACTTCGAAGCGGCGATGCCGCGGCGCGAAGTTTTTTCAATGCGGAAATCGGCTTGCAGATTCAGCCCGCGCAGCGCGTCGATGAGTTCGCGGGCGTCCAGGCCCGCGTCGGCCAGCGCGCCGACGGTCATATCGCCGCTGATGCCGGAGAACGCGTCGAGATAGCAGATTTTCATCCGTATCCTGTACTGTAACAAGTCGCTCGCCGGCGGGACTCGTCTCCGAAAGGTCAGGCGTTGACGTCGATGACGATGCGGCCGCGGGTTTTTCCGGCCAGGATCTGCTCGCCCAGCTCGAATACTTTTTCCAACGGCGCGACCGTGGTCATGCTGTCCAGCAGGTCGAGCGGCAGATCGCGGCTGAGCCGCGACCAGATCTCACGGCGGCGCGCGTTCGGCACGCGCGAAGAATCGATGCCGAGCAGATTCACGCCGCGCAGGATGAAGGGGAATACGGTGGTGTTCAGGGTAGCGCCGCCGGCCAGGCCGCAGGAGGCGATGCTCCCGCCGATCGCCATGGTCCGCAGCATTCCGGCCAGGGTGTCGCCGCCGGCGTTATCGATTCCGGCCGCCCATCGTTCCGCTTCGAGCGGTTTTTTCGAGGGCGAGTTGAGAACTTCGCGGCCGATGATTTCCGACGCGCCGAGCGATCGCAGATACGAAGCCTGTTCGGGGCGGCCGGTGGACGCCGTGACTTTGTAGCCGAGTTTCCCGAGAATGGCGATGGCGATGCTCCCGACGCCGCCCGCTGCGCCGCTTACCACGACTTCGCGGCCGCCCGGTTTTAATCCGTGGCGCTCCAATTCCATCACCGATTGCATGGCGGTAAATCCCGCGGTGCCGATGGCCATCGCCTGCTTGAGCGACATCCCCCGGGGCAGCGGCACGATGAACTCGGAATCGAGTCTGGCGAATTGCGCATAGCCGCCCCACAGGTGTTCGGAGGTTCCGCAGCCGGTGACGACGACCTCATCGCCGGGTTTGAATTGGGCCGACGCCGATTCCCGCACGGTCCCCGCGAAATCGATGCCGGGCACCATGGGAAATCGCCGGATCACGCCCGGTTTTCCGGTTACAGCGAGCCCGTCCTTGTAATTCAGGCTGGAGTAGGCGATGCGCACCAGGACCTCGCCCGGTGGCAGTACCGCGAAATCGATTTCCTGAAACGAAGCGCGAAATTTTCCGTCTTCCTGATTTGCGATCAGGGCTTTGAATTTATCCATTGTTTTCATAGTAGACTGGCGGCACGATGACGGGAGCGATAAATGGGATCACCGGTAGTTCACTTTGAGATCGGATGCAGGGATCGCGGGCGTACGGAGAGATTCTTCGCCGATCTGTTCGGCTGGCGAGTGGAATCGGTTGGTCCGGCATCGTTGATTGAAACCGGGGCGGGCGGCATCCCCGGCCGGATCACCTCGGCCGGGCGGCAGCCGGACCATTACACGATTTTTTACGTGGAAGTGGATAATATTCAGGCGACGATCGATAAAGCGGTCTCATTGGGTGGAAAAATGCTGGTCCCGCCGGTAAAAACTCCCACCGGCTTTTTCGCCTGGATCGCGGATCTTGAAGGCAACACGATCGGGCTTTTGAAGCGCCAGGAAGAGTGAAACGCGAGCGGCGGCGCAGCTCGCAACGCGGCGAGTTCGTTATACTGGAATTTGTTCCAGGTCCTTTCTCTCCTCTGAACGCATCAAATGACCAGTGTGCTCACACTCAACTGGGGTTTTTCCTTTCGCGATCTTTACGAGCGCGCCGGGCTGGCGCGGCTGGACGGGCGTTTTCTCGAGTATCTGGCCGAAGCCGATGCGCCGCTGCATGCGCGTTTGACCGCGGCCCGCGAGAATCCGCCGGGGCGGAAGGAAAACGCCGATCTGCTGGTGGAATTGGCGCCGTACGTCGAGGATTTTATCGGCGCGCTGTTCGGAATCGAATCCGAGGTGCGCGAGTTGCAGGCGCGGCATAACGCGCTTGAGCCGATCTATGCGCTAAAGAGAAAATTCGTTCAGAAGAAGGCGATCAGCGGAGTTTCTTCCTCGCAGGCCGCCTCGATCGATGGTCCGGCGCTGGCGGCGGAGCTGGAATCGCTGTTTGGGGAGCCGCTCAGCGAGGAGAGCTTCGTCGCGCATGTTTCGCGCTGGCTCGATGAGGAATCCGCGCACGCTCGCGGGCTTTCGATCGCCCAGCAGTACGCGGCCTGGGCGGCGCTTTCTCCCGCCGGACGAATGAAACATCGTCACGGCGTTTTGTTTCGCGTCCCGCACAAGCTGGACCCGAATCATTTGATCGACGTTCAGATTTCGGAAATCGGCGGCATTCCGAAGATGGCTTTGCCGGCGAATCGGCTGCGCCACCGGGAAGGATTTAAACTCACCGATCCGGGCATGGATCTGGCCGCGGCGCTCGACCAGGCGCATTACTGCATCAAGTGCCACAATCAGGGTAAAGATTCCTGCTCGACCGGGCTCAAGGAAAAAAACGGCGGGTTTAAATCCAGCCCGTTCGGCGTAACTCTGGCCGGATGCCCGCTCGACGAAAAAATTTCGGAGATGAATCTGGTCAAGCAGCGCGGCAATTCGATCGGTGCGCTGGCGGTGGCCGCGGTGGACAATCCGATGCTGGCCGGCACCGGCCATCGCATTTGCAATGACTGCATGAAATCCTGCATCTTCCAGAAGCAGGACCCGGTGGACATCCCGCAGGTGGAAACAAGGACCCTCAAGGATGTTCTGGAACTCCCCTGGGGATTCGAAATTTACAGTCTGTTGACGCGCTGGAATCCCTTGAACTTCGCCCGCCCGCTGCCCAAACCGGATTCCGGATACAAAGTGCTGGTGGTCGGGCTGGGCCCGGCCGGATTTACGCTGTCGCACCATCTGATGAACGAGGGCCACACCGTAGTCGGCGTGGACGGGTTGAAAATCGAGCCGCTGGAGGAAGAGATTTCCGGCGTGACTCCGCTCGGCGAGCGGGTCGATTTCAAGCCGATCCGCGACGTGAACGAATTGTTTGAATCGCTGGACGATCGCGTGATGGCCGGCTTCGGAGGCGTCGCCGAATACGGAATCACGGTCCGCTGGAACAAAAATTTTCTGAAGATTATCCGGCTGCTGCTGGAGCGGCGCTCGCAATTTTCGATGTTCGGGGGCGTTCGTTTCGGCGGGACCATGAGCATCGATACGGCCTTCGACATCGGCTTCGATCACATCGCGTTGTGCGCCGGCGCGGGCCGCCCCACGGTGATCCCGATGAAGAACGGATTGGCGCGCGGCGTTCGCCAGGCCTCGGACTTTCTGATGGCGCTGCAACTGACCGGCGCGGCCAAGCACGATTCCGTCGCCAATCTCCAGTTGCGCATGCCGATCGTGGTGATCGGCGGGGGATTGACGGCCATCGACACAGCCACCGAATCGCTTGCCTATTATCCGGTTCAGGTCGAAAAATTCCTGGAGCGGTTCGAGACCTTGTCGCGCGAAGGCTGGGATCCGCGGCGGCAATGGAGCGCCGAAGAAAACGAAACCGCCGAGGAGTTTCTGCGCCACGCCCGCGCCATCCGCGCCGAGCGCGCCGCGGCGGCGGAAGAGGGCCGCGAGCCCGATCTGTTAAAACTGCTCGATTCCTGGGGCGGAGTGACCATCGCCTATCGCCGGCGCCTGATCGATTCGCCGAGCTACACGCTCAATCACGAGGAGGTGGCCAAGGCGCTTGAAGAAGGGATTCGCTTTGCCGAGTGCCTCACGCCGGAGTCGGTCGAGGTCGATTGGTATGGACACGCCGCGGCGCTGATGGTCAAAAACGCCGCGGGCGAAGCGGTGCGGATGCCGGCCAAGACCATTCTGGTCGCCGCCGGCACGCAGCCGAATACGGTGCTGGCGCGCGAAGATCCGCACAACGTTTTTCTCGACGGCAAGTGGTTTCAGGCCGTGGATGAGGAAGGCAAAGTGGTCCAGCCGGAGCGCGTCGCCAAGCCGGCGGCCCCGCGCGTGCTGATGTCGCTGCGCAAGGACGGCCGCGCCATCAGCTTCTTCGGCGACCTTCATCCCTCCTTCGCCGGCAACGTGGTCAAGGCGATGGCGAGCGCGAAACAGGGCTATCCCGTGGTGTCGCGGGTGCTCTCGCGGCGCACCCCTTCGGCCCTTTCGATCGATCTGAATCAGGAGCTGCGCGCGGTGGTGCACCAGGTGGCGCGGCTCACGCCGACCATCGTTGAGGTGGTGATTCAAGCTCCCATGGCCGCGCGGGCGTTTCGCCCGGGCCAGTTCTATCGTTTGCAGAATTACGAACGGTTTGCGCCGCGCGCCAATGGAACGATTTTAGCGATGGAGGGTCTGGCGCTCACCGGCGCTTCGGTGGACCGCGAAAAGGGACTTCTTTCGACCATCGTTCTCGAAATGGGCGGCTCCTCGGATCTGTGCGCGCTGCTCAAGCCCGGCGAGCCGGTGATCCTGATGGGTCCCACCGGCACACCCACGGAAACACCGGCGAAGGAAACTGTTTTATTGGCGGGAGGCGGGCTCGGCAACGCGGTGCTGTTTTCGATTGGCCAGCAGCTTCGCGCGCAGGGCTCGCGCACGATTTATTTTGCCGGATACAAGAAGATCATCGATCGCTACAAGGTGGAGGAGATCGAAAAGGCCGCGGATGTGGTGATCTGGTGCTGCGATGAAGCGCCGGGGTTCACGCCCAATCGGGTTCAGGACAAAGCCTTCGTTGGAAATATCGTGGAAGCGATGGTCGCCTATGGCCGTGGCGATCTGCGCGGCCCCGACGACGCCGACCAGACGGAAATTCCGCTTCACGCCGTGGATCGCCTGGTGGTGATCGGCTCGGACGCGATGATGGCCGCGGTGGCGCGCGCCCGGCACGGCGTTCTTGCCCCCTATCTGAATCCCGGTCACAAGGCCATCGGCTCCATCAACTCGCCGATGCAGTGCATGATGAAGGAGATCTGCGCGCAGTGCCTGCAACTGCACATAGACCCTCTCACCGGCCAGGAAACGGTCGTTTTCTCCTGCTTCAATCAGGATCAATCACTCGATCACGTCGACTGGTCGAATCTGCGGACGCGGCTTTCGCAAAATGGCGCGACCGAGAAGCTGACCAGGCAATGGATCGACCGTTGCTTGCGGCGGATCGGCGCGCGCCAGGAGCTGGTCGCGCAGTAGCGGTTAGGGGAAACGTAAATTTTACAGATTTGCGTCCTGGGGTGAGCAGGGTTTGTCATGGATCTATTTGGATTCAAACCTGATGCGGTCCCGCTGCGCGAAAAAACGCGGGTTTCCTAGATTCTTAAATCTCCCAATTCCTGAATTTTCCACCTGCTCCGGCTTCCGATTTATGGAGAAAATCGTCTGCAAAGTTTTGTTAAGAAAATACTTCTTGACACAGGTAATGGCCGGACTCTAGAATACCGATTAATCCTGCTTGAAAGGGAATGGGGTCGAATTGCGGAAATAGCGGATTTGTCCAGCGCGGCCGGTTCCCGGAGGTTACTGGAATTCTGAATCAATCGAAGCTGAGGAAAGGGTTCTTTTTGAGACACGCAAAATCTGAAGGAGGTAGGGTCATGTCCACGAGCGTCAAGCTCGGAGTATTTTCAGTGGTCTTTGCCGTGGTGCTCGCATTGTTCATCGACGCGATTCCGGGGATGGCGCAGAGCGCCACCGGAACGGTGGTCGGGCAAGTCACGGATCAACAGAATGCGGTAATCGCCGGGGCGGACGTGAAACTGACCAATACAGCCACGAGTTCGACTTTCTCGACGAGCACCAACGAAGTGGGCCGGTACACGATCCCCAACGTACCGCCGGGAGTTTACGATCTGACGGTCAGCAAGACGGGATTCACCGCCGCGAAATTAAGCGCGCAAAAAGTTGACGTCGGCCAGACGTTGACGTTGAACGTGGCGTTGCAGGTCGGCGCGACGACGACGACTGTCGAAGTTCAGGCAGCGGCGGGAGCCGAATTGCAAACTCTCAATTCGACGGTCGGCGAGACGATCACCAATGAGCAGTTGAACCTGATGCCGAATCTGAGCCGCGACGTTTCGACTCTTTCCGTGCTTCAGGTCGGCGTCTCCTTAACCGGGAACGTGGCCGGAGCGGCGTCGGATCAGAACGCGTTCCAGCTCGATGGCGGCTTCAACAGCGACGATATGTCCGGCAACAATACGACTTATACGCCGGGCAACGGCTATCAGGGCTCGGGTTCGACCGGCGGCACGCCGACGGGGGTGATGCCGACGCCAGTGGAGAGCATCGAAGAGTTCAAGGTCGGCACCATCGGCCAGACGGCGGACTTCAACGGCGCCGCCGGCAGCCAGGTGCAAATGGTGACCAAGCGGGGAACGAATCAGTTCCATGGCGCGGCGTACGAATATTATTTCGGCAGCACGGTGGGGGGCGCGAATCTATGGCGGAACAACCACACGCTGATCGCCGGGCCGAACTGCCCGCCGGGCGTGAGGTGCGACGCGACGCCGCTTCCCGATACGCATCGCAATCGCTTCGGCGGCGCTTTGGGCGGCCCGCTGACGCCGAAATTCTGGGGTGGCAAGACGTATTTCTTCGTGAACTACGAAGGGATGCGCTTCCCGAACTCGGTCACGTATGAAAAGGGTGTTCCGACGGCTTTGATGCGCGCCGGCGTACTGACGCTGCCGAGTTCGAGCGGCGGCAACGCAACGTTCAATCTGAATCCGGGCCCGGTGACGGTGAATGGCGTCACCTATCAGCCGGCGCAGTGCGTGATCAACGGCGCGGCGGGCGCGTGCGATCCGCGCGGGCTGGGGATCAATCCGGTCGTTCAGAAAATTTGGAGCACGCTTCCGCTGCCGAACGATCCGACGTTCACCATCAGCAGCTCCACCACGGGTCTGGTGGACGGCGTGAACGCGCAGGGCTTCAACGGTCCTCTGAATCTGCCGCAGACCTCAAACTTTGTCGTGGGGCGCATCGACCATGACTTCGGTGAAAAATGGAAGTTCATGTCGAGCTATCGTTATTACGATTACAGCCAGCTCGTCAACGTTCAGACCGACATTGGCGGTCAGCTTCCCGGGGCGACGGCCGGACAATACAAGGCGTACGGCATCCGCCCGCAGAAGCCCAGCTTTTTTGTGGCGGGGCTGACGACGACGATCAATCCCAACGTTACCAGCGATTTCCGGTTCAGTTATTTGCGCAACTTCTGGCAGTGGTCGGACCAGGCGGGTCCGCCGCAGAGCAAGTTGGTCCCCGGCTTGGGCGGAGCGCTCGAAATTGGCGGGGAAAGCTCGACCGGTGCGCTGATTCCATATAACGTTGATTCCCAGGACGTCCGCCAGCGCTTCTGGGACGGCCATGATTATGACTTTGCCGAGAATCTGAGCCAGCTCCATGGGAATCACCTGTTCCAGTACGGGGCATCCTATCTGCGGATTTTCGATTATCACGGCCGCAACGATAACGGCGTGGGAATCGACACGTCGGTGACCTACTGGTCATCGGGGGCCAATTTGAGCACGTCTTCTTATGCGCTGCCGCAGGGCGCGGCGGCGAGCGCGCTCAGCAACTACGCGATCATGTTCAACGAGTTGACGGGCATCGTGAATCAGACCCAGGTGATGTACACGCGCGCCGGC
>JAJPHS010000090.1 GCA_021325175.1 Terriglobia bacterium
CCCAGTATATAACCCGATGCTGCGTGCCTTCGATCGTCCCCGGATCCACCGGTGCGCGATGCGCTCACGATGCAATCGCTCCCGCAGGATTATTCGCGGCGCGACTGCTCCGCTTTCAGGTATTGACCCGTGTAGGAATTGGCTACTTCGGCGATCTGCTCCGGCGTGCCTTCCGCGACGATCTGGCCCCCGCGATCGCCGCCTTCCGGCCCCAGATCAATCACCCAGTCCGCGCGGCGAATCACTTCGAGGTTGTGCTCGATAATCAGAATGCTCCCGCCGGAGCGCAGCAGCCGCTCGAACGCATCGAGCAGCTTGGCGATATCGTCGAAGTGCAGCCCCGTGGTCGGTTCGTCGAAAATGTACAGCGTGCCTTCGCTGCTAGCCTGCGAAAGATGCGCCGCGAGCTTGACGCGCTGCGCCTCCCCGCCGGATAGCGTAGTCGCCGATTGGCCGAGCCGCAAATAACCGAGCCCCACGTCGCTGAGCACTTTCAGCTTCTGCACCAGCTTCGGTGTCGCGGAAAAAAACGAAATCGCTTCCTTGACCGTGAGCTGAAGCACTTCGTGAATATTCAAGCCGTGATAGAGCACCTCGAGCACGCTCGGCTTATAACGCGTCCCCTTGCAGTCGTCGCAGATCAGCTCGACGTCGGCCAGAAACTGCATCTCGACCGTAACGGTGCCGTCGCCCTGGCAGGTCTCGCATCGCCCTCCGGGAATGTTGAATGAAAAACGACCCGCGCTGTAACCGCGGCGATGCGCCTCCGGCGTGGACGCGAACAGCTCGCGGATAATATCGAACGCTTTGATATAGGTCACCGGATTGGATCGCGGCGTGCGGCCAATCGGCGATTGATCCACCAGCACGACCTCGGTCAGAAGATCGGCTTTTTCCACCCTGCGGCAGGTGACTTTTTCCGGCTGCGCGCCCCATTCCTCGGCGTCGGGCGGAGCCGTTTCGCGATTCATCCTTTTCGCGAGGTTATGATAGATAACTTCATGCACCAACGTGGACTTACCCGACCCGGAAACGCCCGTTACCGCGACCATCATGTTCAGCGGAATGGCCACGTCGATATTCTTCAGATTGTGGGCCTGCGCGCCGAAAAAACGGATCACGCGCTTGGGATGGATCGGGCGCCGCATCGTGAGCAGCGAGGTTTTGAGCTCGCCGCGGAGATAGCGCGAGGTCAGCGATCCGTTGCGGTCGGCGAGCAGCTTCGGATAGGATCCCTCGAAGACGACGCGTCCGCCGTTTTCGCCGGCGCCGGGTCCTAAATCGATGATGTGATCGGCCGCGCGCATCACCTCCGGATCATGCTCGACAACCACGATGGTGTTGCCCAGGTCGCGCAGCTCATGCAAAATTCCAATCAGGCGATTGGTGTCGCGGCTGTGCAGTCCGATGGACGGCTCATCGAGCACGTAGCAGGCGCCCACCAGGCGCGATCCGAGGCACGTCGCCAGTTGGATGCGCTGCGCCTCGCCGCCGGAAAGCGTCGCCGACAACCGGTCGAGCGTCAAATATTCCAGACCGACGTCGTTCAGGAATTTCAGCCGCTGCTGAATTTCAGCCAGGATCTTTTCCGCGATGGCCGCTTCTTCCGGCGTCAATTGCAGATCGAGAAAAAACTGCCGCGCCTCGGCGATGTTCATCCGCACCACTTCGGCCAGGGTTTTTCCGCCAGTGCGGATGTACAGCGCTTCCGGGCGCAGGCGCGAGCCGCCGCAATCCGAACACACGGTGTATCCGCGATAGCGGCTGAGAAACACGCGCACGTGAACCTTGTATTTTTTCGTTTCGACTTCGTGAAAATAGCGCCGTACTTCGTTGTACACCACGTTTCGCTCGGCCGCGGTCAACTCGAAAAACGGCAGATTCATCCGCACCTTGCCCTTGGCGCGGCGGCGAAATTCTTCTTCGAGATACCAGGAGTGCTGCGGCTTGGTCCACGGATCGATCGCGCCGTCGTTGATCGACAGCGACTTGTCCGGGACCACTAAATCCATGTCGTAATCGATGGTATTGCCGAATCCCTGGCATCGCTTGCACGCGCCGAACGGATTGTTGAAGCTGAACAGGGCCGGCTCCGGCGGGACGAATTCCTTGCCGCATTTTTTGCACGCGAATTTTTCGTTAAAGCGCAGCGCTTCGCCGCCGCCGGCCGGCTCAAAAAACGCTTCGCCCGATTCGCGATACGAAATCTCCACCGCATCGATGATGCGCGGCCGCGCCTCGGGCGAAAGCGCGATGCGGTCCACCAGCACATAGACCGGTTTTGAAAAATCGATGTCGAGCAGGGATTCGGGCGTCGAAAATTCGAACACGCGCCCGTTTTGAAAAAGCCGGTTGAAGCCTTTGCCGCGCAGATCGAAGAGCCGGTCGCGCAAAGCCTCGTTGGATTTTTCGCGCGCCACCGGAAACAGCGCGTACCAGCGCGATCCCGCCGGTTGCGCCAGCACCTTCGCCGCCACCTGATCCACCGAATCGCGCTCCACGTGAATCCCGCAGTTGGGACAAAACGTCCGCCCGGCGCGAGCCCACAACAGGCGCAGAAAATCGTACAGCTCGGTTGAAGTGGCGACGGTCGAGCGCGGATTGCGCGTCGTATTTTTCTGCCGGATGGCCACCGGCGGCGCGATGCCGTCGATCTCATCCACGTCCGGCTTTTCCATCCGCTCCAAAAACTGCCGCGCGTACGCCGAAAGCGATTCGACATAGCGCCGCTGGCCTTCGGCGTAAATGGTGTCGAAAGCGAGCGAGGATTTGCCCGATCCGGAAACGCCGGTGAGCACCGTCAGGCGTTCGTGCGGAATATCGAGCGACACGTCGCGCAGGTTATGGACGCGCGCGCCGCGGATGCGAATGAAATCGTTCAAGGCTGGTAAGCGGCGAGCGGCGAACGCTCTCCCGTCGATCGGCGGAGCCGAAGTCCACCCGTCATTTTATATTTTCCCTCCGCGGCGCCGGCCACTAACTATTAGTATAAAGTTTGCGTCTACAAGCCATCCGCTCCGCGCTGGTTGCATGGTACGAGAGCGCGCGCCGCGATCTGCCCTGGCGCCGCACGCGCGATCCCTATGCCATCTGGATCTCCGAGATCATGCTCCAGCAGACGCGGGTCGCCGCCGTGATTCCGTATTACGAAAAATTCCTGCGGGCGTTTCCCAACGCCGCCGCGCTGGCCCGCGCGCCCGAGGAGCGCGTGCTGGCGATGTGGGCCGGCCTGGGCTATTATTCCCGCGCCCGCAATTTGCAAAAAGCCGCGCGCCAAATCGTCGAGGCCGGCGAATTCCCGCGCGATTACGATTCCATCCGCGCGCTATCCGGCGTCGGCGACTACACCGCCGCGGCGATCTCGAGCATCGCCTTCCATCTGCCGCGCGCCGCGATCGACGGCAACGTCCGGCGCGTCCTCGCGCGCCTGGCCGGAAGCAATGAGCCCGGCGATCTGGCCCGGCGCCTGCTCGATCGCGCGGACCCGGGGCGCTGGAATCAGGCCATGATGGAGCTCGGCGCAACCGTTTGTCTTCCGCGCGCGCCCAAATGCGGCGAATGCCCCATCGCCCGATTTTGCGCCGCCAACTCGCGCAACGCGCAGCACGAATTTCCGGCAAAGCGTGCCCGCCCCGATCCGCTCCGCCTCACGCAAACGCTGCTGCTCATTCGCCGCGGCGAAAAAATCCTGCTCACGCCGAGCCCGCGCGTCGAAGGCTTCTGGGATCTGCCCGAAAAAATCCCCGGCGCGCGCATCGGCGCGAACCTCGGCCAGTTCCGCCATACCATTCTCCATCGGCATTACCGCTTCACGCTGCGCCTCGCCGAAGCAAAAAAAATCCCGCCCAAGCTCCGCTGGTTCGATATCGGAGAATTGGCGGCGATCCCGTTAAGCACCACCGCGAAAAAAGCGCTGCGGCTCGCGCCGTGAACGGCTACACTCCGCGCTCATTGCCCCACAAATCGATATGCAGCCGGGGGCTGTAGCGAAAGCCTTCGCGCTTGGCGATCTCCGTGATCCACTTGGCGCGCTCGCGGATCGCCGCCGCGTCGGTCCCCTCCGCCATCAGCAGCACGCGCGCGCGATCCGCCTCGATCTCTCCCAGGATCGCGCGGATTTCCTCCAGATCCGCCGGCGCGGCCACCACAAACTTGAGCTGATACTCATATTCGCCGATCAGGCGCCGCAGCACCTCCGGCTGATAGCGCAGCCGCTCGTGCCGCTCTGCCCAGGAACCCTGCGGCGTCGAATGGGCGAGCTTCGGACTGATGCTCATCAGATCGCAGCGAACGTCTTTATACACCGTGCCCGCCGTTTCGATGGTAAGGTGTCCTTCGAGCGCGTGCGTCAATTCCACGATTCCCGGAGCGATCATCGGCTCGCCTCCGGTAACGACATAATGCGAAGATCCGTAAGAGCGCGCCTGCGCGAGAATCGCCGCGATCGTCATCTCCCCGCCCTCCGGAGACCACGAGGTGTACGGCGTATCGCACCAGCGGCAGCGCAGATTGCATCCGCTGGTGCGAATGAAAACGCTGGGCACGCCCGCCAGCGTTCCTTCGCCCTGAATCGAATAGAAAATCTCGGCGATCTTCATTCGCGATACACCAGCGGATCGCGCAATCCCGCTTCCTCGAAGCCTTTCCTGCGCAGGCGGCAGGAGTCGCACAACCCGCAGGCGCGGCCCTGCTCGTCCGGATCGTAACAGCTATGCGTCAGCGAAAAATCCAATCCGAGCTCCGCGCCCAGACGCACGATGCCGGCCTTGTTCAGTTTCGCCAGCGGCGTATGAATCGCCAGCCGCGTTCGGCCCTCGACGCCCGCTCGCGTCGCCAGATTCGCCATTTTCTCGAAGGCTTCGATGAACTCCGGCCGGCAGTCCGGATAGCCGGAATAATCGATGGCGTTCACGCCGATAAAGATGTCGGAGCATTCAAGCCCCTCCGCCCAGGCCATCGCGAACGACAAAAAAATCGTATTGCGCGCCGGAACATACGTGATCGGAATATCGGCCGTGAGTCCGCCTTTCGGCACGTCGATATCGGCGGTCAGCGCGCTTGCGCCGAACGCCTCCGGATCGATCCGGATGACGCGATGCTCGCCCGCTGCAAAGAATCGCGCAACCCGCGCCGCCGCGTCGAGCTCGATCCGGTGCCGCTGCCCGTAGTCGAAGGTCAGCGCGTAGCACTCGAAGCCGTCCCGGCGCGCAACGCCCAGGCAGGTGGAAGAATCCAGCCCGCCGCTCAACAGACAAACCGCTTTTCTCAAAAGCATCTTCCATTCTAACGAGCCGGCGGAATGCCGCTCCGCCGGCCCTGACCGCGGCTTCTGATCCCGGTCTCTTCCTGGTATCATCGTCGGTTCATGAAGCATCGGCCGTTCGTTCCCGAAACCATCCAGATGAAGGAACTCACGCTGCGCGCGGTCGTCATCGGCCTGGTCATGACCGTGATTCTCGGCGCGGCAAACGCCTATCTCGGATTGCACGCCGGCCAGACCATCGCGGCGACGTATCCGGCCGCGGTCATCGGCATGGCCGTTCTGCGCGCCTTCAAAGGATCGGTGCTCGAGGAAAACATCGCCCGTACCGCCGGCACCATCGGCGAAGGCGTCGCCGCCGGCGTCATCTTCACCATCCCCGCTTTCCTGATGTCCGGCTCCTGGACCGCCTTCGATCCCGCGCACGCTTACTGGCGCACCACCGCGCTGACGCTCACCGGAAGCGTGCTGGGCGTGCTCTTCGTATCGCTGGTCCGGCGAGCGCTGGTCGAAGATCCGACGCTTCCATTTCCCGAATCCGTCGCCGCCTCGGAGATTCATAAAGCCGGGCAGCGCGGGGCCGACGCCGCCCGCTATCTTTTCTGGAGCATCGGACTCGGCACGCTCATTCAAGCGCTCGGCGAGCTTTCCCTTTATGCCGTCGATAAAGATTTCCTCGTTCGCGTGGGCCAGGCCGGACGCAGCTTTCTTCGCCTCGGATCGCCGGACAGCCAAAATATCCTGCATACCGGCGCGATTTCCACCGTCGCCGCGCCCACCGTCAGCCCCGCCCTGATCGGCGTCGGTTTCGTCATCGGACCGGAGCTCTCGGCGCTCAATTTTTCCGGCAGCGTTCTCGCCTGGGGCGTCCTCGTTCCGCTCATGATGTACTTTCTCGGCCCGAATCTGCAAGCGTTCCTGCCGGCGGGCGCGGGCGACGCCGGATGGGCCGGCATGGCCGCGGCGGTGTGGCGATACATCGTGCGCCCCATCGCCGTCGGCGGCATGATGGTCGGCGCGGCCTACACGCTGTTCAAGATGGGCCGCAATCTCACCTCCAGCCTTGGCCGCGCGATCGCCGAAGTTCGCCACGGCCGCCCTCCGCTTGAATCGATGGCCCGAACGGAGCGCTATATGAGCTCAAAAGTGGTTCTTTCGCTCATCTTTTTCGTCTTTTTGGCGATGATCGCGCTCTATTTCTACATCTCCGGCCTGGCCATGGCCAGCCTGGTGGCCGCGCTGGTGATGCTCATCGTGGGCTTCTTCTTCGCCACCGTTTCCGGCAACCTCTGCGGCGTCATCGGCTCATCGAACAACCCCGTCTCCGGCCTCACGCTTTCGACTCTGATCATCGCCGCGCTGCTGATGGTCGCCCTCGGAGTGTCGGGACCCGGCGGAGTTGCCGTCGTGCTCGGCGTCGCGGCTGTGGTTTGCGTCTCTTCCTCGGTCGCGGGCGAGCTGATGCAGGATTTCAAGGCGGGCTACATTCTCGGAGGCACTCCGCGCTCGATTCAAATCGTGGAGCTGATCGCCGTCGTCATTTCGAGCCTGGTGATGTATTTTCCGCTCTATATTCTTCAGCAGGGGAATCTCAAAAGCGGCGGCAGCGGTTTCGGCGATCCTCATCTGGCCGCGCCGCAAGCCGGATTGATGGCCGCGCTGGCGCAAGGCATCGTCGGCGGGGAAATGGCCTGGCCCCTGGTGGTTTGCGGAGCGCTTTTCGGCGTGATGCTGATCATGATCAACGTAAAAAGCCCGATGCTGGTCGCCATCGGCATGTATCTGCCGTTTCAGACCACCGCGGCGATCTTCGTCGGCGGCATCCTGCGCTGGATGGTGGACGCCATCAGCCGCCGCCGCGGCAATAACGAAGCGCAGAAAACGCGCGTCGAAAATGTCGGCATCCTGATGGCGAGCGGGCTGATCGCCGGCGAAGCGCTCACCGGTCTTTTGTTCGCTTATTTCAAATTCAAGGACATCGCCGTGTGGCAGCTCGTGAAAAATCCGTCCTATGCCGCCGGATTTGTCGTTCTGCTGATCCTGTCCGCGATCCTGATTTTCCTGCCCCTGAGCAAAGCCGGGCGTCCTGAAGATCCCGCGCCGCCGGCCGCGATGATGTAGCAACTCAAGGCTTCCGATAAAGCCATAAGGCGATCACGGCGAAAAAGCTCACGGCCACTCCCGCCACCGCGTCCACCGCGTAGTGATAACGTCCATACACCGTCGCCACCGCGACGCAGGCCGCGTAAAACGCCATCGCCCGGCCAATCCACGGCCGTTCCGGGAGCGTCGCCATCAATCCCCACGCCGCCGAAAACGCCGAGGATACGTGCGCGCTCGGAAAAACGCTCGAGTGAATGCCGTAGCCGCCCACCAGCCACAGATTGATCGCCCGCACCACCGTCACGATGCGCGGCAGATCCGCGGTGGCGAACACCGTCCGGGGCGGCTCCGACGGGAAATAGGGAAACATCGCATACGCGCCGAGCGTTCCCGCAAGATAGGCGACCCAGAAGCGATCGATCCGCTCGCGATGCCGCAATCCCCACAGCACGCCGACCCCGATGAACAGCACCGCGTAGACCAACAGATAACAAAGCTCCAAGTACGTGGGAACCGCTCCGCCCAGAAACTCGATCGCGGCTCGCAGATGCCAGCCGTCCAGTAGGCGCCGGTCCCAGATCACCCAGATCTTCTCGAAATGATGATCGAAAACGGACGGCCTGAACCAGTTCATCTCGCGATACGCGGCCAGCGTGAATAAAGCCGGCGCGAACTCGCGAAAATCCGACTTGCGCAGGCTCAGCAGCAAGATCGCGGCGGCCACCGCGGCCCACAGCAGCCAAGGTTTCAGGCCCGCGTGCAGCAAACTTCCGGTGATCGCGACGTACGTAAAATACGCAAGAATCAACCACTCGGAGGGACGCGGCCGCGGCACGTCGATGGCTTACTGCACGGCAATCGCCAGCAGTTGCGAACCGGTGACGGACCCAACCGCGACCTTCAGCGGAGTGGCGCTGCCCGATACGTTCGGCACCGTGACGTTGAACTGATACAACCCGACCGCGCCGGGCGACAATCCCGCATAAGATACCGTGGCCGAGGCTTGTCCAAACAGGAACTGCACCGGAAGCAGCAGTTGATTGCTTCCCGATGCGACCCGGCCCGCCGGCACGTTCGGCGTCACCGGCCCGAAGCCGATGCCGTAAAGCGTCACCGTCTCGCCCGCGCGAGCCGGACGCGTCGCAACGCCGGGGATCACGCCCGTAGGCAGTGCGTAGCTGCCGTCGGGAAGAATGGCCACTACATACTGCGTTCCCCCGATGTTGAACGCCGGGGACGCGAGCAGCCCCGGCTGCGCGGTATTAATCGTGATCGGGTACACGGCGCTGTTGCCCGCCGCGGTGGTTACCGTCAGGCTCTGCGGGCCGGTGCCGATGCTCGACGGAATCAGCGCGTTAATCTGCGTCGGGCTGACGTATTCGACAAACAGCGGCTGCGCCCCGAGATGCACCGAGGTTCCGGCGAGCGAAGTAGGAGCAACCCCGTTCTGAAAATCCGAGCTCGCCCACTGCTGCGTCGCCGCCGCGAGATTCGCGCCATGAATTTCGATCCAGCTTCCCGGCGCGGCCGACGCCGATCCGCCGAATGCCTGCAAGCTGGAAACTCCGGCGGAATTTATCGTCGGAATCACCATGGGCGTGGGCGCCGCCGCCGCCGGCGTAAGCTGGCGAATCAGGCTGTTGTTGGTATCGGAGACGAGCAGGTTGCCCGAGCCGTCAAACGCCAACCCCGTCGGATAATTGAACTGCGCGCCCACCGCGGGACCGCCATCGCCCGCGTATCCGGCGACTCCTCCCGTTCCCGCCACCGTGTAAATCATCCCATTCGGCAGCACCACCCGGATCACGTGATTGAAACTGTCGGCGATATAAAGGTTGCCCTTGGCGTCCATCGCCAGCCCGCTCGGACGAAATAACCGCGCCTGCGTCGCCGGGCCGCCATCGCCTGAATAACCCGGCTGCGTGTTGCCCGCGAAGGTGCTGATGATTCCCTGCGGATTGATCACCCGAACGCAATTATTCAGCGTGTCGGCAATGTAGAGATTGCCCGCCGGATCGAACAGCAGCGCGGTCGGATGATTCATTTCCGCGGCGTTCGCCGGCCCGCCGTCGCCATTGTAATCCGCAATGCTGTTGCCGGCAAACGTCGCGATATTGTTCTGCGGCTGCGCGCCCTTGGGACCGTACACAATCCGGATCACGTTGTTGCCGGAATCGGCGATGTACAGATTGCCCGCCCTGTCGAACACAATTCCGGAAGGCGCGCTGAGCTGCGCGCTCACCGCTCCGCCGCCATCGCCATTGTAGCCGCGGCCCAGCGAGTTGCTCCCGGCAAACGTGGTGATGATTCCTTTGGGGCTGACCATCCGGATCACGTTATTTTCCGTGTCCCCGATGTAGATGTTGCCGCTCGAATCGACAGTCACGGCCGTCGGCGCGTTCAGTTCGGCGTTGGCCGCCGTGCTCGAATCGCCCGAGAATCCGGCGGCGCCGGTTCCGGCTACGGTGTTGGTCTTCCCGCCGGAAACCGAGCGAACGCGATCGTTCACCTGATCGGCGATATAAAGCGTCCCGCCGGCAAACCACAGTCCGAAGGGCTGGTTGAACTCGGCCAGCGACGGGTCGCCTCCATCGCCGCCATATCCGGGCGTGCCCGGCGTTCCGCCGTAAGTGGAAATGGTAAAGGCGGGCACGGACTGCGCCCGCGCCAAGGCCGCGATCGCGCACGCCAGAACCCAAATTAAGCGGCTCCGCAAACTTATCCTCCCGAACAATTTACATTTGGACGAATTTCTATTCTCCCAGGTTTCTGTAGAGCAGGGCTATCAACCAAACCGAATCACTCCGGCAGCGGCGCGTTTTTCGTCTCCGGCGCAAATGGAAGCGCCAGCAGGCCCACGAAAAACACCAGACACATCGTCACGCCCGCGGAGCGCATCGGCGCGCTGGCGCCCGCAAACACAGTGCTGGTGAGATAGCCGAGCGCCAGCGGACCGGCGGCCGCGACAAAGCGCCCGATGTTATAGCAGAAGCTCGTGCCCGTCGAGCGAAGATGCGTGGGGAACAATTCCGGCAGATAAATCGCGTAGCCGCCGAACAAAGCGAGCTGGCAAAATCCCATCAGCGGCACCATCCAGAAAACGTCGCTGAGATTCTTCAGATTCCAGAACGTGTACGCGGTCGCGCCCATCGCCGCGACGAAGCTCAGCGCGAACGCGATACGGCGATTGGTGAAGTGAGTCAGATACGTGAAGGCGTAGATCCCCAGAAACGCCCCGAAATTTTGCAGCAGCGAGGTGATGCCGATCCAGGTGGTGGTGGTTCCGGCAAGAGCGGCTCCGGTGAGTCCGCGCGCGCGAAACGTGTTTTCCAGCACCGGACGGAACAAATCGTAGCTGAAGAATCCGATGCCCCACAATCCCACCACGCCGGAAAAAGCGAGCAGCACTCCGCACAGCGCGTTCCTCCGCCACCGCGGATGGGAAAAAAGATCCGCGAAGGAACCCATGCGCTTGTTTTCGGCGCGCGCGCGCAGCCATTGCTCCGGCTCTTTCAACTTTTTGAAAATGACGATGGCCAGCGGGGCCGGAAGCGCCCCGACCGCGAACTCCCACCGCCACGCGCTGCCGATCGACGCCGTCTGCTGCATCTGGCCGAGGATGATTCCGGCGGCCGCGGCCATCATGTTCCCCACCGCC
This sequence comes from Terriglobia bacterium, assembly GCA_021325175.1. Classification (GTDB taxonomy): domain Bacteria; phylum Acidobacteriota; class Terriglobia; order Bryobacterales; family Bryobacteraceae; genus Palsa-187. The sequence goes on from JAJPHS010000090.1 coordinate 11,022, forward strand.
GAAAAGGCCTGCACCACTCCCAGCGCATAGGGGCGCGCGCGCACCGGCATCGTCTCGGCCACCAGCGCAACGCCGACGGCGAACTGCCCGCCGACGCCGAGCCCGCACAGAAATCGATACGCGTTGAAATCCCACACGCTGCGCGAAAGCACGCTGATGCCGGTAAAGATGCTGTAGACCAGAATCGTCAGCATCATCGTATTGGCGCGGCCGATGCGATCCCCCAGAACGCCAAACAAGACGCCGCCGCTGGCCCATCCGATCATAAAAATGCTGGTGGCGAAGCCGGCCTGTTCGGCAATGGCGCCCGCCGATGCGCCGGGCCCGAGCAGATCGCGAATCGCCGGATTGCGCGCCAGATTGAAAAGCTGCTGCGCCATCGTGTCGAACATCCAGCCCATGGTGGCGACGCTCAGCACGAACCAGTGATAGCCGGTGAGCTGTCGATACCACGCGTACTTCTCAACCGGCGCGGAAGAAGGGGCTGGAGACATGAACAGACATTCTTTCGGAATCGGGCGCATGGCGCAAGGGGGCCTGTTTTGCGGCAAAAAAAAAACGGGGAGCCGAGCGGGATTTCGCTCCCGCTCGCCTCCCCAATCGTTTGGACGGTGTTGCTGGCTACATGAAATTAGTGACCGCCACCGGCCCCGCTGGTTCCGGATACTCCGGATGCTCCGGATGCCCCGCTGGCGCCGCTTGCTCCCGACGTTATCGTCAGCGTCACCGGTACGCTGAAGGATGTCGGCAAGCTCGCGTTCGACGAACCGCCACCGCTGCTAGTGCCGGTGGTCGCGCCGGAGCTGATGGTGATCGTTCCACTATAAGTGCCCGCCGCCAGGCCCGAGGAGTCGATCAATACGGTAAGCGTGTTAGGTGTCGTCGCGCTGTTGGGCGAAACAAACAGCCACGGCGTGTTACCGCTGTTGACCGCAATCGCCAGGAACGGTAGCGGAGTCGTACCGTCAGTGCTGGTGATCGAGATTTGACGCTCGATCGTCGTGCACATGCTCTGGCCGCTCGCGCCGCTGGCACCGGACGTTCCGGATGCGCCCGACGCGCCGCTGGTTCCGGATGCCCCGGAGGTTCCGCTCGCGCCGGAGGTTCCACTAGCGCCGGAGGTTCCACTAGCGCCGGAGGTTCCACTAGCGCCGGAGGTTCCGCTCGCGCCGCTTGTGCCGGATGCACCGGACGTTCCAGAAGCGCCGCTTGTGCCGGATGCCCCGGACG
>JAJPHS010000102.1 GCA_021325175.1 Terriglobia bacterium
AGATCGACCTCAAGCAGCTCGGCTCGCGCCGGAAGCCAGGCAAGCGCCAGCGTGCATAGAATCAACGAAAGCTTCATTTTTTATCTCTCCTTCAAAAGAAATATGCAAAATTAACGGCGAAGCGGTAGCGCTCTCTCGGAAATAGCGCTCCCACATCGCGATAAATCGGAACCTGGAATCCGGCCTCCACCCCGATCGCGCGATAAACGCCGAGCAGGCTTGGGCCGAAGAGCATTTCGCTTGCCCGGCTCCCCGCCAATTCGACTCCTTGCCTTTGCAGCGCGCCGGCGTGTTCGCCCGTGAACTCGCCGAAAATGCGCCAGTCCCAACGCGGGTAATCCGTACGCCAGGAAAGGGGCCGGTAGCCGTAGACGGCTGTATAGGAAAGAAGATCCGGGCGGCGGTTACCACCCGATTCGGCATAGCGCTGGTAAGTCGCGCCCGCCCAAAAATATTGGCTTCGCGAAGCGATCCCGGTTACCCCGCCCATCGCATACCCGATCCCGCTGCTCACTCCGCGATAGATTCCGGCTTCCTGCTGAGGTCCAGGAACGAGGATGCCGCCAACCGCGGTGCTCTCGAAGCGCTTCCCTGCATATTCCTTTTTCTGAAATCGCCACCACGCCAAACCGCTAAAATCGCCGCTGATCGGGGTATTCTCCGTAACAGAGGACCTGGCGTAAGGGTCGGGCTCGAGCACGACCGGCCCGGAGACGGCCAGTTTCAAATTTTCGGTGATGCCATAGGTGAGCTCGGCTTCGAGAGCGGATGTAATGCCCGCGGTTCCATCCCGGCCGTTGACGCCGAGTTCAAAGCTCCATCCTCCTTTCGGATTTGTCGGTGTCGCCAACCCGAAGACAGGGCCGTGGTCGGCTGCGTACGCATTCGCCGCTAAGATGGCGAGCGCGGCCGCCCCGACGCAACTTCTTGAATGCAACATATGAACCTCTCCTGTCGTTGTCAGTGGGCCAAAAAAATTTTCGATGAGGCGCGAATCGCGCCGGGAAAGGCGGGAGTGTCTAAATCAGGAAAACGGAATACAAGAGATGCAAATCAGGCGGGGAGGGTTCGGCGGGACCTGGCGCGCGCCGCGGATTCAGGTCCGGTCTTTTCGCCGCGATCGGCGATTCGCGGACGAAAACGGCCGGAAGATCAAAATGAAAATCGATACTCTGGCGTTGGTCAAATGCGATCCATTTGCAATCACTGCCAGGCCCGCGCCTGACCGGAGGTTTCGTCTTACACTGGCCTTCCGGCGTACAGCAACCATGCGACTTGCCGAGCATGAAAAACTGATCGCAGGAGATACATCCGCCCCAGATCAGCGTCGCCGTCAGCAACAAACAAAGAAGCGAACTGGAAAGTACCCGCGACAATTCGGTTTAATTATATAACAATCGAATGTTCTCAGATACCGCGCTGGCCCGGCGCATCGAACGAGGTGAGTCCCTCAACGCCGCAGGCTGCGGAGAATCGATCGCGGTCGCCGGCGGGTTCGCGGCCTTTTCCGGCGTGGGCTCGCCGCTCACGCACGCCATCGGCCTCGGTCTCAACGGCCCGATTTCCGCCGCCGAATTTGATTGCCTGGAACGCTTCTACCGCTCTCGCGGGGCGAGCATCAATGTTGATTTTTGCCCGCTCGCCGACCCGTCGATGCTCAAGCTGCTCGGCGACCGCGCCTATCGCATCGTCGAATGCAACAACGTGCTTGCTGGACCCGCGGCCGGCAGCCCGGACGCGCGCGTCCGCATGATCCATCCGGGCGAGGAAGAGCTCTGGACGCGGATCATGCTCGAAGGCTTTTTCGATCGCACGGATTTCAGCGCGGTAGAACTGGACACGGGGCTTCGTCTGCTGCGTCTCAAAGGCGCGGTTGGATGGTTTGGAATCGTGGACGGCGCGCCGGTGGCCGCCGCGGCGATGAATATCCGCGATAAACTCGCGCTGCTGTTCGCCGACAGCACGCTGGGGAAATTTCGCAATCGCGGCCTGCACCTGGCTTTGATCCGGGCGCGTCTGGCCCACGCCGCGCGGCTCGGCTGCGATCTTGCGACCGCCTCCACGGCTCCCGGCAGCGTGTCCCAGCGCAACTATGAGCGCGCCGGCCTTCGCGTCGCGTACACGAAGCTCAACATGCAAAAGGATTGAAATGCCGAAACCGAAAACCGCGGCGGAGCGCCGGGCGCGCGTCGCGAAAATCCTTGAACTGCTCGACAAAATGTATCCCAACGCGACCTGCGCGCTTCATCACCGCAATGCCTGGGAACTGCTGGTCGCCACCATTCTTTCGGCGCAATGCACCGATAAACGCGTCAACGAAGTGACGCCGGCTCTGTTCCAAAAATATCCCACCATCCAGGATTTCGCCAACGTCAATCCATCCGAGCTTGCGCGGGATATCCGGTCCACTGGCTTTTTCAACAACAAAGCCAAATCGATCGTCGGCGCAGCCAAGAAAATTCTCCACGATTTTCAGGGCGAGGTGCCGCGCAACATCGACGATCTGCTGGCCGTTCCCGGCGTCGCGCGCAAAACGGCGAACGTCGTGCTCGGGACGGCGTTTGGCGTCGCCAGCGGCGTGGTGGTCGATACGCACGTGCAGCGCATCGCGCGGCGGCTCGATTTGACCAAGGAATCCGATCCGAAGAAAATCGAGCAGGATCTGATGAAAATCATCCCGAAGGAAAAATGGATTCTGTTTTCGCATCAAATTATTTTGCACGGGCGCGCCTTGTGCTTCGCGCGCAATCCGCGCTGCGCCGAATGCGCGCTGGATCCGCTGTGCTACGCCAAGGATAAGACGCCGCATTAGCAGCGGTCGCGGTGCGAGTTCTCGCAGGTGCGGCTTCCATCGCTGCTCGGTCCGTCGCGATGTGGAGAGGGAAGCGAAGCCTTAACTCTACGCCAGAAGCGTTTTGACGACGTTGCCGGCGACATCGGTGAGGCGGAAGTGCCGGCCCTGAAACTTATACGTCAGGCGGGTGTGGTCCACACCCAGGCAGTGCAGAATGGTCGCGTGCAAATCGTGCACATCCATCGGATCTTTGACGATGTTGTAGCTGTAATCGTCCGTTTCGCCGTAGGTAAGCCCGCTTTTGATGCCTCCGCCCGCCAGCCACACGGTGAAGCATCGCGGATGATGATCGCGGCCGTAGTTGGTTTCGGTCAAGGTGCCCTGCGAATAGACGGTGCGGCCGAATTCGCCTCCCCAGACGATCAGCGTGTCTTTCAACAATCCCCGCTGCTTTAAATCCTGGACCAGCGCCGCCGTTGGCTGATCGGTTTGCAAACATTGGCCGCGAATTTCCTTCGGCAGATTGCTGTGCGCGTCCCAGCCGCGATGAAAAAGCTGCACGAAGCGCACGCCGCGCTCGGCCAGCCGCCGGGCCAGGATGCAATTGGCCGCGTACGTTCCCGGTTTGCGCGAATCCGGGCCGTACATTTCAAACGTCTCCGGCGGCTCTTTCGATAGATCCGTCAAATCCGGAACCGAGCTTTGCATCTTGAACGCCATCTCATACTGCGCGATGCGCGTTGCAATTTCGGGATCCTGATAATTGGCCGCTTCGATCTCGTTCAGCCTGGCCAGATCGTCCAGAAACCGCCGCCGCGCCGTCTGATCGTAGCCCGCCGGATTCGAAATATAAAGCACGGGCTCGGCGCCGGAGCGAAACTTCACGCCCGCGTATTTGGTCGGAAGAAAACCGCTGCCCCACTGGCGGTCGGCGAGCGCCTGCGTGCCGCCGACGCCTTGCGAAACCATCACGACGAACGCCGGCAGGTCCTCGCAATCGCTGCCCAGCCCGTAGGCGACCCACGATCCCAGACTTGGCCGGCCCGCGATCTGAAAACCGGTCTGAAAAAACGTCACCGCCGGATCGTGATTGATCTCGTTGGTTTGAAGCGAGCGGACGATGCACATCTCATCGGCGATCCTGGCCGTGTGCGGCAGCAATTCGCTGAGCCAGGCTCCGCTTTGGCCGTGTTGCGCGAATTCGAAAATCGAGGGCGCGGTGGGAAATTGCGTCTGATACGCGGTCATTCCGGTGAGGCGCTGGCCTTTGCGAATCGAATCCGGCAGATCGGCGCCGCGCAGATCCTTGAGCTTCGGCTTGTAATCGAACAGATCAATCTGCGACGGCGCGCCGTGCTGGAAAAGATAGATCACGCGCTTTGCGGTGGGCGCGAAATTCGGAAAATCGGGCAGACCGCCGGCGCCGCGCGCCTCGCGTGCAAACAGCGAGGCCAGCGCCGCCGCGCCGATTCCGGTGCTGGCCCGGCCGAAGAAGTGGCGGCGCGTCAGCAGCAGCTTGCGATCCTCGATCGGATTCATGGTTTGGTCACCGCTTCGTCCAGATTCATCATCAGGCTCGCCACCGATGCGTACGCGGCCAGCTCGCGCGGATCAAGCGACGCGTCCGCGCGCGCCTCGCCTTGCGCCAGATACTCATCGGGCGAGTGTTTTGAAAAATAGTCGCGATGATAGGCGAGGTTGGATTTGAGAATCGCCAGCTCGCTCGCGCCGGGCCGGCGCGCGGTGACGATGCGGAAGCCATAGCTCAGCCGCTCTTCATCCGTAGCGCCGCCTTCCTTCATCATGCGCTGGCCCAGGAAGCGCGCCGCCTCGATGAACGTCACGTCGTTCATAAGATTCAGCGCTTGCAGCGGCGTGTTGGTTCGCGTCTCGCGCACCACGCAGGTTTCGCGATTGGCCGCGTCGAAATTCACCATCTCCGGCGGCGGCACGGTTCTTCTCCAGTAGGTGTACAGGCTTCGCCGGTGCAGATCGGCGCCGTGGCTTTGCACGTACTCGCCGGTATCCTGCATGGCGATCTCCTTCCATAATCCGGCGGGCTGATAGGGCTTCACCGAAGGACCGCCGATTTTTTCCGCTAGCAGTCCGGATTCGGCGAGCGCGGAATCGCGGATCATCTCTGCCGGCAGCCGGAACCGCGGCCCGCGCGCCAGCAGTCGATTCTCCGGATCGCGCTGGACCAACTCCGGCGATGCCTGCGACGACTGGCGATACGCCGCGCTGGTGACGATCAGCCTTTGCATCGCCTTCACGTCCCACCCGGTGCGCACGAACTCCGCCGCCAGCCAATCGAGCAGTTCCGGATGCGACGGCCATTCGCCCTGCGATCCGAAATCCTCCACCGTTTTGACGATGCCTGTTCCAAAATACATTTGCCAGAAGCGATTCACGGTGACGCGCGCCAGCAGCGGATTGGCGGGAGAAATCAGCCATTGCCCGAATCCCAGGCGGTTGGCCGGCGCGCCGGAGGGAAGCGGCGGCAGCACGGCGGGGACGCCAGGGGAAACCTGCTCGGCCGGATGATCGTAGGCGCCGCGGGTCAGAACGAAGGTCTTTTTGGGGGGCGACGCTTCGGCCATGATCATCACCGTGGGAAAGGCGCGCTCCATTTTGTCGCGCTCGTCCTGAAGCGCGGCGAGGCGGGCGAAGGCGTCGCGCAGTTCGGCGGGCGCGGCCTTTTCCAGATAATACGAGCGCAGCGCGAGCCGTTCCGCCGCGCTTCGCTCCGTCTCCGGCTTGCGCGCGATCCGCTGGATCGATTCGCCCGCCGCGAGAGCCGCGATCTCCTCCGGATCGAGGACGCGCGAATAAACCCGGGCGTCTTCGATGCGCCCGCGGAATCGCCTTTGCGGTCCCCATCCGCCGCCGACGCGCAGCGGCTGCGCGAAATTCGCGCCGGCGTTATGAAACGGACGCCATAGCGAATCGAGCAGAACCTTCGTCTTTTGCGGCTTGCCGTCGATATAAATCCGAACGCCGTCCGCGGTGCGCGAGCCGGAATACGTCACGGCGATCTGATGCCATTCGCCGGAGGAAACGGGCTGCTCCGTCTCGATCCGAATCGCATCGTCGGCCCAGGCGTAGGTCATATTGAAGTGAACCAGGCCGTGATCGAAGTGCAGGCCGAAGCCGCGTCCTTTCGGATCGTCCACCATCCGCGTCAAAATGCTGCCATCCGGCGTCCCATCGGAGCAGACCCAGGCGGATAACGTGAACCGATCCTCAATATCGAATTGCGCGGCGCGCGGCGCTTCGAAATAAATTTTTCCGTCGAACGCGGCGGCTTGCCCGGCGCGTCCCGGCTCGAACTTCGCGGTCCCCGCCACCGCCTTCGCCGATTGCGGATCGAGGACGAAGTTCAACTGCCGCGACGGCGCCCAATAGGCGTCGATCGTGTCCAGATTATGGGGCATCGCGCGCGGCTCGCGCCGGCGCAGAAAATTTTCGACGGACGCGATGCGGGCGTCGAGCTCGGCCAGAGATTTTTGCTGGTCCGGCGTGGGCGCCCCGATCAGCGGCGGAGAGTTGCCGTACTTCATCGCCCGGCCCGATTCCGGAACATTGTTGAAGTACGCGAACAGCCGGTAAAACTCCTTTTGCGTGAAGGGATCGTATTTATGATCGTGGCAGCGCGCGCAGCCCAGCGTCAGGCCGAGAAAAACCGCCGAAGTCGTCTCCACGCGATCCACCACGTATTCGACGGCGTACTCTTCGGGAATAATGCCATCTTCCGTGTTCGCCCGGTGATTGCGGTTGAATCCGGTCGCGATTTTCTGATCAAGCGTCGCGTTCGGCAGCAAATCGCCGGCGATCTGGTCCAGGGTGAATTGATCGAACGGCTCGTTGCGATTGAAGGCGCCAATCACCCAGTCGCGCCAGCGCCACATGCTGCGCTCGCCGTCGTATTGATAGCCGTTCGAATCGGCGTAGCGCGCGTTATCGAGCCAGCGGAACGCCATCCGCTCGCCATAGCGCGGCGAAGCGAGCAGCCGATCGACGACTTTTTCATAAGCATCGGGCGAGCGGTCGTGCAGGAAGGCGTCGATCTCCGCGGGGGTGGGCGGCAGGCCCGTCAAATCGAGCGAAACGCGCCGGATCAAGGTTTCGCGGCTCGCCTCGGGCGACGGCCGAAGATTTTCCTGCTCCAGCCGGCTGAGGACGAACGCGTCGATCGGGTTGCGGAGCCACCGCGCGTTCTTCACCGACGGGACCGCGGGCCGCGCGGGCGGAAGAAATGCCCAATGTTTTTGCCATCTGGCGCCCTCGGCGATCCATTGTTTGAGCGTCGCGATTTCGCCCGCGGATAATTTCAAGCCCGAAGAAACCGGCGGCATGCGCCGCGCGGGCGCATCGGCGGTCACTCGCCGGATCAGCTCGCTTCGGGCGGCGTCGCCTTCGACGATCGCACGCCGGCCGCCGCCCAGATCGGCCTTCGCGGCGGCTTCGCTATCCAGGCGGAAGGGGACGTTCTTCGATTTGGCGTCGGGTCCGTGGCAAACGTAGCATTTATCGGAAAGGATCGGCCGGATGTCGCGATTGAAGTCAATCGCCGCGCCGAGAGGCAGGACGGGCAGCAAAAACCAAACCGCTCGCGCAAGAATCATGGCGACAAATAGTCTATCTTATAACGAAGTCTCCAAACTTCCGCGCGGCGGCAAGTTGGCAAGCGGTCATCGAAAGCCGCTATCGTATGCAAGATGAAACTCATTCGTTTTGAATATCGCAATCAGAAGCACGCGGGAGTGATCACCTCGCGCGGGATCGCGCCGGTGGAGGCGATCAACGCCAGGCTCGGCCTGCGCGTGCCCGACGATGTGCTGGCCATCATCCAGACGGGAGCGCAGCGCGAGATCGGCAATCTGGATGGAATCGAGACGATTCCGTTCCCCGAAGCGACGCCGCAGTTGCCCTACGACGTTCCGCCGAAGATATGGTGCATCGGGCTGAACTATAAAACACACGCCGAGGATATCGACGCGGTGCAACCGGAGGAGCCGGGCAGCTTCATGAAGCCGGCCTCCTGCATGTTCCGGCCCGGCGGCGAGATCGTGCTGCCGCCGCCGCACGTTTCCGACGACGTCGACGCCGAAGGCGAGCTCGGCGTGATAATCGGGAAAAAATGCCGCGCCGTTCCCGCGCGGGAGGCGAAGGAGGTGATTTTCGGCTACACCACCACGCTCGATCTGACCGCGCTGGATGTGCTGCGGAAGAACCCGCGTTATCTAACGCGCGCCAAGAGCATCGACACGTTTTTCAGTTTCGGTCCGGTGATCGTGACGGCGGACGAGGTCCCGGACGTGAGCAAACTGGAGGTGATCACGGAACACAACGGGGCGATATGCTCGCGCGATTTCGTGAGCAATATGCGTCACAGCCCGTACGAGCTGGTGCGCTTTCACTCCGATTTTATGACACTGTATCCGGGCGATCTGATTTCGACGGGATGTCCGAAAGGAGCGCGAATTAAACGCGGCGACCGTGTGCGGGCCAGAATCGAAGGAGTGGGCACGCTGGAGGCAAATGTCACCTAGCGCCGGCGGATATTTGCCCTCCGGTCACTCGATTCAGATTCGGCGCAAGGCCATGCCCGCAAGTCCGGCCAGGGCCAGCCCTGTGAGGAAGAAAGTGCCCGGTTCCGGTGTGGCCGCCGGCGCGCCAACCACGCCCGAAGGATCGCTCTGCTGATAAACCAGGTTGTAATTTGCCTCGCCGGCGGTTTTGTACGTGGATTCGATCATGAAACCGTCCAGACTCGATCCGAACGTATCAAAATTGTTTGTGAACGTAACATCGAAGAGATTGCCGCCCAGCGCCGTGAAACTCGCCGACCATCCGCAAAAACCAAAGCAGGGCGCGGCAACGCCGGTTACACCGGCGACATCCAAAATCTCAACCGAGCTAACGTCGGCAAGGCCGTTGCTGCCCCCGCCGGTGACCGAGATGGTATACCACCAGTCCCAGTTGCCGGTGAAGATGTCTTTGGTGGGCGACAGCTGATCCAAACTGATGTTGCCGACGGGGACCGCCGCGGCATGCGCGGCCAACCCGCAGACCAGAAAAGCTCCGAAAAGAAAACTGCGCTTCATTTTTCCTCCGACGAATGCAGGAATATTTTTATGTTATGCTCGTGGTCCGGATCGTGTCAATAAACCCTGTGGCTGGATCGCGCGATAAAAGTACTTCATTACCGGAACGGAAGATCCGAGCAGGCTTAAGCCCGGCGCGGTCAAAAGTGGCTATAGAAATGCCATGCCAGTTTCTTAAAAGATGAACGCCAAGCCGCCACGTACCGCGCGCGGCGAGTTGGTGAGCAGCGCTTTCTGGCCAGAGGATGGCAGCGACAGATAGCCCTGAGCGAGGAGGTTGCGTAATTCGGCCGTCGCTTCCAGGCGGCCGCCCAGACCGCCAAAGAGCGGCAACGGCTGGCGGATACGAACGTTCCAGCCGGTCGATTGCGTGATGTTCTGCGTCATGTAGTAATGATCCGGCATCAACACCCTGGAATCTGTGATTCCGTAGGTAGTGGTGAGCACGGTTCCGGTCACCGGCAGCGTATCGGAAAAACTTACTGCGGCCCATGGGCGCGCCAGCTCGTGAATCGAGGCGCGAACATCGTCGGAGCCGTGACTGTCGAGCGCGGCGTCGCGCGGCGCGATGGCCAGTGATCCGGTATAGCCGCCGGCGAGTGAAAGCTCGCCTCGATCGCCGAGCGGCTGCTTGACCGCCGCCGTGTAACCGAGCCGGTTATAGCTGCCGATGTTGAAGATGCGATCGTTCGATCCCAAATCCGGCAACGAATCCGTCCACGGCACGTACCCTTTCGGCGCGGCGAGCATTAGAGTCGCGTTGTCGGCGGATTCGCTATAGAAGCTCGCCGAATATTTGCGCGATCCGATGGCGCGCTCATAACCCGCCTCCACGCTCTGCGTGCGCTGCACTTGCATCTGGTCGTCGCGGCGGGAAATGCGCGGCAGCAGCGCCAAAGCCGCCAGATCGCTGTTGAGTGCGGCCGTGGTAGCGCCGAGTTCGGTGGAGGCGGCCGTGGGCGGCGAGGCGAAGGAAGCCGGCTGCTCCCCATCGGAGTAGGCGACGCGGACGATGCCCTGCTTGCCCAGATCATAGGTCGCGCGCGCGAACGGGCTCAGATAGGTCAACCGCTCGTAGTAGGAGATGGATTCCGTGGTCATCCCGTACTCGACGCGCAACCGATCGGTTAAATCAACGCTGTCGCGAATCGCCATGGCCATGGTGCGCAGCGCGGGACCGTTATCAGCGCCGTCATGATTGGGCAGATAAAGCTGGCGCACCGTTAGCGTGACTTGAGGTCCGGTTTCGCCGTCGGCGTTGTGGAAATACGTCGCGCGAAGTCCGGCGGCAGGGATGGTCGAATTTCCGATGTATCCCACGTTGCCGCTCAACTGAAGCCGGCTGGTTCCGTAGATCGAAGTGGCGACGGCGAAGGCAGTTCCCAAATCTTCCTGTCCGCCCGCGGTGAACGATTCGCCATCGCCGGCGGTGACCTTCAACAACCCCGTCGTATCGGAAAAAATCGAGCTGGCCGAAGCGGTGGTTCGCGAGCTGCTTGGCGCGGGCAACAGGCGCAGGACCGGACGCGTCGAGGACGAAGATCGCAGCACCCATTTCCAGTCGTCGCTCAGCAGCAGTCCCCGTGACGGACCCGAGGAAACCAGGTCCACCGTGCTGAACAGGTTGGTCATGTTGATTTGCAGCAGATTTTCGGATCCGGCGGCGACCGCGATGTTGCGCCGCAGCGCCGGCACGAAGCTCGCCAGCGTCACGCGGAGGGAATAGATGTTCGGCGTGAGCTCGTCGAAGGCGAATTTTCCTTCTTCGTTGGTCATCGCCCGGCGTACGAGCTGGTCGTAGCGGTCGTAGAGCAAAACGGTGGCGCCCATCTGCGCCACTCCCGCCGAATTTTTGACTTGGCCGAGAATCCCGCCGGACAGCGAGCCTGCAAAAGACGGCGCAGCCAGCCCCCCCAGGAGCAAAACTCCCCAAAAAACGCCAGTGGCTAAGGGACGCGGCCGCATCTATTACTGCGTTTACTACTCGTTTATATTACCTTAAACGACGCTGTCTCGTTCAGCGTCTGGTTTCGCTTCTTATCGGTAACCCTAATGTTCAGGGTATAGTCCCCGGGCTGAAATGAGCTGAGCGGAAGGCGCTTTTCAATCGTCTCCTGCGCGGCCCCGCCTTCAAGCGAGGTCACGGGCTCGCTGTAGGTGAAAACGGGATCCTTGGAGCCGCTCTTCACAATCTGATACTCTACGGTTCCATCGGCTTTCTTGGTTTTCTCGTCGGGCTGGAAGTTATAGAGCTGAAGATAGATACCGAGCTTATCGCTCTGATGGAAGGTGGCATCGATCCGCGGCCGGACCTTCGAGGTCCCGATCACAAACTGGCCCGTCCCGATACTCTTGGTCGGGACCTTTTCGATGAGGTCCGCGAGAATCAGCGAACTCGCCGACAGTTTATCTTCGTCGAGGTGCGGTACGTCGAGCGCCGTCACGTAGGTCGTCTGATTCCCGCCGACGATGTCTTTCGCCGCGATATTCAGGCGGTAGCGTCCGGGCTTCAACGGAATCGATTTCTGGTACATTTCCGATCCGTTTTCGGCCTGTTGCAGCATCTCGGTCGGCAGATCCTGCGTGATCGCCTCTTCAAACCAGTTGGCCGGGCGCCCCGACATGGTGGTAATCCGGCCATAGATGTTCACGTTCGCCGTCGAAACCGTATCCTTCTGCTTCCATTGCAGATCCTTGCGCGCGAACTGGATGGTGATCATGGTCAATACCGATGAATCGGTGATCGGCACGTAATCGGCCCGGACCTTCATCGGAAGCAGGTTGTATTTGATCGTCGAATTGACGGCGGCTTCCAGATCCTTATATTTGACGGCCGGCGGCTGGAAAATTTTCGCCATCAGCTCGATCCGGTTGAATTCGTTCATGCTCTCGGGCAGCGGCATCGATCCGGTGCCGAGATGGGTGCCGTCGGTTCGCTGGAATCGCTGCGTCTTGCAGGCGAGCCCCATTTGCTCCATCATGGTCAGGCCCGCGCCGGGAACGTAAAGCAGCGCGTCTTTTTCCGAAGGATCGATGGTGAAGTGATACTCGCCGGTCATCGTCGTGTCCACGAACTCCAAAATCACGTTCGTGCCGATCCCTTCTATATAGCGGTAGCGCCAGATCTCGAAGGGATAGGTGGACGTCGTGCCCCCGCCTTCTTCATAAGGCCGCTCATAGGTTCCGCCGGAGGGGTGCGATTCGATCTCATCCGGCGGGCCATATTCGATGTAGATCCGCCCGCGGTCCGTCTTCCAGCCGGGAATGCCCGAGGCGAAATGCTCATTGGCGTAAGCGATGCGGCGGTAGTGCTCTTCCTTATACTCGTTTTCCTCGGTGTCCGGCGTCGGATCGCGGCGCAGCCAGAACTGCTCGACGAACTGCTCTCGTTCCTCGTCGGTCTTGAGGCCCAGAAACGTTTTCTTTTCCTCGTCCGTGATGATGTAGGCAACTTCCTGATTGAGCCAGTTCTTCCACGGCGTCTCCAGCTCTTTCTTGAGCTTTTGTTCCTGTTTTTTCTTCTCGCGTTCGGTCATCGGGCGGGCGACTGTGTCCCGCTTCTGCGGCTGCGCCGATGAGGAGGAGGCCGATTGGCCCGATTGCGGCGTCTGGCCGGCCGTCAATAAGAAGACCGATCCGATCCCGCAGCATACAGTGAGGAAAGCGAGAGGCCTCATGCGGTTAAAATACCTCACTTTGATTCTACGCTCAACGTTTGACGCGGGCAACGGGCGCCGGGTTCCCGTTGCGCCGGAGGACCGCGCCGCCGTGGCGCTCGTCGTCCCGGACACGGCCGACGCCGGAGCAGAATCGCGCCGGCGATGTGGTACGCTGGAACGTTTACCCCTCCATGGCGGCCACGCGGGAAATACGTCAATTGATGAGCGCCAGCGAAATCGATCGAACCCTGGTGCGGCTGGCGCACGAGATTCTGGAGCGCACCTCGGATTTGAACAATCTGGCGTTCATCGGCATCCGCCGCCGGGGCGTTCCCCTGGCGCAGCGGCTTTCCAAAAAGATTGAAGGGCTGGAGCAGCGCAAAATTCCCGTCGGCATTCTCGATATCAACCTGTATCGCGACGATCTTTCCACCGTCGGGCAGGCGCCGGTGGTCAACAGCACCGATATTCCATTCCCGGTCACGGGCCGCGACATCATCTTGATGGACGATGTGCTATATACCGGCCGCACCATTCGAGCCGCGCTCGATGCGCTGTTTGATCACGGCCGGCCGGCGCGCGTGCAGTTGCTGGTTCTGATCGATCGCGGCCATCGCGAGCTGCCCATTGAGGCGAGTTACGCCGGCCGGCGCGTGCAGACCACCTCAAATGAAATCATCGAAGTGAAATTCAACGAGATCGATTCGACCGAGAAAGTTCTGCTGGTTGAGCGAATGGCGGAGGGTGCTTGACTTGCGCGGACTGCTCGGAATCGAGACTCTGACGCGGGAGCAGGTACAGGCCATCCTCGACCGCGCTCGCGATTTCCAGCCGCGCGGGCGCGGAAAACTGGATCTGCTGAGCGGGCGGATGGTGGTGAATCTGTTTTTTGAAGCCTCCACCCGCACACGAACCAGCTTCGAAATCGCGGCCAAGCGCCTGGGGGCCGACACCATCTCGATCACGGCGCAGGGATCGAGCGTTTCCAAGGGCGAATCGCTGGTCGATACCCTGAATACGCTGGCGGCGATGCGTCCCGACGCGATCGTCATGCGCCATTCCGCGTCCGGCGCGCCGCATTTTTTGCAGCGCTATCTGGATACGCCGATTATCAACGC
>JAJPHS010000020.1 GCA_021325175.1 Terriglobia bacterium
AGCAGGTTTTCATCGGCGGCGGCGACGATGGGCAGGCGAAAAATCGATCCGGCGGAGGCGCGCAGGCTTTTCGGATTATAGGCGCTGGCGCTGCCCTTGAGGAACGCAACCCCGGTCGCGCCGAAGGCTTCGGCGGCGCGCACGATCGCGCCGGCGTTGCCGGGGTCCTGCACGCCATCGAGCACCATCACCAGCGATTTGCCGCGCAGAAGCTGCTCGATCGTCCATTGCGGCGGCCGGACGAGCGCGATCACGCCTTGCGTCGTTTCGGTGGAGGACAAGGCCGCGAAAACCGAATCGCGAACGGCCATGACGCGCGCGCGTTTCAACCCGCGAACGTGGGCGGCCACCGTGCTCTTGATGGATTCAGCGACGATGACGCAGTCGATCTCGCAATCGGAGGCGAGGGCCTCCTCCAGCAGGTGAAAACTTTCGGCGACGGCGAAACCATGCTCGGTGAGCGATCCGCGCGCGACCGCGCGGCGAATTTCCTTGAGCAGCGGATTGCGCTCGCTTGAAATCGCTTCCGTCATCACGTCTTACAATGTTGGCATAAAGCAAATGCGCCGGTGGATGTTTCGATTGTCGGGCTCGATCCTTGCGCTCGCGATGATTGGGGCGCTGGTCGAGCTGCGCTCGATCGCGCTGGCCATCGAGCATCAATCGAATATCGACGAGGCGCGTCCGGCGGACGTGATCCTGGTGCTGGGCGCGGCGGAGTATCGAGGGCGCCCTTCGCCGGTGCTGGAGGCGCGATTGAACCACGCGCTGTTCTTATATCGCGAAGGACTCGCCCCGCGTATTCTGACCACCGGCGGCAGCGGCGGCGATCCGACGTTCACCGAAGGCGAAGTGGCGCGCGCGTATCTGAGCAAGCACGAAGTGCCGTCGGAGGCGGTGGTGGTCGAAGCGGAGGGCGCGACGACGGTGGAAAGCACCACGGCCGCGGCGGAGATCATGCGGCGTCTGGATCTGAAATCGTGCATCGTGGTAAGCGACGGCTATCATATTTATCGCGTGAAGAAGATGCTCGAATCGCGGGGCATGAGCGTCTACGGCTCGCCTCGCCCGGAGCCGCATCGAACGCATTGGCGGGAGCAGTGGCTTTATTTCCGGCAGGCCGTCGCGTATGCGCTGTGGAGGATGGGGATCGCGGTATAAAAACGTCCCCTGGCCGAGTGGATTGCGCGCGCCGTCCGGCCGAAGGAGAACGGCGCGCCCGGGGGCGGCGAAATGAGAATCGCTTACCGGATCACGCCTCGGCTTTTCAGCAACTCGACGGTGGACTCCAGCGGCAACGCCTCCACTGTGCGGCCATTCCCCGTAATCGTTTCGGCTTTGAACAGCGAGTTGTAAATCGCTTCCTCGGTCGCTTCGATGACGCCGGGAAATAGCGGCGAGACGGCATCGTTGGACAACAGCTTTGATTCGCGCGAGGTGGTGAACGCGATCGCGTAATCGCCGCTGCCATTCGATCCGGCCGAACCGGTGCGGCCGAGTCCCATCATGGTGCGCGCGCCCATGCGCGACAGGTTGCGATGATCGACCGGCGCATCGGTGGCGACGATCATCATGATCGACCCGTCGACGGCGGCCGGCGGAGCGGAGCGCGGGCGCTCGATCGGCACGCCGCAAATCGTGAGGCGGCCGCCGAAGTTCGATTGCACCAGCACGCCGACGGTGAACGGTCCCGCGCGGCGCGAGGCGGTGCCGATTCCGCCCTTCCATCCAAAGGCGATGGTCCCCGTGCCGGCGCCGACGCATCCCTCTTCGACCGCGCCCGATTTAGCGCCCTGAATCGCGGCGAAAACTTCCTCGCGCCCGCAGTATCGCCCCTGAATGTCGTTCAGGACGCCATCATTGGTTTCGCCGACCAGCGGATTCATCGAGCGCACGTCATGATTGCCGTCGAGCGCCAGCATGTAATCGATCAGCGCGTCGGCGGCGCGAAAAACATTTAGCGTCGAGGTGAGCAGGATGGGTGTTTCGATTTCGCCCAGCTCGTTCACCTGCGTCGAGCCGGCGAGCTTGCCGAAGGCGTTGCCGATGAACACCGCGCCCGGCACTTTTTCGCGAAACAGGTTTCCGCCGTGCGGGAGAATGGCCGTGATGCCGGTGCGGATCTTCTCGCCGCGATGCAAGGTTGTGTGGCCCACTTTGACGCCGGCGACATCGGTAATCGCGTTGAGGGGGCCGGTGGGGAGCGCTCCGGTGACAATTCCCAGCTCGCGGGCGCGCGGACGGCCGGCCATGCAATTCAGTGTAAACCGGAAGATCGCGCCGCGCGTAGAGTTACAGTGTGCTTTCGAACGTGCTTCAATGAAGACGTAACGTATCGGGAGAGAAAGGTACGTACGCGGGTTCGCGTCGATTCTATTATGAAGCCCTGGATTCTTTGTCTTATCGTAGCCGGCCTGACGATGGCGCAGACGAACGAGGCGGCGGCTACGGCGCATGGCCGGCTGGCTCACGCCCGCGAGTTGCGGCGCGCGCAAAATCAAAATCAGAGCATTATGTTCAGAATGCGCAGCCCGCGCGCCGCCACGCCGCGGGTGAGCTTCGACAATAGCGGGAATTCGATGCTTAAGGGCGCATATTTCGTGCGCCAGGTGCTGCTGGTGGCCGATTCCAACAGCAGTGCGATCACCCAGGCCGTCAGCCTCACCGGCACGATGACTTTCGATGGGAACGGCAATTATTCCTTCAGTGGCCAGCAGCTCAATTCGGCCAACCAGGCGGCGGCTTCGAATTATACGGTGAGCGGAGTCTACGCCGTGTCTTCGAGCGGGCAGGTGCAGATCCAGACGCCGGTGGGAATCGATAGCCAGGATACGGAGTTCGGTGGAGTCGGAGCGGCCGGCGAAGTGATCGCCAGCGCAACCGAGAATGGATATCAGGATATTTTCGTCGCGATTCCGGAAGGTCCCGCGAGCGGAGTGACCGGCGCCTACCAGGTCGGGTTCATCGATTTTTTGCAAGCCAACGCCAGCAACGTCCGCAACGGATATTTCACGATGACGGCCAGCGGCGGCAACAGCTTCGGCAATGTGACGGTGAACGGAGAGATGCTGAATCAGGGCAGCCAGGCGACCACGCAATCGCTTTCCGGCGTGAGCTATTCCTTCAGCGGAAATATCGGTACGATCACCTTCCCGACGGCTTCAAACCCTCTGACGGCCTTAGTCAGCGGAGCCAAGACGTTCGCCGTCTCGCCCGACGGCAACATTCTGGTGGGGGGAAATCCGAACGGGTTCGATCTGTTTGTTGCCGTGAAGAGCGCGAGCTCCGTGAGCAACGCGACGTATACGCGAACTTATTTTCAGGGCGGCCTGGAGAACGCCACGAATACCTGCGGGCAACAAAATTGCATCGACGCGTTCTACGGATCGGTGCTGCCGAACGGACAGGGCGTGGGCACACAACACCAACGGGAGGCTGGCTATAATTTCAGCTCCTTCGACTACACCGCCGATATTGTTTACAATTTTCCGGCGGGAGGCTCCTTTGCCGATCCGAATTTTGAATGGCTGATGGGAGCAAACGGCGAAGCCGTGCTACAGGTCGGCTTGAACGGATATTACACGCTGATACCGCAGTTCCAGGCGGCATTGCTTTCCGGAAAAAATCCGTTTCTGAATCCCGACGGAATCCTGAACGCGGCCAGTTTCGCCCCGATCACCAATTCGGTGGCCCCGGGCGAGTATGTGGCGATGTTCGGCACGGGGCTGGCTTCCACGCAATCGGCCGGGTCGCTGCCGCTGCCGACGACGCTGGGCGGCGCGATGATTCCGGTCAATAGCGTTCCCTCGCCGCTTTATGCAGCCTCGGCGAATCTGATCACAGCGATCGTACCGAACGAGACGCAGGTTTATAACGTGGCCTCGTTCCAGGTAAGCGCCGGCGGATCGACATCCAATTCGGTGACGCTTTACACGGCGAGCACGGCGCCGGGCGTCTTCACGTCCACGCAAAACGGGGTCGGACCGGCCGATGTTTTTCATTCGAACTACACGTATGTGACGCAGAACAGTCCGGCGGCGGCCGGCGAGACGGTGTTTTTCTACGCGACGGGTTTGGGGTCAACCTCGCCGGCGGTCGCCGATGGCGCGGCGGCGCCCGGCAGCCCACTGGCCGCGGTCAACGATCCGAATTTCGCAGTCGATATCTACGATTCGCAAGGCGGCGATACGCAGATCCAGAACTTCACCGCCGTGCTCGCGCCCACGCTGGCGGGAGTGTATCAGGTGAATATCACGATTCCTTCCGGAATCGCCTCCGGGGAAGGCTATCTGGACGTCAGCACCACCGACGGATACACGTCGGAAGCCAAGATTTACATTAAATGAGCCGCCCGCTGCCCGGTGCTACACTAGCAGATTAATGCGGTTTTCCCCCGGCGCCGCTTTGTTCGCAGCTGCGTGTTCCCTCGTGGCGGCGCAAAATTCAACCCGGTCGGAATCGGACCCTGCGGTTCTCCATTCTGTTGCGGATAAACTTACTTACGACGTAGAATGGCGGCTGATTCACGCCGGAACGGTGGTGATTGAGGCGGATCGGAACCGTGCCGACCTGCGTCTGGACTCGGCGGGTCTGGTGAGCAGCCTGTTTCGGATCCATGATGTTTACTCGGCCGACTACGATCAATCCTTCTGCGCCGCTGGATGGGTGATGGATTCGGAGGAAGGCAAGCGCCATCACCAAACCAAGGTCAGCTACGATCGTTCGCAACTCCGCGCGACTTTTCTGGAGCGCGACCTGAACAAGAACGCGGTCCTGCATAGCGATTCGATCTCTATCCCGCGATGCACGCACGAAGTGATCGGAGCGCTCGCGGTGCTGCGGGAGATGAACGTCGCGCCGGGCCAATCGGCGCAGATTCCGATGAGCGACGGCAGGCGCGCCGCCAACGTCCGGGTAGAGGCGCAGGAACGCGAGGAGATCAAAACGCCGGCCGGATCGTACAAAGCGGTCCGTTATGAGGCGAACATGCTGAACGGCGTGATCTATACGCGAAAGGGCCGCGCGTTTATCTGGCTCACCGACGATGAGCGCAAGCTGCCGGTGCAGATCCGGCTCAAAATGCAGTTTCCGATCGGAACGGTCACGTTGTCCCTTTTAAAGGAGGAGCATCCGTGAGCAGACAGACGATGATTTTCGCGGTCCTGGCGATGAGCGCGGGCGCGTTCGCCCAGGCTCCGCAGGCGTTGATGCCCGCCAAGGACGTCAATGAGCTGTGCATTCGAGCCACACAGTTGATGGAGGCTGGAGGGATCGCCGTGCCCGATTTACAGCGCGCCGCCGCGCCGGTGATCGAAAACGCGAAGCAGGCCTGCGCGCAGCTTCAACTCCGCCGCAACGCGGGCCAGCCGACCTACGTTCTGCTGACGAACCTGCATGCTTATCTGGCGCTCGCCGATGCGGTGCCGAAGCCATTTCCCTTCCCGGACGCGGCGCGCAAGCAATTCGCGGATCTGCGCGACGATGCGACGCGGCTCGAGTCGCATTTCCGCGCTCTGCTCGATTTGAAAGACAGCCAGCTCCGCAGCGCCGATCGCGACAATCTGCAACGCTATGCGGAGGCGAATCGCAAGGTGCAGCCGCCCGATCCGAAAAATCCGCGGGTGGTGTTTTTCGGCGATTCCATCACGGATTTTTGGCGCCTGAACGAATATTTCCCGGGGCGCGATTTCATTAATCGCGGCATCAGCGGGCAGGTGACTTCGGAAATGCTGGGGCGAGTGAAGGCCGACGTCATCGACCTGCATCCGGAAGCGCTGCTGATTCTCGCCGGAACCAACGATCTGGCGCGCGGCACGCCGCTGACCGATATTGAAAATAACTACCTGATGATCGCGGACCTGGCGTCGTTCTACAAGATTAAGGTGATCTTCGCCTCCGTCACGCCGGTTAGCGATTATCACAAAGATCAGAATCCCTCGTACGCGCAAACCGAATCGCGGCCGCCGACCTATATCGCGGCCTTGAACGAATGGATTCAGCAGCTTTGCCGCCAGCGCGGCTACACGTACCTGAATTATTTCGATGCGCTCGCCGATCAGGCCGGCCTGCTGAAGGCGGATCTTAGCGACGACGGGCTGCATCCAAATGCGAAGGGGTATCGGATTATGGCTCCGCTGGCTCTGGAGGCGATCGAGAAAACAGTTCATCCGCAAACCACCGCCGCGCCGGCGAAACCCGCCAGACGGCGATCCGCATCGAATTAGTGTCGCGATTCACAAGCCTGATTTTCGGAATTTGCTCGAACCGCCGGGCGGTGATCGCGTGGTGTCTTGTTTTCACCACAGCTGCCGCTGTTTACGCACAGTTCACCTATACGATGACCGCCGACCAGGTGGTGGCGTTCATTCGCTCCTCGATTCAACTGCGCCACGACGATTCGAAGGTCGCGCAATATGTGAAGCGCATCAAGCTGACCGACAAGCTGGAGGATCGCCGCGTGGAAGAGCTGGAAGGAATGGGCGCGGGTCCAAAAACGGTGGAGGCGCTGCGGAAACTCGCCGAGGCATCGGCGAACCTTGCGGTTGCGCCGCCGCGCGCACCCGCGCCGCCGCCCCCGTCGATTCCTCCGCCCGATCCAGCCGAGCGGCAGCGCATCCTTCACGAAATTATCGAACGGGCGCGCGCCTATTCGAAAACCCTGCCCGATTACATGTGCGTGCAGGTCACCCGCCGCCACTACGATCCCACCGGCACGGAAAACTGGCGGCTGGCGGACACCGTTCAGGAGCAGGTCAGCTATGTGAACGGCAAGGAAGATTACAAAGTTACGATGATCAACAGCACGCCGGTGACGAATGTCGAGCACATGAAGCTGGGCGGATCGACGTTATCGGGCGATTTCGGCAGCATTTTTTCGGAGATTTTCGACCCGGACACGGCCGCCGAATTTCAGTGGGATCACTGGGCGACTCTTCGCGGCAAACGCATGTACGTGTTCGCCTTTCATGTTCCGAAATCCCGCTCGGGGTTTACGATTTACGCGCAATCGGTGGGGCAAACGATCGTCGCGGGATACCGCGGGCTGATCTATGCCGATCGCGACACTTACGCCGTAATGCGTTACAAGTTCGAATGCGAAGACATTCCGGCGACGTTCCCGATTCACCGGGTAGAGCTCGACGTGAACTACGATAACGTCGATATCGGCGGCCATACCTACGTTCTTCCCTTGCGCACGGACCTCAAATCCAGCGAGAGCCGCTATATGACGTGGAACGAAGCCTCGTTTCATCTCTATCGCAAGTTCGGGACGGAAACGACCATTACTTTCGATACTCCGGATCCGGTTCCGGATGAGAAATTGCAAGAAGAACCCGCAAAGCCGGACCAGCCCAAACCGGCGAAGAAGCAGCAATGAAGCCTCGCTCCCGCGGGTAAAATGGCGGGTAAAATGAATGATGAACCACGCGTAGGCCTCCACCGGCTAGCCGCGCATACGGGGATGGAATCGAGATGAAAATCGCCTGGCTGATACTGATGGCCGCCGCGGCGGCGTTCGCGCAAAAGGAGCAGGCGCCGCAAGGTTTGCCTCCGCTCGACGACGCGCAGCAGAAAACCCTGATCGAAGCGACCATCGCCCATGCGCGCGCCTATCCCAAGGAACTTCCCGATTACCTCTGCACCCAGATCACGCGCCGCAACGAAGACACGAAGGGGACCAATCAATGGCGCACGCTCGAAACCGTCAGCGAGCAGCTCACGTTTATCGGCGGCAAGGAACAGTACGAAATGTTGCACGTCAACGGCAAGCGGGTCAGCGAAAACGCCAATCGTCCGCCGTGGGCGATGCCGGCGAGCGATTTCACCAAATTTCTGGAATGGACGTTCGATCCCAAATCGCAGGCGGAAATTAGCTGGTCGAACTGGGATGCGCTGCGCGGCCACCGGGTTCACCTGCTGGGCTTCACCGTGCGCAAGGAACATTCGCCGTGGACCATCCAGAAAGGCAAGGGCGAACCAATCACAACCGGCTATTTCGGCGTGATCAATGTCGATGCCGAAACCGGAGCGATCCTGAAACTGGGCATTATTTCCACCGATCTTCCGAAAACGTATCCGATCAGCGCGGTTTCGATCGAGCTGCATTGGGAATACGCCAGGATCGGCGATCATTGGTATCTTTTGCCGTTTCGCGCCGACGTCCACACCAAGGAAGGAAAAGCGCTGACGTGGAATGAGGTCGAGTTCCACGATTATCGCAAGCCCGGCGCGACGTCGGCCACGGCGAGAGCGCAGTAGCAACCGGGTAGATCCGGCCGCTTTTCAGGCGGGATCGCGCTTAGGCTTCTGCCCGGAACATATTCGGCTCATCGCGCGGAGCTCCTGGCGATGTTCGACGAGTCGGTGGGTGTGGCTCGCAAGAAGCTCGAATCCACCAGTGATGAGGAGTGAGCAAAGTCTGGACCCTGACGTTCGTGGGCAAAAGTTTATCAGATGCCGCGCATCGACGTCATGCGCCGGACGGTGCTGAATCACATGATCCATCATCGCGCGCAACTGGGCGTGTATCTGCGGTTGAACGAGGTGGCGATTCCG
>JAJPHS010000012.1 GCA_021325175.1 Terriglobia bacterium
CTGAAGATTCACGGATTCCATGCCCGCGCGGAAGAGTTCGGCGAGTTTCGCGTTTACGGCTCCGACGCGCCGGCCATTCAGGAATTGATGCGCGCCGATCCCGAACTCGCGCAGCCGTTCATCCCCGGCCTTCCCTACGTGGGCGCCGAGGTGATCTGGGCCGTTCGAGCGGAAATGGCGAGAACCGTCGAAGATGTCCTCTGCCGCCGGACGCGCGCTTTGTTCTTGAACGCGAAGGCGGCGCTTGCGTCCGCTCCAAAGGTCGCGTGTTTGATGGCGCGCGAGCTCGGGCGGGATGCGGCATGGGAATCGTCGCAGCTCGCCGATTTCGCCGCAACCGCGAGTCACTTCCTGCTCCAGCGCTAGTATTCGCGGCGGCGCCGGACGTGCATCCGCGACGCCGAGGGCGGATTGTTTCCGGCCTCTAATTCTTCAAACCGAGCATCGCCACGAACCATTTGCCGAAGAATCCGCGGCGGCGCGGATCGAGAAACAACCAGGACAGCACGTTCACCAGCACAGGCGGCTTGAACTGCGGATCGAGCGCGCGCCGGCGATCCAAAATCGCGGCGAGAGTCTCCCGCGGGCGCTCCCGGAAATCATCGACCATCGCGGTCTGATGCACGCAGGAGATGGTGCAAAACGGAGCGCAGCCCTTCGGCCGCGCGGATTCGCGGAGAATGTCGTCCACCGTGTATTCTTCCAGCGGAATTCCCGGCCGCCCGCGCTGCTGCGAGCAGTAATGCACCAGACCATCTTCGCAAACATAAAGAAAACGCCCGCCGGCGCGGCAATGCCAGTCATTGGCCAGCCCGCGGCCGATGTTTTCCTGGAAATGATCAAAGTGCGCAAAGGAAAACAGGCCGTTCTTGAGCCGGCGGAACTGGTCGTAGACTTTTTTGTGCTCCGGCGCAAGCGGTTGAAGCTGGCCGCTGTGATCGTGCAGGATGCCGAGCGTGCTGGTGAAGCCCAGTTCGCGCGCGCGGCGGCCGACGGCGAGCGCGTCCTCGGGATTGCGGACGCCCGCTCCGAGCACGGAGTTGATGGTCACGCCGAACTCGGCGTACCGCGCCATCCACTCGAGTTTTCGCTCCAGCACGCGCAGGCTCTTTTTCGATACGTCGTCGGGTTGAAGATTGTCGATGCTGATTTGCAGATAGTCGAGGCCCGCGCGATTCAGCGCGCGAATGCGATCCGGCGTCAACAGCAGCCCATTGGTGATGAGCGTGGCGATGGCGCCTCGCTGGCGAATGCGGCCGATGATGGCGTCAAGATCGGGATGCAGCGTCGGCTCCCCGCCGCTTAAGGTGATGATCGCGGTGCCGAGCTCGGCCAGACGGTCGATGCGGCGCAGCATGGTGGCAAGCGGCACCGGCGCCGACGTCTTATCGTATTCGTTGCAATAGGCGCAATCCAGATTGCAGCGGCGAATCGGCACGATCTGCGCCAGAATCGGGTGCGACGCCGATTGCATGGCGCGCGCGAACATCCGCGTCTCGCGAACCTTGCGATGCAGTTTGCGGACCGTTCTCACTTTGCCAATTAGATGCGCAAAGCAGCGGCGTGGTGCGAAAATTTCCTCATCCATGCGTATTCTCGACGTCGGCTGCGGGATTAATAAGAAAAAGGGCGCGATTGGGATCGATCGCAACCCCGCCAGCCGCGCCGATGTGATCTGCGATCTCGATCATTTTCCTTATCCGTTTCATGATTCGAGTTTCGACGCGTTGCAGGCCGTTCACGTGATCGAACACGTCTCCGATGTGGTGCGGTCGATGGAGGAGTTTCACCGGCTGGTGCGAGCCGGCGGCGAAGTTTTCATCGTTACCCCGCACTACACCGACTTCAGCTCGTTCTGCGATCCCACGCATCGCTGGCACTTGAACAGTTTTTCGCTGCGCTATTTCGGAGAGGATCACGGCGGTTTCGGCTACTATTCGCCCGTGAAATTTCGCGAGATTCTGGTCCGCGTAAAGCTACTAGCTTTGTGGAAGTGGCTGGGATTCGAGCTGCTGGTGAATCGCTCTCCCCGTTTCCGCCGCTTCTGGGAATATTATTTGTGCTACATCGTTCGCGGCAAGGTGATCGAATGGCGGCTGGCTGTCCTTAAATGATCGGAAGGATTCTGGACCGGCTTCGCGATGTGCGCCGGCGCAAATTGTGGAGTCCAACGGCGGCGAGCGGCCGGCGCGGCGAGGATCTGGCGCATCGCTTTTTGCGCGGCAAGGGATTTATCATCGTCGCGCGAAATTTCCGGCTGGCGGGCGAAGCCGAAGCGGATCTGATTGCCCGCGAGGGCGACGCGCTGGTGATCGTCGAAGTGAAGACGCGCGAGGACTCCGGCTTCGGCCCGCCGGAACGGGCGATTGATGAGGAAAAACGGCGGCACTTAATTCGCGTGGCGCGAGCGTTCGCCCGGCGCACGGAGACTCCGTGGGAGCGCGTGCGTTTCGACGTGGTGACCGTCGTGCTTTGCGATCCGCCGAAAATCGAGCTGTATCGGAACGCCTGGTGAGCCCGATTTTCGCGGCAGGGCTGGATTGATCCGGCCAATGGCAGGGCGCCCTGCGTGCGATCGGCGTTTTCGATCGCCAGGGCGCTTCCGCGCGCCTCTGGGTACAATCATGTGAGTGGACGCGGAAAAACGGCGCCTGATCTGCACGGCCCGGCGGGAGGCGCACTGGCGGCGCTGGGGGCCGTACTTATCGCAGCGGCAATGGGGCACCGTTCGCGAGGATTATAGCGCCGGCGGGGATGCCTGGAATTATTTTCCCTTCGAGCATTCGCATCTTCGCGCCTATCGCTGGGGCGAGGACGGGATCGGCGGCATCTGCGACAATCATCAGCGATTATGTTTCGCGCTGGCGTTCTGGAACGGACGCGATCCGATCCTGAAAGAGCGGCTTTTCGGCCTCGGCAACACTCAGGGAAATCACGGCGAGGACGTCAAGGAGCTTTATTATTACCTCGATTCCACGCCGACGCACTCCTATATGAAGTGCCTCTACAAGTATCCGAGCGCCGAGTTCCCCTATGCGCAACTGCTTGAAACCAACCGGCGGCGCACCAGGAACGAGCCCGAATACGAGCTGATCGATACCGGCGTATTCGACGGCGACCGCTACTTCGATCTTTTCATCGAATACGCCAAAGCCGATGTGGCTGACATTCTGATCCGCGTGACGGCAATAAATCGCGGACCGGACCCGGCCACCCTGCACCTGCTGCCGACGCTGTGGTTCCGCAACACATGGTCGTGGAACGGAGATCCCAACCGCCCATCGCTTGCGGCCAGCAGCGATGGAATCGACGCCCGGCATCCGTCGCTTGGATGGTATCGATTCCAAGTCGACGGAGAACCCGATCTGCTGTTCACCGAGAACGAATCCAATACGCGCGCGCTCTGGGGATACAGCGGCGGCAAGTACACGAAAGACGCGTTTCACGAGCGCGTGATTCGCAACCGGCTGGACGCGGTCAATCCGGCGCGCCGCGGCACCAAGGCTTGCGCCTGGCACCGGCTGGATTTGAATCCGGGCGAGTCGCGCACGCTGCGCATGCGCCTTTTCGAAGCGGCTGAGCCGACGCGGCTGATTCACGATTTCGACGGCTTAATGGCGCAGCGCATCGCCGAAGCCGATGAATTTTACGGCTTTTCTCCTCCGCATCTTTCCGAAGACGGCAAGCGCGTGCAAAGACAGGCTTTCGCCGGGCTGCTGTGGTCCAAGCAGTTTTATCACTTCGTGGTCGAAGATTGGCTGAAGGGAGATCCGGCCGAGCCGCCGCCGCCCCAAAAGCGCCGTTGCGGGCGCGATGCCAAATGGATTCATCTGTTCAACGAAGACGTCTTGTCGATGCCGGACAACTGGGAGTATCCCTGGTACGCGGCCTGGGATCTGGCTTTCCATATGATATCGATGGCGCTGGTGGATCCGGATTTCGCCAAGGGGCAACTTCGGCTGTTTCTGCGCGAATGGTACATGCATCCGAACGGGCAGATCCCGGCGTACGAATGGAATTTCAGCGAAGTAAATCCGCCGGTGCATGCCTGGGCCTGCTGGCGCGTGTTTCAGATCGACCGCAAACTTTCCGGGCGCCCCGATTATTCCTTTCTGGAAAGCGTTTTTCACAAGCTGCTGTTGAACTTCACCTGGTGGGTGAATCGCAAGGATTCGACCGGAAGCAATATCTTCGAGGGCGGATTTCTCGGCTTGGATAACATCGGCGTGTTTGACCGCAGCGCCCCGCTGCCGGGCGGAGGCTACATCGAGCAATCCGACGGCACCAGTTGGATGGCGATGTTTTGTCTCAATATGCTCAAAATATCGCTGGAGCTGGCGACCCAGGTCGATCCCATTTTCGAGGATGTCGCCAGCAAATTTTTCGAGCATTTTTTGTATATCGCCGCGGCGATGAACGCCATCGGCGACGGCGGGCTGTGGGATGAAAGCGACGGGTTCTTTTATGACCGCCTGAGATTTCCCGACGGCCGCTCGATGCTGCTGCGGGTACGATCGATGGTCGGCCTGATCCCGCTTTTCGCCGTGGACACGATGGAGCCGGAGGTGATCGAAAAGCTCCCGGGGTTCCGGCGCCGGATGGAGTGGTTTCTCCGGCACCGCCCCAATCTCGCCGCCAACGTGGCTTCGCTCACCCGCGAGGGGGTCGAATCGCGAAGACTGCTCAGCGTTCTGGTGCGGCCGCGGCTGGTGCGGGTATTGGAGCGAATGCTCGATGAAAGCGAATTTTTATCGCCCTACGGGATTCGCTCGCTTTCTAAGTTTCACGAGCGCTTCCCCTTCACGGTGGACCTGGACGGGCAGCAGCACGGCATTCGCTATGAGCCCGCCGAATCGGGCACCCCGCTGTTCGGCGGAAATTCGAACTGGCGCGGCCCGGTGTGGTTTCCGGTGAATTATCTGCTGATCGAATCCTTGCAGCGGTATAACCATTATTTCGGCGAAGATCTGCTGGTGGAGTTTCCCTCCGGCTCCGGCCATCGCATCACGCTCGGCCAGGCGGCGGCGGAGCTGTCGCGGCGTCTGGCGCGTTTATTCTTGCGCGATGGCTCCGGGCGGCGTCCCGTGTTCGGCGGCGCGGAAAAATTCCAGCGCGACGCCAATTTTCGCGATCACGTCTTGTTCTACGAATATTTTCACGGCGACAACGGCGCGGGCATGGGCGCCAGCCATCAGACCGGGTGGACGGCGCTGGTCGCAAAGCTGCTTCAACAAAGCGGCGAGTGATTGTGGCCCCCGGCGCGATTCGATTATTCTGAAAGTTGGCCGAAACCACCCTGGCGCAGCGGCGCTTCGCGATTTTCCTGGTGTTTTGCGTTACGCTGGTCAACGCCGGCGCGCAGGTGTTGATCAAGAACGGCGCCAACGGGCTCGGCCATCCGACGTTGATGGCGACGGGCATCGCGATTCTGACCACCCCGCAGCTTTTCTTCGGCTACTCGCTTTACGCGCTGAGCATGGTGCTGCTGGTGGTGGCGCTTCGCCACGGCGAGTTGTCGGCGGTCTATCCGGTGATCGCGCTCACGTTCGTGTGGGTGACGATTTTATCGGCGGCGATCTTCGGCGACAAAATGAACCCGGCAAAGCTCGCCGGGATCGCGCTGATTTGCGGCGGAGTCGCGGCGTTGGGCGCCGGATCGGGTAAGAAAAAATGACGCCGCTTTCTTCCATGCTGTACGTGTTCGCCGCCGGATTCATCGGCAGCTTCGGGGCCGCGTTTTTGAAAGCAGCGGCGGGAAGGCTGCGCGGCAATTTGGCCTCGGTCGTCACCAACTGGCATCTGATGGCCGGCATTGCGCTGTACGCGCTGTCCTCGGTGTTTTTCGTGCGCGGGATGACCGAAGGCGAGCTCAGCGTGTTGTATCCCATGGTCGCGCTCGGCTACATGTGGACCATCTTGTGGTCGAAGATTTTTTTCAATGAGCCGCTGACATGGGGAAAGGCCGGCGGGCTGGCGCTGATCTTCGCCGGGCTCGCCTTTCTGGGACTGGGCCGGCCGCAGGGATAGCTTCCCGCGGCGTTGAGAAATTTATTCCCGCTCCGCAACTTCAACGGCGGCACGGAAGTCCTGCCCTCGTTCTAGACGCCGGCGGTTTTGCGGAACTCTTCCTCATTGAAGCCCAGCGCGATTTTCGACCCGTTCACCAGGATCGGACGCTTGATCAGGTTGGGATGCGCCGCCATGAGCTTAATCGCCTCGGCGCGCGAGGGCGGATTTTCTTTCATGTTGCGCTCGCGGTAGAGCTCGTTGCGGGTGTTCAGGAATGCTTTATAATCGCGCGAGCCGATCAGTTTATCCAGTTCCGATTCGCTCAGGCCCTTGCTCAAGTCGATTTCACGGGCATGGATGCCCTTTTCGCGAAGCCAACTCTTCGCTTTGCGGCAAGTGGTTCAGGTGGGCTTCAGGTAAAAGTTCATCTTAATATCGCGGCACGGACGGATCGATCGAGAGACTCCAGGCCTCGATACCGCCGGACATGCTTTGGCATGATTCCACGCCCTGCTCGCGCAGCCAATGGACCACGTTGAGGCTGCGAACGCCGTGATGGCAGTAGACCACCAGGGTTGCGTGCATCGATTCCGCGCGCAGCTTGACGAGCGCGGCAGGAATGTCGCGCATGGGGATCAGCTCGCCGCCGTCGATGTGCGCCATTTCGTACTCCCGCGGCTCGCGGACGTCGATGAGGCGGATCTTTTCGCCGGCATCGATCCGCTGGCGGACCTGGCCAGGGGTGATTTCAAGCGGAAGCATGGTCAATTTGCGCCGCGAATCTCAGAACTTCTTCAGTTCCTCAATCAGCCCGCTCAAACCTTTTTTCTGATAGATCTGCGTTAACCGCTGCTCCTCCGGCGACGGGGAGATGACGCGGCGCAGACGCGAGTCGCCCAGCGCGGCGCGGCTGGGAATCCAGTAGGAGCCGTCCGCGAATCCGACCGTCGAAATGAATCCGCTCATGCCTTGAATGCTGGTATGTTCCGGAAAACGCAATGCCGCATCCTGACCCACCTGGCCGGTTTTTCCCGGCGCCAGGCTCACATCGGCGGGCATCGACGCCGCCAGAAATTCGCGCCCTTGCTGGTCCTTCACGATCCAGCCGATTTCCAGATAACGAATCGGGCGCTCGCTGCGGTTGCGAACTTCGACGCTCGGCGCGTGCGCTTCGCTGCCGGCGACGCGAGCCGTTCCGTTCATCGCCAGCACCGGCGCGTCGGGAATTTCCAGGAACGCGAAGCTCAAATCGCGCTCCGGCTCGATATTGGTGGCGCGGCCGCGCACCATCTGCATTCCCGCCAGCGGCCGATCCGCCTGCCGGCTCAAATTCTCGAGCATCGCCTGCTGCAAAGCTTTCGTTCCGGCGGTCTCCATCAGCTTCTTGAAATATTGCCGGTCGCGCCGGGCTTCCAGTTCCCACACCGTCATCGTGCGGCGCGATTGCAGATTGTCCGGACCGTAAAAACTCAGATCGTCGAACAGCACGCCGTCGAGTTTCACCTCGACGCCCGCGCCGCCCGCGATCGGGCGCAGCAGCCGCAGATCGATTCCAACCGGAAAAACATCGCCGGGAGCGACATCCAGGCTGGGCACCGAAACCGACCCTTTTCCGCCCGGCGTCACTTCCTGCGAAAGCACCGCGAAGGTGATCGCCCGCACGCGCCTCTGGCTGGAATTGCGCAGCGCCATCGAGGCATGGACGTCCAGGAAGAAAGCGCCGCCGCGCGCGGTGGCGTCGGTTCCGCCCCAATCGACCGAAACCAGCGTCACCGGCGAATCCGCCGGCAAATTCACTTTGCGGCTGAGGCCCTGCGCGGCGAGCCATGGCGCAACGCAGACGAGCACGGCGATAATCACGCTATTGCGCATACACGCTCGTGATGGTCATCTGGCCGGTGTTGTCGTCGACGTAGCGCGCGCTGGCCGATCCTTCAACGCTGGCCGAAACGTCCACCAACTTGGACTGATCCCGCGAAACGCCCAGCACGGTGCTGCCGTTCTCGCGCAACTCGATTCCGGAAGAGCTCAACTCCACCACCAGCCCGTGGTTATCGCGCGCCGGATTGATGCCCCGGACGCCATTTAAAGAGGATCCGCTCCAGATCGCCGTGAACGCCCGCCCCAGCTCCTGTGTTGTGCTCGACGGCATATTCAGAACCCAGGCGCAGATCAGCAGCGCCGCTAGCCCGGCCATGGCCGCCGCCGGACGCCAGCCAAGCGCCGCCTTGCGTTTCCGCGGCGCGACGCACTCTCCGGCGGCCAATCCCACGCGAATGTTGGCCGTAATCTCCGCCGACAGCTTGTTCCAGTTCACGCCGGGCGGCATCTGTGACGCGGTTTCGCGGAAGCGAAGACGATCGTCGCGATAGATCTCCGCCATCTGACGGCACCAGCGGCAGCGGGAAAAATGCAAGCCGACCCGGACGCGCCGCCATGCCGGCAGATCGTTTGAAACGTACAGGGCCAGATCCGTTTCAGCCACGTGCGCCGTCTTTTGCGAAATGCGGCTCATGCTTTCCTTCTTTCCAGGAAGCGGCGCAGCTTCACCCGCCCGTTGGCGATATGGGAGCGCACCGTCGCCTTGGAGCAGTTGAGCCGCGCGGCCACTTCCTCGGCGGGCAGCCCCTCGACGTCGCGCAACAGCAGAGCCGTGCGCTCGCGATCCGTCAGCACGCTCAGCGCCGATTCCAGCCGCTCGCGATGCTCGGCGCGCAGCACCAGTTGCTCCGGACTTTCGCGCGGCGAGCTGGCCAGCGGCTCCGGGATCTCCTCAATGCCGGAAAAACTCACGCGCCCGCTGCGCCGCAAAAAATCGATGGCCGTGTTGCTGGCGATGCGGGAAAGCCAGTGCGCTGCCTTCTCCAGATCCTTCAACTGATCCTGCCGCTGGAGCGCCTTGATAAACGCCTCCTGCGTCAGGTCCTGCGCATCCGGCACATTGCCGACAATCCGGTAGATCAGCAGAAAAATGCGCCGCAGATTTTCGGCGACAAAACGGCTCTGCTGCTCGTTGGAGAGCGCGGCCGCGTCGTATCTGGTGAAGCCGGGAGCTTCGCTCATTTGCTTAAGAATCGACGGGACGCTCGCCATCTTATTAACGATGACGCCCCTTCATCTACAAACGTGCAAATGAATCTATCGTCTTCTCGCGTTATTCTAATGATATATGAGACCAGTTGCGGTAATCGGCATCGGCAAGACTGCGTTTGGAGCGTTTCCGGACCGGGATCTGCGCTCGCTGGCGGTGGAGGCGGGCCGGAAATGCATGGAAGATGCCCACGTAAAACCTTCACAGGTCGAGGCTTTCTATCTCGGCAACTTCGCCGGACCTTCCTTCGTCGGCCAGAACCACCTGGCGCCCTACATCGCCGGCGCAATGGATATCACCGGCGTGCCCTGTACCCGGTTTGAGGCGGCCTGCGCCTCCAGCGGATCGGCTTTTTTCCACGCCGTCTCGGCCGTGGGCGCCGGGTTGTACGATGTGGTTCTCGTCGGCGGCGTTGAAAAAATGACGTCGCAGCCGACGCCTAAAGTCACCGAAATTCTGGCCGGAGCGGGCGATATGTGCGGCGAAGGCCGCGCCGGCGCCACGTTTCCGGCGCTGTTTGCAATGATCGCGCGGCGGCACATGTATCAGTACGGAACCACGCGCGAGATGCTCGCCGCTGTCGCCGTGAAAAATCACGCCAACGGCGCCAAAAATCCGCAGGCGCACATGCGCAAGGTGATCACGATGGAGCAGGCTCTCGGCGGCAAGCCGATCGCGGACCCGTTGACCGTTTATGACTGCTCGCTGATCAGCGACGGCGCGGCGGCGGTGCTTATCGTTCCACTGGAGCGCGCCTCGGAGTTTACCGACAAGCCCGCCCGCGTGCTGGGGATCGCGCAGACCTCCGATCAGGTCGCGCTCGACCAGAAGGAAGACATCACGACCTTTAAAGCCGTGAAGGAAGCCGCGCAAAAAGCGTACAAAATGGCCGGCGTGACCGCGAACGATATTCAATTCGCGGAAGTGCACGATTGCTTCACCATCGCCGAGATCGTGGCCAGCGAGGATCTGGGCTTCGTCAAGAAAGGCGAAGGCGGACCATACGCGCTGCAAGGCTGCACGGCCCTGAACGGGCCGCGCCCGCTGAATACCAGCGGCGGGTTGAAGTCGAAAGGTCATCCGGTCGGCGCCACGGGTGTTGCCCAGATCTGCGACGTGGTCGCGCAGATCCGCGGAGAAGCGGGTGAGCGGCAGCTCCAGCGCCACTCGCTCGGCCTGGCGCAAAATCTCGGCGGCAGCGGCGCCACCGCGGTGGTGACCATCCTGGGAGCGGCGGCATGAGCGGGACCATCTACACCGAAACGCTGATCTACGCCGCGCCGGAACAGTTCGTCAACGACGCGCCGTATCAGTTGGCGATCGTGACGCTGGAGGATGGCAAGCGCCTCACCGCGCGGATCGCCTCGGAAAAATCGGGCGAGCGCGTTCAGATCGGCGATAAAGTCGAGCTGGCCGAATACCGCGACGGCATCCCGTTCTTCCGCAAAGTTTGAAAATCTTTTTGTACTACATCGGCAAGGCGCGCGATCCGCACGCCAACGCCCTGGCGGAGGAGTACATCAAACGATCCGCGCGTTTTGCCAAATGCGAAATGCGGGAGATCGATCCGCGCCGCCTCGATCCTTTCCGGAAACACGCCGCAGCGCAAAAAATTCTGCTCGATCCCGCCGGCGGCGCGATCGATTCGCGCGGCTTTGCCCGGCTCATCGGCGAGCGCGATCTGCTATTCATCGTCGGCGGGGCTGATGGACTTTCGGCCGAGTGGAAATCGCGAGCGGATCTGCTGCTTTCGCTGTCGCCGCTCACCATGCCGCATGAGCTCGCGCGCGTTGTGCTGGCCGAGCAGATTTATCGCGCCCTGACGTCGCTGCGCGGGCATCCCTATCCGCGGTGAGGATCACAAAACGTCGGCGAATCCGCGCTTCAGGTGGCGGAAGAACAATCCCCCCACCACAAAAACGGCGGCCGAGTAGAGAAATGGAATCGAGAGTTCCCGCCAGCTTGGCCACTGCGTTGAAAGCAGCCGGTATCGATAGGCTCTGACGATCCACGACATCGGGTTCAACTCGATCAGCGCGTGAAAGCGCGGCGGGATCTGTTTTTCCGTGATCATGATCGGCGTCGCCCAGAACCACAGCGTCATCACCACGCTGATCACCTGCGCGGTGTCGCGCAGATAAACTTGCAGGCTCGACACGATCCAGCCGACCCCCACCGCGAGCAGCCCCACGAAAAACATATAGATCGGCAGCAGCAGAATCTTCAGGCTGATCGCTTTCAGAAAAATGGCCGCGCAGGCCACCACCATCCCCAGCGCGATCAGGTGATGCAGCAGCGAGGATAGAAAAATCGACACCGGGACGACTTCGGCCGGGAAAACGGTTTTGGTGATGAGATTCGAATGCTCGATCAGCGATCCGGCGGAGCGAATCACCGTGTCCTGGAACAGCAGCCAGGGCAGGAATCCGCAGAACAGATACATCAGATAGTTATTGGTCACCTCGCCCGGCGGAAGCGTCGCGTGCAGGCACACTTCAAAGATGAAGTAATAGCTGCCGAGCAGAACCAGCGGATGGATCGCTCCCCACAGCCATCCGCCGGCCGAGCCGACATAGCGCTGCTCGAAATCGCGCCGGACCAGCCGCGCCAGCAGCGTTCGCCGTTCCACCAGATTGCGAAGAAAATGTCGTCCGGGAAAACGGGGCACGTTCCCATTTTAAAAGGATTCGCGCCGTGCGCCGGCTTACGCCTTATCCAGGCCGCGATGCCGCCCTAGCCTCGCGAAGAAATCGCCTGATCGAAAAAAAATATGAAACGATTCGCCGATTTCAGATTATGATGTACCTTTAGGTTTCAAGGATCAAGAAGTGGTTCGCGTCATAACGGCTGTTTCCGTACCTTTTTTTTGCCTTCTTTCCTCCGCCGCAACTCCAACATTTCACAGGGAAGTTGAGCGAATTTTGCAAAATCGCTGCCAGCAATGCCATCGTCCGGGCGAAGCCGCGCCGATGCCGCTGTTAACGTATCAGCAGGCTCGCCCGTGGGCGAAGGCGATTCGAAGCGCGCTGCTCTCAGGCAAGATGCCGCCGTGGCAGGCTGATCCGCATTACGGCAAGTTTTCCAATGATCTGTCGCTCGCGCCCGGAGAAAAGGAGACTCTGGTCGCCTGGGTTGATGGCGGCGCGCCGGAGGGAAATCCCGCAGATGCGCCCAGGCCGCGCCAGTTCACCGAAGGCTGGCGCATCGCCAAGCCCGACGTCGTCTTCGAAATGCCGGAGGCATTCGAGGTCCCGGCGAGCGGTGTTATCGATTATCAGTACATTCCGGTGAAGACCAATTTCACCGAGGATAAATGGGTGCAGGCGGTGGAAGTCCGGCCTGGAGATCGCAGCGTGGTGCATCACGCCATCATCGTGGTGGATGACGGCACGGGAATGCAGAACGAGGAATATCTCGCCGGATACGCGCCGGGAATGTCGCCGCAAATCTGGGAGCCCGGCCAGGCGCGCCTGATCAAGGCCGGCTCAACGCTGATTTTTCAGATGCACTATCAGACCAACGGCAAAGCCTCGGCGGATCGCACCAAAATCGGATTGGTCTTCGCCAGGCAGCCGCCGTCGCGCCAGATCGTAGCCGGGCAGGCCGCCGCCCACTGGATCGCGATTCCGCCGGGCGAGCCGGATTACCACACCGCGGCCAGCGTGACGCTTCATCAGGAAGCTTATCTGGTAGGCATGCGCGCGCACATGCACTTGCGCGGAAAATCCTTCGAATTTCGCGCAATCTATCCCAGCGGCGAAACGGAAATTCTGCTGAGCATCCCGAAGTACGATTTCAACTGGCAGCCTTATTATTACCTGGCAACGCCGAAGTTGCTGCCGAAAGGCACGCGCATCGAGGCGCGAGCGGGGTTCGATAACTCGCCCAACAATCCCTTCAATCCCGATCCCGGAAAGACGATTTTTTGGGGGCCGCAGACCTGGGATGAAATGATGATCGGCTGGTTCGACCTCGCGGTGCCTCTTAAAACCGCGCCCGAGCCGGGATCCAAAATGAAACCCGGCTCCTCGTTCTAATTTCCCGGCGCGCTCTGCCGCTTCTGGCGAATGGCAGGGTATAATAAAGCTGATCCGCCCTGTCGCCTGGAGCTTCCTTATATGTTCAATCTGTTCCGCAGCCGTCAGAAAACCATCCGCTATATTCTCAGCGCCCTTCTGCTGCTGATCGCCGTGTCCATGGTCGTGACCCTGATCCCGGGTTATGGGACCAGCACCCCGGGCAACACCGGTGACCAGATCGTGCTGGCCGAGATCGGCGGCCAGAAGCTCACCGGCGAAGAGGCGGCGCGCGCCGCTTCGCGGATGCTCGGCAGCCAGATGGATCCGGCGATGCTCGAAACCTACATGCCGCAGTTTGTCGACTCCATGATCCAGCAGCGCGCCGCCGTCTATGCCTTCAAGAAACTCGGCGTCACCGCGACCGATCAGGAAGTGCTCGATGATCTCAAGGTCCAGTTCCCGCAGTTTTTCAAGGACGGCGTGTTCGTCGGCAAGGATCAACTGGAAGCGGCGCTGGCGCAGAACGGCCTGACGCTCCAGGACGAAATCGACGCCACGCGCAACGACATCATTCTCAAGAAAATTCAAAACCTGCAATACGAAGCGACGGTGGTTACGCCCAATGAGGTAAATGAGGCCATCGAGCGGCGCTTCGACAAGGCGAAAATCGAATACATCGCCTTTCCGCCCGCCAAGTTTCAGGATCAGGTGAAGCCGTCCGCGGACGAGCTGAAAACCTATTTCGACACACATCGCTATCAGTACACGGAGCCGGAAAGGCGCACCTTCGAAGTGGTGGTGCTCGATCAGGAAAAGGTCCAGCAGTCGATCAATGTCAGCGACGCGCAGCTTCACGCCGCCTACGCCTCCAACATGGATAATTTCCGCACGCCGGAGCGCGTGCACGTGCGCCACATCCTGCTGAAGACCGTCGATAAGTCCGACGCCGAAAAAAAGCAGCTTCTAGCCAAGGCTCAGGATTTGCTGAAACAGCTTCGCGCCGGCGCCGATTTCGCCGAGCTGGCCAAGAAAAATTCCGACGACGCCGCCGATAAAGGCGGAGATCTTGGCTGGCTGGTTCGCGGCCAGGGACTGCCCGAGTTCGAAAAAGTCATTTTCACCATGAAACCGGGCCAGATCAGCGACGTCATCACCACCAGCATCGGCTACGATATCGCGCAGGTGCTGGAGCACGAGCAGGCGCGCGTGAAGCCTTTCGATGAGGTCAAGCAGGCGATCGCCGACGATCTGCGCAAGCAGCAGGTCTCCGATAAAATGCAGCAGCTTTCGGAGCAGATCCATGCGGCGCTCGAAAAATCGCCGCAGTCGGCCGCTGAAATCGCCCGGCAGAATGGCGCCGATCTGATCACGGTGAAGGACGCGACGCCCGGCTCGGCCATTCCCTCGCTCGGCATCAGCCCGGAAATCGACGGCGCGCTCAACGGTCTGCAAAAGAACGGGGTGTCGCAGGTTCTGCAACTGCCGGCCAACCGCCTGGCCATCGCGGTCCTGCTGGATAAAGTTCCGCCCACGCCGTCCACGTTCGAACAGGCGCAAGCCAAGGTGCGCGACGCGGTCGCAAGCATGGATGCGATCTCTCTCGCCAAGAAAAAGGCCGAGGAGGCCGCCGCCAGGATTCGCGCCGGCGAGGATATGAGCAAAGTCGCCAAAGCGATGAAGCTCGAGGTGACCACTTCGGCCGATTTCAGCCGCAACGATTCGGTGGAGGGCCTGGGCCACGCCGCGCTCGTTCCGGATGCGTTCACCAAGCCGGTCGGCTCCATCATCGGCCCGGTCGAAATCGCCGGACGAATGGTGATCTACAAAATCGTCGATCAGCAGCACGTCGATCCGTCGAAGCTGACGGCGGAGCGCGCCAAGGTTCTATCCGACCTGAAGCAGGCCAAAGCGCAGCAGCAGTATCTGCTATTCATGGATTCGGTGGTGAATCAGCTCAAGGCCGAAGGAAAAGTCAAAGTCTACGACAACACCATCCGGCAGTTCGCGGCGTCGTTCCATCAGGGTCGATGATTCCAACGATCCTGGAGGTCTGGCGCAGCCTGACCAATCCGGAGCAACTGATCCACCTGCTTTCCTCGGTGATCACGGGCTGGTGGGGCTACGCTCTGCTGGCGGGAATTGTTTTCGCTGAAACTGGTCTGCTGGCCGGATTATTTCTGCCGGGCGACTCGCTGCTGTTCACGGTGGGCGTGGTCGCCGGCGCGGGCGAACTCGACATCGGCCGCATCATCGCCCTGCTGGCGTTCATGTCGGTGGCCGGCGATCAGAGCGGATATTTTCTCGGCCGCCGCGGCGGTCCCGCGATTTTCCGGCGTCCGGATTCGGTCCTTTTTAAACAGGAGTACGTGCGGCGCACGCAGGCTTTCTATGAAAAGCACGGCGGCAAAACGCTGATCTACGCGAAATTCGTGCCCATCGTCCGGACCTTCGCGCCGTTCATGGCGGGCGTGGGCCAGATGCGCTACCGGCGTTTTCTTTCCTTCAATGTCTGGGGCGGGTTAGGCTGGGTCACGTCGATGACGCTTGCCGGTTTTTATCTGGGCGGCATTCCCGCCGTGCGCCACAATTTTGAAAAGGTGGTGATCGGAATCGCCGTGGCCAGCGTGCTGCCGATGATCATCCATTATTTGCGCTCGCGCCCCGCCACGGTCGCGCACGCAAAATGAAGGGCTGGAGGCCCGGAATGTATCCCGCGCCGAGTTTCAGCTCCGCCTGCCGGCGTACAAGCGGAGGCGCATCTTAAATGGAGCGGGAGACGGGAATCGAACCCGCAACCAACAGCTTGGAAGGCTGTGACTCTACCATTGAGTTACTCCCGCACCGGATCACTTTTGATTCTACCGCACTCTGATAAACTGAGATCGTCGGGCGGTTAGCTCAGTTGGTCAGAGCGTCTGGTTTACACCCAGAAGGCCGGGAGTTCGAGGCTCTCACCGCCCACCATTCTCCGTAAATTCAAGGCCCGCGCAAACCGTTAGATCGTAACAGCGGGGCCGTGCCGCAGGCAACAGATGCGCGGCGATCTATTGTTTGTAGATCGTTCCGCCCTTCATCACGAATCGCACGCGGCGGATGGCGGAGATTTCCTTGCTCGGGTCGCCATCGACGGCGATCAGGTCGGCGAATTTGCCGGCTTTCACTTCGCCGATATCCATGCGCAGCACCTCGCCGGCCGTGGAGGTCGCGGCTTTGAGCGCGGCTTGCGGCGACATCCCGAAATCGACCATCGCTTCGAGCTCGCGCGCATTGTCCCCGTGCGGAAAAGTGCCGACGTCGCTGCCGGAGAGAATCGTCACGCCGGCGGCCAGCGCGGATGCGAACACTTCCCGCCGGCGGGCGCGCATGGGAGATTCGGGTTGGCCGGGGCGCCGCGTGCCTCCGCCGGCCGTGAGCGTCGGGCACAGCGCCACGTGATGCTCCGCCATCATTTTGAAAATTTCGGGAGTGCCGTCGTTGCCGTGCTCGATCGTGTCCGCGCCCGCCAGAATCGCCCGCCGCATTCCTTCCGGCGTGCTGGTGTGGACCGCGACGGGAACACCGGCGTCATGCGCGGTTTCAACCGCCCACTTCATCTCCTCGAGCGAAAAGGTCGGATGCGAGCCGGGATGCGGCCCCCAGCGATAGTCGCCGTACAGCTTGATCCAATCCGCGCCGCGGCTGATCTGATCGCGCACCACGCGAATAATGTCCTGCCCCGAAGTTTCTTCCCCGCCCTGCGGCACGGTCCATTCGGGAACGAATCCCTTGGGACCGTACGTGCCCGTCGCCACGATGGCGCGGGTCACCACCAGCATTCGCGGTCCCGGAATGATGCCTTCATTCACGGCCATTTTCAATCCGACATCGGCGTAACCGGCGCCTTCCGTGCCCAGATCGCGGATAGTTGTGAAGCCCGCCAGCAGCGTGGAGCGCAGATGATTCGTCGCGCGCGCCACGCGCAGCGCCAGCGGCTCATGCTCCACCTGATCGTTCCAGGACGTTTCGCTGTAGGCGTGCAGCAGAACATGCGAGTGCCCCTCGACCAGGCCGGGCAGCAGCGTCGCGCCGCCCAGATCGATGAGTTTCGCGCCGGAAACATCGATGCTCGCCGCCGGTCCGACGGCTTCGATGCGATCGCCTTTAACGCGCACCGCCCATCCCTCATGCATGCTTTCGCCGTCGAAGGTACGGACGGACTTGAGAACAAAAGCGCCGGAAGGCTGTTCAGCGCGCGGCTGACCTGAAATGATGATGGAAACCGCCGCAAGCGCCGCAGCCACTCGAATTTTCCGCATAAGCGGAATTATATAGCGGATCGAGCGCCGGGATTTATCCCGCGCGGAGCTTCAGCTCCGCTGTTAACCGCAGAACGGAAGTCCGCCCCACGGTCACTGGCGAATCTCCGCCGGACGGCGGTCGGTGGGAAGCGGCGCCGTTTCGTCGATGGTGTAGCTGATTCCCGAATACTGCATTTCTTCCCACGTCTGCTCACCCCATCTCACGTCGATTTTCGGATTGGGGTTGGCCGGATTGTTCGGCGAATTGTCGTAATGCGCGGTCGCTTCGATGCGCGAGCCCTTCGGCGCGGCGAGCGGTTTCGCGAATTCGTAATAAGTCTGCCAGTTAAAATCGTACTTGGGAACCGACAGGATCGGCTCGCTGCGCCCATCCGGATAAACGATGCGGTATTTCCAGCTTTTTCCACGAAGATGCGTGTGCGGGAACAAGGCCCAAACGTGCGCATCCTCGGTGAACTCGATCATGGATTCGACCGCTTTATCCGGATCGCCCGCCGGAAGCGTGAACGTCGGGTTGTAAAAGGCGCTGGTGTGCATTTCCTGCCGCGGCGGCTCTTTCGCGAAGATGAAACCGACGCGAGAGACGTCTTCGGCGGCCTTGCCGCTGGCCGTGTAGTGGAGCTGAAGCGTCAGGACCGATCCCGCCTTGATCTTCAGCGCCGACCCCGCCGGGAATGTCAGGGCGTTGGTGCCCGGAGCGTAGGTCGCAATCAGCGGGCCGCGCATGGCGTCGCCCGAGGATAACAAGCGCGGCATGTTCGGCTCGATCAGTTTGAAGGCGGGCGGCGATGCGGCGTTTCCAGGCTCGCGGCAAAACACCAGGATGTGATGCACCACGGCGCGCGCGCCCGGCCGCGCTTCAATCGCCTGCACCCATTTGTCCTCGGTGAAGTTCGTCGGAATCTGCACGTACTGATAGGCGATGGTTCCTTCGGCGGGGACTTTGTAGGCGGTCTGCATTGCAACCACCGCGTCCGGCGCGCCGATTTGCCAGCCTTCGGCGAACTTCGGAGCCGGCGGCAGATCGGCGGGATCGCCCTGCGGCGCGCCGCCCTCAACCCAGGCGATCAGCGTCTCCCGGTCGCGATCCGATAAGCGGCGGTCGTTGGCGAAAACGCCGCGCTCCTGCGTGGCATGCCACGGCGGCATCTTGCCGAGCGCAACCGCGCCGCGAATCGCCTTCGCCCACGGCCGCGCCTGTTCGTAGGTTAGCAGCGGCATGGGACCGATCTCGCCGGGACGATGGCAGTTCGCGCAGTGTTGATAAAGGATCGGCGCGACGTCCTTGGTAAAGGTCGGCGCGGCGGCCAGGGTCGATGCGAGGAGGACGAATCCCCCGACGTGTCGCAGCAGCATGAGTTTATTCTATGCCAAACGGCGGCTCCCGAGGGCGGATTCTTATCCCGTCTTCCAACTCCACTTCGCCCGATTTAGTGTGGGCCAGCTTGTCCCGGCGGCTGGGACAGATTGTCGCTCTCCCGCTCTCATCGCATCAGAAAAGTCCGCGATTGCAACACTTCTGAATTGGCACCCGGCCTGCACAAACCGCCCGCGTGGAACAGAGCCCGCGAAACGGTTCGATATTTTCCTTCGTCCCGGCGCACGGCGGATCCAGGGCGGGTGCGGTTGCAGAGCAGTTGAGCCGCACCTTGGCGGAGGGCCCTGGGTCCGCCGTTCTTTTTGTTGATTTCCAGCGCCGCGGTTATCCTCTCTGGCGCGAGGAATCCCCGCGGCGGCTCGATGGGCGCACCTGGGGAGCTTTTGTGATCGACCGCAACGGGCTGGACGTGCTCGCCGCGCCCGATGTGAATCCGCGCGAGCTCGCCCCGCTGCTCGATCGCGCCCGGGAAAATTATTCGATCATTTGCGCCGATCTGAGCGAAGCGGCTCCCTTGCAATGCTCGCAGGTGCTCGGCGCGTCGGAGGCGATTTTTCTGGTTTCCGGCAACGCGCGCGGATCGCTTGAAAGCGTCCGCGAAAAAATCAAATGGCTGAAATCGCTTGCATGCGAGGACCGCTGCGCGCTGCTGCTTTCTCACGAATCGGGCGCAGCGAGCGCCGCCGACGCCGAGGAGATTGCCGGAGTTCCGGTCTGCGGTTACGTGGACGGCGCC
>JAJPHS010000068.1 GCA_021325175.1 Terriglobia bacterium
CCAATGAAGAAGCTGATGAGCGTTTTGCTGGGCCTGTCGCTTGTCCTCGGCACCGCCTCCCTGACCTTCGCGCAGCAGGATACGACCAAGAAGACTGGCAAGAAGAAAAAGGGCGGAAAGAAGAGCACCGACAAGTCGACCAGCCGGTAAACCGTCGAGAATTTTTTAACTGAAAGCCGCGCAGGGCCCACCCGGCGCGGCTTTTGATTTTTTTTACAGCTTTTTGCAATCTGCGGGAACATTCTTTTCATCCACATCGTTAAGTTATATGACAGTGTTAATTAAACGATAAGGAGCAAGAATGACCCGCGCGTTATTAGTAATCTCCCTGATCTCCCTGGCCTTCGCCAATGCAGCCAACAGCTTTAAATTCAACGTAAACTTCTATCAGCCGACCGAGGTGAACGGGACCACCTTCCAGCCCGGCGAAGCCAAAGCCGAAGTTTCCGAGAACAAAATCGTATTGCACCAAGGCAAGAAGATGGCCGAAGCGCCGGTGAAGCTCGAAACCAACAACGCCAAATACGTCTACACGACGGTCGGCTACAAAGCAGGAACCGGCCAACAGCTCAAGGACATCTGCATCGCCGGCACGACCACCCGCATCGTGTTCGAGTAAATTATTTCAGCTCGACAATTGTGGCGCCCGTGCCGCCCTCTTCCGGGGGCGCGGCGTAGAATTTTTCGACATGGGGATTTTGCTTTAACAGATCGGCGATCGCTTTTCTTAAAATCCCCATCCCATGTCCGTGCACGATGCGGACCCGCTCCACCTGCGCCAGCGCCGCGCTATCGAGCATCTTATCTACCTGATCGATGGCCGCCTCGGCGCGCTGGCCGATCACGTTGATTTCGCGATAGGAGCCGCTGAAACTCGGCCCTTGCTGGAACCGGACAAAGCGCCGCGAGGACTCGCCGGCCGGCAGGATCTCCTCGACGTCCGATACGGAAACCTGCATTTTGAGGTAGCCTGCGTCGACTTCGAGGAGATCGCCCGCGATCCGCCGCACGGTCGCCGGCTGGCGGATCCCCTTCAGCCTCACGCGCGCGCCTTCCTCCAACTTCAATCGCGGCGCCTCGGCCGGAGCGGCCGGTTTTAGTGACTCCACCGATTCCCTGTACTCGCGCTTGGCCCTGGCCACGCGCGCACGGGCCTTCTGGCTCAACTCGCCGATCGTTTCCTCCGCCCGCCGCTCGAACGCTTCCGCCCGCGAGGCGGCCTGCTGCTCCAGCTCGCGGATCTTCGCGGCATATTTCCTTTCGAGCGATTGCTCGAGCGATTTTTCGCGCTGGTCCAGGCGCGCTTCTCGCGCCGCCACTTCGCCTCGCTCGCGCTCGAGCGCATCCAGCTCGTCATGCAGCTTCGCCAGGAAGCGCGAAGCGTCGCGCTCCGCCGTGGTCATGCGCGATCGCGCCGCTTCGATCAGCGCCGCGTCCAAGCCCAGCCGCGCCGCGATATCGAGGCCGGCCGATTTTCCCGGCGCGCCGAGCCGCAAGACATAAGTCGGCTCCAATGTTCTTTCGTCAAAGCCCATTCCGGCATTGCGCACGCCCGCGGCCGATGCGCCGTAAACCTTGATCGCCATCAGGTGCGTGGAGGCGATGGTGAATGCGCCGCGATTCTTGAACGCCTCCAGCACCGCCACGCCGAGCGCGCCGCCTTCCTCCGGATCCGTCGCCCGCCCCAGCTCATCGAGCAGAACCAGCGATTCCGGCGTCGCCGTTTCGAGCATCCCTCGTAGCGCCCGGATGTGCGCTGAAAACGAACTCAGGTTTTCCTGAAGCGATTGATGATCGCCGATATCGGCCAGAATCTCGTCGAACACCGGAAATTCCGCCTCCACCGCCGGCACCGGCAGCCCGGCGTGCGTCATCAGCGCGAGCAGTCCCGCCGTCTTCAGCGCCACCGTTTTGCCGCCCGTATTGGGACCGCTGATCAGCAGCGTTCGCTCGCGCTCATCAAGTTCCATGTTC
This sequence comes from Terriglobia bacterium, assembly GCA_021325175.1. GTDB lineage: Bacteria > Acidobacteriota > Terriglobia > Bryobacterales > Bryobacteraceae > Palsa-187. The sequence continues at coordinate 1,975 of JAJPHS010000068.1, forward strand.
AGCGGTGTCACCCGCTTTTTTTGGCGGCGCAAAATATCCTGAAGCAGCGGATGCCGCGCCTCGCGCAGGATCAGGCGGCGGTTTTGCTCGCGGCTCAGCCGGGGCACGGTGCAATCGAAATCGGCGGCGAACTCCGCCTTGGCAAACAGAAACTCGATCTCGCCCAGCGCTTCCGCCGTCGCCGAAATTTCCGCCGCGTGGGCCCGCAGCCGCGCGGTAAATTCGCGCAAAATGCGGTGCGTCTCGCGCAGCTCCTCCTCACGCAGCCGCACCAGCTCATTGTTGAGATCGATGGTTTCCAGCGGCTCGACGAAAAGAGTGTGGCCGCTTCCGCTGGCGCCGTGGATCACGCCGTCGACGCGCCGCTCGCGCCCGGTAATCACCGGCACCACGAACCGATCGTTGCGGATGGTCACGAAGTCTTCCTGCAGCGTCCCGTCTTCGTGATGAGCGCGCAAAAATCGTTCGAGCGATTCCTGGATCTGGCGCCGCTGCCTCTCCACGTCGCGCCGCAGCCGCGCCAGCGCGACGCTGGCGTCGTCGGCAAGCGTGCCATCAGGCAAAATTTTTCCGCGCAGATCGCGAGCCACTTCGCGCAAATCGGCGATCGCGCTCGCCAGCCGCCCCAGCCGCGGAAATCGCTCGCGCGAGGAAAGCAGCACGGATCGCGCCTCGCTCGCCAAATCCAGCAGCCGCGATAAGTTCAGAATCTCCGGTGCGTCGAGCGCCGCGCCCTCGATGCGCAGCCGCGCGATCGCCGGACTTGGATCGGGCAGATCGTCGAAGCGAATGCGAATCGCCGCTCCGCGCGTGGCCGGCTGCGGATGCGAGGTGGCGCGCAGATACTCAATCGCCTCCGCCGTATCGGCCAGCGCGCTTTCAATCAGCGCGGCATCGGAGCAGGGCGACAGGCGAGCCAGCTCCGCGTGTCCCAGCGCGCCGCGCAGATAGCGCGCCAGCAAACTTCGCAGCTCCTCGAATTCAAGAACGTTTTCCGCGTGCATCGAACGCTTTTTCGATCACCCCGAGCGTGCCTTCGGTAAGTTGAAAATTTTTGAGCGCGCGGCGGCGAACCCATTCAACCCGGCTGACATCGTCGGCGGCCCGAAGCTCCCCACTCACCACTTTACAGACGTAATCGACCAGAACGTAGTGGTATTCCGCCTGGCCCGAGGCGTCGCGAAGAATGCGCTCGAAAATCTGAAAAATACGAACGGGTTTGATATAAAGTCCCGTTTCCTCCAGGATCTCGCGCCGCACCGCGTCGGCTAAGAGCTCGCCGGTCTCAACCAGGCCCCCCGGCAGCGACCAGTATCCTTTGAGCGGCGTGCGCCCGCGCTCGACCAATAAAATCGAATCGCGCCGAAAAATCAGCGCTCCTACGCCCAGCAGCGGATGGCGCGGATAACGTCGCGAGGACCGGCTCAAAATGGCTCCAACTGACCAGTATGACGGGAGGACAGCGGGAGTGGCTGGTGTCAGTGCCCGGCGAATTACAACGGCGCGGGGACGGCCACTCCCAAACGTGCCGCGAGGGAGGCAAGTTCCGCCCAGATTCCCCGCGCGACCGGAATTCCTTCGCGCCGGCGGACCGCTTCGACGCGCCACTCCGGCTCGCCCGCCACCAGCACCTCATCGAAGCCCACCGCCGGCGGCGAGCTTTTCAGCGTATCGCGCACCAACTTCATTCGCGCGATGAACTCTTCGAGAGGCATGAACCGCGCCACGTCGATCGCCAGGAAACTTTGGCTGGCGCCCATCGGGATACTCTTGTTCCGAATCCCGCCGACCGCGGTCAGCAGCGCGCCGCCGGAAAGCACCGCGCACAAAATCTCGACCATCACGGCGAGCCCGCTGCCCTTATATCCGCCGAGCGGCATCGGCAAGCCGTGGATTGCGGCCTCCGGATCGGTAGTCGGATTTCCCTCCGCATCCATGGCCCATCCGGCGGGGATCGTTTTCTCGCCGCTCAGCCTCGCCTTGTAGATTCGATTCAGCGCGACCGTCGTCGTCGCCATATCGAGCAGGAACGTATCCGGTCCCGGCGCCGACATGCAGATGGGATTGGTGCCGAGCATCGGCTGCTTGCCCTGCCATGGCGCCACCAGCGCCGTCGCATTGCACATCACGATGCCGATGAATCCTTCTCGCGATATCCGCTGCGCCCACCAGGCCGCTGCGCCGAAGTGCGTCGAATTGCGCGCCGCGACCATTCCGATACCGCCGCCGCGCGCCAATCGCACCGCATGATCGCAGCAGATGCCGGAGATGAGCTGGCCGATTCCGTTCTCGCCATCGTACACAAGGCACGCGCCGTTTTCGCTCGCCACGTGGCCCGCGGTTTGGACGTTCACGTTGCCGGCCTCGATCTGCTCGGTGTACCAGATCAGGAGCTGCACGCCGTGCGAATCGACGCCTCGCAGATTCGCCGCGACCAGCGATTCGGCCACGATCGCGGCCGTGGCGCGCGGCACGCCGGCCGCCTCCAGGATCTCGCGCGAGAACGCGATCAGCGGCTCCTGCCGGATGACGATGAAATCGCCGCTCACACCCACCACGGCGTCGACGGCTGCTCCCGGATGACGATCTGATTGAGAAAGGCCGCCGCCTTGGCCAGTCCTTCGCCGGGCGACATGATCGTGTCTTCATGTTCGATCGACAAAACGTAATCGTAGCCGAACATGCGCAGCGTCGAAACGAACTCCGTCCACCAGGAGTACGCATGCCCGTAGCCGCAGGCGCGGAAAATCCAGGCGCGATTGCGCTCATCGGTGTATTTTTTCGTATCGAGAACGCCGGTTTTCGGCAGATTTGCTTCATAAATCTGCGTGTCCTTGGCATGCACGTGAAAAATCGCGTCGCCTAAGACGCGAATCGCCTTGATCGGATCGATTCCCTGCCAAAACATATGGCTCGGATCGTAGTTGCAGCCGATCGAGGGTCCCGCGATCTGGCGCAGCCTCAGCATCGTCTCCGGGCTGTACACCACAAATCCCGGATGCATTTCGATCGCGATCTTCACGCCGTGCTCCGCGGCGAATTTCGCCTGCCTGGTCCAATACGGCTCGACCTTTTTCTCCCACTGCCACGCCAGGACGTCCAGATACTCCGGCGGCCACGGGCAGGTCACCCAATTCGGATATTTGGCGCCGTCATGATCGCCGGGGCAGCCCGAAAAATCGATCACCACCGGCACGCCCAATTTTTCGGCAAGCCGGATGGTCCGCCGGCTGGTCTCGGCGTAAGCGCGCGCGACGTCCCGGTCCGGATGCAGCGGATTGCCGTGCGAGCTCAGTGCGCTGATGGTGAATCCGTTGTCCTCGAACTTCTGTTTGAATTCCTTGAGCGCCGCGCGGTCGTCCAGCATCGACAATTTGCAATGCGGGTCGCCCGGATAATTTCCCGTGCCCAGCTCAACCGTCGTAATATTCAGGGCGCGAAGCTTCTCGAAGACTTTTTCCAGCGGAAATTGCGAGAGCAGCGGAGTAAAGCAGCCAATTCTCATCGCGTAAAGAATAGCAGTCCCGGCCCGTGCTCCGCTGAACGATTTGTCCGGGCCTAACTTTCGGCCGCGCTTTCACAATGTAATCGATAATCAGCGGATCGAGCGGCGCCTTGCGCGTTTCCCAGCTTCAGGCCCAGTTGCGATGTTTGGAGGCATCTCCGCATTGATCCGATCGAAGTTTTCTTAATCGGCCGCCTGTCCCTTAGCGCCCGACTTCTTCCGCGACCGCTCGGATGCGGCTGGTTTTTTCCTTCGGAGCAGGCGGTTGACGGCACGCACCAGATGCCCCACCTCATTGGCGCTCTTCTGGATCACCACGTCGGCGCCGGTGCTGGTTTCGCTCAATCCCAGCGCATCGACGTAGCCGGAAATGAGAATGATCGGAGTTTCCGGCGATAGCTTACGCAGCTTTACGATGAGTTCCAGACCATCCATCTTCGGCATGCGAAAATCCGTGATCACCAAATCGAATTTATGCCGCGAGAACGCTTCCAGCGCTTCGGCGCCGCCGGGGGCGGTGGAGATTCGATGCCCCAATTCCTGTAACACCGATTGGCGCGCGCTTAAGCCGTTTGCGTTGTCGTCTACCAGCAGAATTCTCGCGCCACCCGCCGCATGGGCGCTCGAAGAAGTTCGTGGAGGCATGGTCAGCAGGGCAAAATTAACAAACGTGTAACGGCCCTGTCAACGGACTCGTATTTGCATCAAAAGCCGAAAGATCGAGTACTTGACTTTGTCCCGAGCTTCAAGCGGGACTCAAAAAATGTGCGCACTTCTACTCGACCGGACGCGGCGCGGTGTAGCCGGTCTTGGCGATGATCTGATATTTGATCGGCTTGCCCTTCTGATCCACCACGCGAAGCGGCTCGTTGGTTTCCGGATTGATCAGCTCGACTTTAATCTTGCGGTATTTGCCGTCGCGCTCCTGGTTGGTAGGCTGATAGGAGAGCACGTACTGGTTGCGCATCGCCTGCGAAATTTGCGCGAAAATTTGCGGCATTTCGCCGTAAAAACGCGGAAAAAACGCCATTCCGCCGCTCTCTTTGGCGAACGTCCGCATGGCGTTGTCGGCTTGCAGGAAATCCATCCGTTGGATGGAGCCCATATAGGGATCGGCGATGATCCGGATGGCCTGCATCAATCCGATGGCGTACACCGGCACCCCGGCGTCCTGCACGATACGCCGCGCTTTATCGTAGGTGATCTTGCTGAACGTGTCGATGCCGCTGGAAAGCAGCAGCACCGCCTTTCGCCCCTCGATATCCTGCATGCGGGTTACGGTGTCGGTGAGGGCGTCGTACAGATTCGCCTCGGAAAAACCGGCGACGCGGAGCCGCTGCATCGCCTCGTAGGTGTCCTGCCGGTTGGTGGAGAAATCGGAAAGAATCTCCGGCCGCAGATCGTAGGCGACCACGGCCACGTAATCTTCGGGCTTAAGAGTCTGCAAAAACCCGTAGGAGGCGTTCAACACCTGGAACCAGGCGGCCGAATAAAAACTCTCGAAGCGGTTGGAGAATTCGATCACCATGGTGATTGTCATGGGCGCTTCGCCCATGGAAAATCCGGTGATCTTCTGCGGCTGATTGTCCTCGAGAATGCGAAAATTCCCCTGCGGGATTTTCGGGATGAAATGGCCGTTGCTGTCGAGCACCGCCACGTCCACGGCGACCGTCAAGGCATCGGTGTGAAAGGTCGCCGTCCCCTGCTGCGGGTTGTTTTTGTTGACCTTGAATTCGGAAGGAATTGTGGCGCCGGTGTTCTTGCCGGCATCCGGATCTGATGACGATGACGAATTTTTCTTCTTCGCCACCGTTTCGCTGCCAGTGGTCACCGGGCCCTGAGCTCGCATCAACAGCGCCAGCGCTCCGGACGAGAGCAGGACCAAAGCGAGCAGACGTACCGCTTTCATGACCACAACCATATCAGAAATGACGCCTACCGGGGAACCGGGGTTGCCGGCTCTAATTGATATCGCGGCTGCGCCCCTGCTTTTTCAGATAAACCTGAAATTTGCGCTTGGCGCGCGCCAGTTTCCAGGATTTATAGGCGCGATTGACCGCGCTCAGCGGATCATAGGCTCGTATCCGCGGCATTTTCATGAACAGGTAGGCGAAAGCCATGCCGCTCAGCAGAAACAGGTTGGCGGTGCCGCCGGCGAGCGAAAAATAGAGCGCGATGGCGCCGACCAGGAGGACGAAATATTTCATCTGCATGGGGAAGATGATGAACAGAACCTGCCGGTCCGGCCACAGGATGGCGCAAACCAGAAGAATGCCGTAGATGGGCGCCCAGGCTCCCATCAGAGGCGGTCCGGCGATGCCAAAGATCGCGGTCAGCAGCACCGCCAGGACGGCGGGACCAGTGGCGCAGAACAGGTAGAATTTCAGGAAACGGCTGGTTCCCCAACCTTGCTCGATATCGCTGCCGAACATCCACAGTGTCAGCATGTTCCAGAGGATCTCCCAGAATTCGAAGTGAACGAAGGAGTAGGTAAGGGGCTGCCAAATGGTGAAGCGGGAAATGACCTGAAGCGGATTGAGCGCGAGCTCGAATAGAATCGGCTGGAAGACGGCAAACAGGTGCAGCAGGAACATCGCGACGTTGGCGATCAGCAGCCACTTGATCCCGCGCGGCAAACCGGGGACGGCGAGGTAAGAACGGGTGTAGGATCGGGAGCTGAAACCCATAGATAGAATAAGAATAGCAAGATCTCCTCCACGGGCCCGGCAATTTTACGGGGCGGAGTGGAAGCCGCGAAGATGTTCAGCAAACGACAGACATAAAAGGCGTTAGCTTTTTTTCGCTTTTTTTGGGAGAGCGCTTGCTTCCCCGCGCGGGGGGTGCTAGATTGGAACAAGACCAAACGACGGCTGTTCACGGCGCCTAAAAAAAGTCGAAAAACTCTTGCGCCGCACAGTGTGTTTTGATATATTAACTGATGGAGTCCCAAACGCACCGAGGTGAAAACTGGAGTGCGAGGGGATAGGCAGGCCGGGCAAGTTGAGGTTGTAACACCCTCAGGAGTCCGAAGATCGCCGCCTTACTGAAGTAGTTCTTTCAGGTTCCCAAATTTTTCCCATTGATTGTAATGGGAGCATTTCTCTTTGGATGCGGCCGCGCCCGTGGGAGGTGATTGGGTCGCTCCAAAAACGCCTTTCGAGGCCGGCGACGGATTAGCTTTCCCTTTTCGGGGATCGTTAGTCAGGTTCGCGCAGATCATTGAAAATCTGGTTGGACGCGGATCGAGCTTCGCAGGAAGTTCGATCGAAGAAGTAATTCGTCAGTAACCTGAGTTCAAGCCGGAGTTATAGCCCCGCCAGCAATGGTGGGGGTTTCTAAAGGTTCAAACGAGAGTTTGATCCCGGCTCAGAATCAACGCTGGCGGCGCGCTTAACACATGCAAGTCGCACGAGAAAGTGGAGCAATCCATGAGTAAAGTGG
>JAJPHS010000006.1 GCA_021325175.1 Terriglobia bacterium
CTGCAAATCGTGACGCTGCGCTGCCCGACGATCATCGATGAAGGCCGGCTGGGACTGCTCACGATTCTGTTCGATTTCATCGCCGAAAATCGCAAGGTGTGGGTGGTCGGAAGCGGCGCCAACCATTATCAGTTCATCTACGCGCAGGATTTGATCGACGCGATGCTGAAAGTGGGGGATTATGGACGCTCGGCTACCTTCGGAATCGGTTCCGACGATGTCCGCTCCATGCGCGAAATCTATCAGTATGTGATCGAGAAGGCGGGCAGCCGGTCCAGCGTGGCGTCGCTTCCCAAATCGCCGGCACTGATGGCGATGCGGCTGGCGCATCTGGCGAAAATTTCGCCGCTCGGCCCGTATCACTATAAAATGATCGCCGAGGATTTTTCCTTCGATACGGCGGCCATCAAACAGGAACTGCGCTGGTCGCCGACTCTGGCCAATCACGAAATGCTGTATCGCGCCTATCGCTATTATTTCCAGAATCGGCGCGAAATCCAGGCGCGAAAAAACGTCTCCGCGCACCGCAAGGCCAGCAGCCTGGGCGTAATCCGCGTGCTAAAGTGGCTGAGCTAAGGCGGATCGTCTAAACGCAGCCTGGACGATAATAAGAGTGCATGAATTTCTCGCGAAGCCGCGATGCGAAAGAGGCGGCGCTCGCTTGCGGCGGCCGGATTCTTGATCTGCTCGGCTCCGCCATCGCGGCGCGCGGGGTGGCGCGAATCGCGATTTCCGGCGGATCGTCGCCGCGGCCGATGTTTGAGAAATTCGCGCGCGCGCAGTTCGATTGGGACCGGGTGCAGTTGTTCTGGGTGGATGAGCGCGGCGTGCCGCCCGGCGATCCCCAGAGCAACTACAAACTCGCCAAGGAAACCTGGCTCGACGCGGCGAAGTTCCCGGCGCCCAATATCCATCGTATCCGGGCCGAGTTGGAGCCGCATCAGGCCGCGCGCGTCTATACCGACGAAATACACGCAGTCTTCGACCTTACGCCCGGCGATATGCCGCGTTTCGACGTCATTCACCTGGGCATGGGACCGGATGCGCACACCGCGAGTCTTTTTCCGGGCGAGCCGTTGATTGAGAACCGGCGCAGCATCGCCAGCGCGACTTACGTCGAAAAATTGAAGCAGTGGCGAATCACGCTGCTGCCGGCCGTTCTATTGGCGGCGCGCAACGTCGTCATGCTGATCACCGGCGCGGATAAGGCGGAGGCGTTGAAAGACGTGCTCGAAGGGCCGTACGACCCCAAAACATTTCCCGCCGAGGTGGTGGTGCGAAACGCCGAGGCCCTGGATATTTTTGCGGACCAGGCGGCCGCGGCGAAGGTCGATCTGTGATGCGGCGCCTCAGCCGCCGGGCGGCGCTGCCGGCCCTGGCCGCGATTCCATTCTGTTTGCCGGGCGCACAGGAAGGCCTTCCCCGCTCCAAGCGCGCGCGCCTGGTTTTCGGGGGCGACGTGATGCTGGGGCGCTACGTGGGCAGGCTGGCGGCGGAGCGGCGCGATCCGTCCTGGCCGCTGCGCGATTTGTCCGAATTTCTGCGCTCGGCCGACGCCGCGTTTGTGAATCTGGAGTCGCCGTTTTCCGATCGCGACCCGATTAATAAGAGCAACATGGTCTTTCGCGCCGCGCCGGAGATGATCGCGGCGCTCCAAGCGGCGGGCGTCGACGTGGTCTCGACCGCCAATAATCATGCCCGGGATTGCGGCGCGCATGGGGTCGAATTCACCCTCGATTGGCTGGAGCAGCATGGAATCGCGGCGGCCGGGTCGGGGAAAAGCTCGGAGGCGGCTCACGCGGGCGCGGTGATCGAAAGGAACGGGACGCGATTCGGATTTTTGGGCTATACCTACGACCAGTCGAACGGGAATTTCAAAGATATCGATGATCGCGTGGCCGTGATGGACCTCGGGCAGATGCGGCGCGACGTGGCGGCGATTCTCGCCAGAGCGGACGTCGCCATCGTTTCGATGCACGCCGGGGTCGAATATTCGAAAAAGCCGGTCGCGCGGCAGGTCGAGTTTGCCCGCGCGGCGATCGACGCCGGCGCGCGTGTGGTGGTGGGGCATCATCCGCACGTGGCGCAGGAATGGGAGCCCTACCGCGGCGGAGTCATTTTTTATTCGCTCGGCAATCTGGTCTTCGATCAGTTCCAGCGGCGTGAGACGCAGCGCGGCCTGCTGGCGGAGGTGCTGTTTGAGGACGCGAGGCTGGCGCGCGTCGAGGTGCTGCCGGTGGAGATCGTCAGGACCGCGCCTCGGCTCGCCGGAACCGGCCAAGAAAGCCGAGGAGGATGAGCCCGAAGCCCAGCAGCAGCAGAGTGGACCGCTCCCCGACAGCGCCGCCGGGACCATCAAAGTTGTTGATTTGAAACGTCTGCGATTGATCGAAGCTGGGGCCGATCCAAACGCTGGTGATCGGAGTCGTGCTGGTGATGCCGACGAATCCGACATCTCCGCTCGACTGCACGCCGGTGCTGTCATCGCAAAAGGAGCCTTCGTTAAAAGAAGCGCGATTCACGCCGATGCAGAATCCATTGGAGCCGGAGAAAGTTGGCTGATACTCGAACGCGAAGGCCTGCACGCCTGAGCCGAAGCCGGTGATCTCGATAATCCCCGCGGTAGTGGGTTGTTTGAGCGATGTTCCTGAAATCGAGAGGCTGTTTTGCGTCCCGTTCACGACATTGCCCTGCGTACCGCTGGGATTGAATCCCTCAAAGAAGAGGCTGGTGGACGGGTCGGTATAGGTTGCCGGAGTGCCGCTTACGGCGCCAGTAAAAAAGATTTCGGAGCTAGTATAGTTGAGGCCGCTTGCGGTATTCCAATTGGCGATGGCGCCGTTCAGCGTGCCTCCACTCTGATCGCCGTTATTGAAAGACAAGCTCGCCTGGGTGGGGACGGTCGCGGCGGCGAATCCCAAGATGAAAAGCGTGAACCTGTTAAAGGTCATTTTTGGCAAAACCCTTTCTGCCCCGTGTGGGGGATCCGTGCCCGCAGCAGGGCATGGATGGTCCTAACTCGCTGAGGCGAATCAGGAAAATCGTCTTTTCAAATTGGTAGCGAAAGCCCGCGAATTATCTCCATTCGGCTAACCCGGATAATCCTGTATCACTCTCGGAATTTTAGTGGTAGCCGGGCTGATCGCTTATTGCAGCGTCATCAACGGGCGCAGGCGCTGTTCGTTTTGCGGGCTGCGCAGTTTTTGAAGGCCTTTCAATTCGATCTGCCGGATTCGTTCTCGCGTCAGGCCGAAATCCTGCGCGATCTCTTGCAAGGTATGTTCGCGATCGTAGCCGATGCCGAAGCGCATCCGCAGGACTTTCTCTTCACTTGGCGAAAGCGTCTTCAGCACCCCCGCCGCTTCATCCCGAACATCGTGGTTCATCAGCGGCGCCAGCAGCGACGAGGAGTGTTGATCCTCCAGCAGATCGCCCAGCACCGATTCGCCGTCCCGCCCCACCGGCAGGTCGAGCGATACCGGATCGCGCGAAATCGCCCGCAGCTCCTGCACCTTCTCCGCGGTCGTTTCCAGCCGCTGGGCGATCTCCTCGTTACGCGGCGCGCGTCCCAGCTCTTTTTCCAGCTCACGCGAGATCCGCAGATATTTCGTGAGCGTCTCGTTCATGTGAACCGGAATGCGGATGGTCCGCGACTGATCCGCAATGGCGCGAGTGATGGCCTGCCGGATCCACCACGTCGCGTAAGTCGAAAATTTGTAGCCGAGATGATAATCGAACTTTTCCGTGGCGCGCATCAACCCGATGTTGCCTTCCTGAATCAGATCGAGCAGGTGCAGCCCGCGGTTGACGTACTTCTTGGCGATCGAAACCACCAGGCGGAGGTTCGCCTCCACCAGCGCCGCCTTGCCCGCTTCCGCCTCGGCGTCGCCGCGCTTTGCCGCCCGCAGCCACAGCCGCATCTGCGCGAGCGTGGCTCCGGCCGTCTTTTCCATCTCGCGAGCTTTCCGGCGCTCCGCGCGCTCGATTTCAAAAACGGTGCGCGCCAGTTCCGATTCAAATCGCCGCCACTGTTCAGCCGTGAAGGGAATGGCTCGCGCCGCCTGGGAGACTTTCACCCACGCTCGGGCGCGCTTCGACGCCAGTTTCGCCCGGACATTCACATAGCGTTTTGGCGCGTTCTCGATTTTTTGTTCGAGCGCGGCATAGTACTGGTGGGCTCGCAGGAACTTCGAAATCAACTCCATCGCCCGCGCGCGAGCTTTGTTCCGCGCCGCTTCTTCCTGCCCGCCAATCTCCAAAAAATCTTCCAGTTTGGCTTCACCCTTGCGAACGTCCCCATAAAGGGAGAGCGTCGCCTGCCACAGCAGGGGGGATCGCGATAATGCTTTGTGCATCCGCAGCTTGCCGCGTTCCATCCGCTGCGCCAGGTCGATCTCACCCTGGCGGCTAAGCAGCCGCACCGCGCCCATCTCCCGCAGATACACGCGTACTGGATCGTCCGTCGAAACGGCCTCTTGCGCGGTTCCTTCCGAAGTTTCTTCCGGTTCTTCGAACTCCAAAAACTCCGGAGATTCCTCCAGATTCGAGGTCAATATCTGCTCTTCAAATCGTTCCATTTCCATTACTTAGCCTAAATTGATCGGGAAGGCCTCTACGGCCGTCGGGAGGGGCGGCTCCAATTTCTTTGATGCGCGGCTATAAGAATTCGTTGCAAATTCACGACGTTGGCCGGGATTGGGGGAGCCGCGTTCAAGGAAATCGAACCCACGCTATTATTGACGTCCGAAGGCGTGTTTTGGATGCCCGCGTTTCCCGCGCTGATTTTGCCAGCCGTGACGTTTCTTGGGATGCGCCTGGCGGATGGAGGCGCAATCCACCTATTCGGCGCTAATCGAGTACAATCGGGCGATGGGTCATGGTCATGACGAATGTTAAAATCGATTCCGGCCCGCGCGCGCAAGGCAAGCCGGTCGAACTGGACGCGGACGCGCCGTTCCGCATCGCAATCCTGGGCGATTTCAGCGGCCGCGCCAATCGCAAGATGACGGGGCCTTTGCGCTCCATCGAAATCGACCCCTCTAATTTTGAAGATGTAATGCAGCGCCTGAACGTCGCGCTCGATCTGCCCGCCGGATCATTGCAATTTCGGGAGCTGGACGATTTTCATCCGGATCAGCTTTACCAAAACCTTCCGCTATTTGAAAAAATTCGCGAGGCCAAGAAACAAGCCTCACGACCCGGCGCATTTCGTCCGGCGGCCGCTGCTTTTGCGCCTCCCGCAGCGCCCCCGAGTGCGGGAGCGAGCCTGCTGGATCAAATCGTCGAGCAGTCCTCGCCCGAACCGGCTCGCGCCTCGGCCCGGCCTGAAAGCGGATGGGAGCAGGCGATTCGGAAAATCGCGGCCAGGCACGCCGTCCCGGGACGTGATCCGCGGCAGGAAGAGGCGCTGGCGCTGCTCGATCAAACAGCGGCGGCCGAGATGCGCGCCATTCTTTCGCATCCCGATTTTCAGGCGATCGAAGCGGCGTGGCGGTCGCTTTTTTTCTTTTTCCGCTATGTCGAGACCGGCGTGGAGCTGCGTGTCGAGCTGATCGACGTGTCGCGCGGCGAGCTGTACGATAAGCTTCCCGAACTGCAACGCATTTTTGCCGACGCTGCTCCGGGCGAGCCGAAGTGGTCGGCGATCGTGGGATTGTTCACATTTTCCCCGTGCGGCCCGGATTGCGAATTGCTGGCGCGCCTGGGAAGGCTGGCGCGAATGAGCGGAGCGCCGTTTCTTTCCTCAATCGACGGGCGGCTGTTCGGATGCGAATCCATCGCCGCCGCGCCTGATCCGGACGATTGGACGACTCCGCTTGAGGAGGAACATCGGAAAGCGTGGGCGCGGCTGCGGCAATCGGAAGATGCAAGCTGGATCGGGCTGGCGTTTCCACGATTCTTACTGCGCCTGCCCTACGGGAAAGCGACCTCGGCGATCGATTCGTTCGATTTCGAGGAAATGCCGGAGCCGGCGCACGACCGCTACTTATGGGGCAACGCGGCGATCGCCTGCGCGACCCTGCTCGGACAGGAGTTCAATCGCCAGGGATGGGAGATGCGCGCGCGATCCATGGCCCAGATCGACGGGCTTCCGCTGCACACCCCGCCCGGGCGCGACGCCACGCCCCCGGCGGAAATCTGGATGACGGAGCGGCTGGCGGGCAGGATCGCCGAGGCGGGCGTGATGCCCCTCGCTTCGATGAAGCACAGTGACGCGATCCTGCTGGTGCGGTTCCAGTCAATTGCCGACCCTGCGCAGCCTCTCTCCGGACCATGGTAAGTTGAGTGGTTCATGCGAATCTTGCAGCCGGTCATCTGGTCGAAGGGGACATTTCTCAATCCGCAACATTTGCAGATTCAGGACCGCTTCATCGAAAGCATCCTGCAATTTCGCACCGAGGCGCTGCAATTCCGGCCGTGGGGCTTTCGCAAACTGAGAATCAATCACGAAGCGCTGAGCGGAGGCTCGTTCGCGATCCATGAAGCCTCGGGGATCTTTCCGGACGGGCTGCTGTTTGACATTCCCGAATCGGATCCGGCGCCGCCGGTCAAACCGCTGGCCGGATATTTCGAGGCCGATCAGAAAACCGCCGAGATTCGTCTGGCGATCCCGAATCATCGCGTTGCCGGCGTGAATCTGTCGATGCGCGAGCGCGCGCTCGACACGCGCTATCTGGCCGAAGTCGCGGCCTTCCGCGATGAGAATACTGGTGCGGCGGAAAAGCCGGTGCAGCTCGCCCGCAAGAATTTTCGCATTCTGGTCGAAGGCGAACCGGCCGGCGGGTGCGTCTCGATGCCCATCGCTCGCGTGGAGCGGCTTTCGGGCGATCTGTTCCAGCTTGATCCCAAGTTCGCGCCGCCGCTGCTCGATTTCGCGGCCAACGAATTTATCCTCTCGATCGCGCGGCGGCTGGTGGAGATTTTATCGGCGAAAAGCGGGATTTTGTCGGGAATGCGGCGGCAGAAAAATCAGAGCCTCGCCGAATTCACCACCGCCGATATCGCGAATTTTTGGCTTCTTTACACCATTAATCTGCATTTTCCGCATTTGCGGCACCTTTTTGAGACCAGGCACGGCCATCCGGAGGATCTGTTTTCGATGATGCTCGGGCTGGCTTCGACGCTGACCACATTTTCGCTGCAACTCCAGCCGAAGGATCTGCCGGTCTACGATCACGAGCATTTAGGCGAATGTTTTAACGAGCTGGATGAAAAATTGCGTCATCTGCTGGAGACGGTGATCCCGAGCAACTTCGTTTCGCTGCCGCTGAAGCTGATCCGCCCGTCGATTTACGCGGCTTCGATTTTCGAGGATCGTTTTCTGGAAAATACGCGCATGTTTCTGGCGATTCAGGCCAATATAAACGAAGCCGAACTCATCCAGAAAGCGCCGCAGCTGATCAAGGTATGTTCGGCGAGCCACATCGAGCACCTGATCCGCCAGGCGCTGCCGGGCTTGCAGTTGACGCACGTCATGTCTCCGCCGACCACGATTCCAATCAAGCTGAATCATCAGTATTTCAGCCTGAACCAATCGGGCCTGGCATGGGAGGCCATCGGCCGCGCCAGAAACATCGCCGCCTACATTCCGGGCGATTTCGTGGAGCCGCAGGCGGAATTGATCGTGCTCCTGCCCGAAGGCTCGTAAGGCGGGGCGCTAGGGCTTGCGGGCCACGATCAGAAACTGCTTGCCGATGAATCTCCAGAACAATGGCAGAGCCAGATAAATGCGGACCATCGCGGGCGGATAGCGCCGGCCATCGGACATCGTATACGGCAGAAATCGCGGGATAATCCGCTCCGGCGCGAAGCCGCATTTTCCGATGACCTCGGCGAGCGACCGGTCGGTGAGCGCCAGGTGGTGATCAAAGAAGTCCCAATACGCGCCCGGAACGTAGCGAAGATTCGGCCCGAGCGCGATGAGCCGCCCGCCGGGCCGCAGCGCCGCGAAGGCGTGTTCGAGCGTCCGCTCCAGATGTGTTTTGGTGGGCAGATGCTCGAAAAAATTGCTGGTAAAAACGACGTCGAGGCTGGCCGGCGGCAAATTCCAGGGCTGGGAGCAATCCTGCGCGATGATCTGAACCTCCGCCGCGGCGTAGCGCGCCGCATCCGGATTTAAATCCATGCCGAATTTTTTCGCGGCCCGGATTAAGTTGATGAATTCGCAATAACCGCAGCCGAGATCGAGGACGGAGGCGTTCTCCGGCACGTATTGCGAAAAAAATCCGGCGATCAGATGCTCCCAGACTCGCCGGCGATAGGAAACAGCGCTCCCGAACCGCTCGCGATAAATCTGTTGCAGGTCCGCCGCCGATTGAGGAAGCTGATTCTCCTGAGTCATTGAGCACGCTTTCCGCAAACGGGAAATTCGCCCCTGCCCGTACGCGGAACTGGCGAAGGTTTGCGCGATTTCATGCTCGCCACACCACCCGGCCGCTCACGATCGTTGCCACGGGACCGCCCTTGAACGTCCGGCCGTCGAAGGGCGAATTGCGGCTCTTCGAAAATGACTTATTCACGTCGTAGGTCCATTCGCAATCGGTCGAAAAGATGGTCACGTCCGCCGGCGCGCCGGGGTCCAGGGCGCCCCGATCGAGCCCGAGAATTTTTTTCGGACCTGTCGTGAACAGCTCCACCAGCCGCATCAATCCGATTTTGCCGGGATGCACCAGCGTCTCCAGCGCGACGCCCAGCGCCGTCTCCAATCCGATAATGCCGAACGGGCACTTTTCGAACTCCTGCATCTTCTCCGAACCGGCATGCGGCGCATGGTCGGTGGCGATCGCGTCGATGGCGCCGCTCACCACTCCCCCGGCTACCGCGGCCACGTCGCGGGCGGACCTTAGCGGCGGCTTCATCTTGTAATTGGAGTCGTAAGGCGCCATCGCCGAATCGGCCAGCGCCAGGTGATGCGGCGTAACCTCCGCGGTCACCGCCAGCCCGCGCGCCTTCGCGAACGCGACCATCTCCACCGCGTGCCGCGAGGACAAATGCGCGACGTGATATCGCGCGCCGGTCAACTCCGCCAGCAGAATATCGCGCGCCACCATCACGTCTTCGGCGGCCGCGGGAATCCCGCGCAATCCGAGCCGCACCGACTCGAGCCCCTCGTGCATGTCGCCGCCGGCGCTCAGATGAAGATCCTCGCAGTGATTGATCACCGGAATCCC
>JAJPHS010000172.1 GCA_021325175.1 Terriglobia bacterium
CGGGCGCAATACCGTACTTAGCGCGAATCGTATAGGACTTTGGTACTCGCGGTTTTACCGCGCTACTTCCGGGCCGTTACGGTGATCTCAATACGTGCGCCGGGCGCGGCAAGTTTGGCGACGCCGACGGTGGTGCGGCTGGGCCGCGGATCCTTGAAGGTTTGGGTGTAGACGGCGTTCATTCGCTGGAACAGATCCATATCGGTGAGGTAGACCTGGACCGCGACGGCGTTGGAAAAATCCATTTTCGCGGCGCGCAAAACCTCGCCGATGTTGGCCAGGCATTGCTTGACTTCATCCTCGAAATTCTCCGGCACCTTGCCGGTCTTGGGATCGGAGCCGGTCTGGCCGGAAACGTAAAGCGTATCACCCACCTGAATGCCCGGGCTGAAATTTGGGCTGGTGCGGGCGCCCGCGGGAACGACGGCCTTCTTTTGCGCGGACGCGACCGCGATGACAAGCAGAAACAGGACCGCGAGTTTGGACATGGAGCATATGATACCCCAGGAACCGGCGAAGTTTTCACTGCGATGGCTTGTTTCTTCTCGCTCGAATTTCCTTGAGCCGCTCGGCGATTCTCTGCTCCAGTCCGCGCGCGGTCGGATGATAGAACTCGGCGCCGCGGAGATTGTCGGGCAGGCACTCCATGGTATTGAGGGCGTCGGCGAACTGATGCGCGTGCTGGTATCCCTCGCCGTAGCCCCACTGCTTCATGGCGCGGGTGGGGGCGTTGCGAAGCTGCATCGGCACCGGCTCGGCCGTGTTGTTTTGCGCGCTTTCGATCGCGGCGTTCAGGGCGCGATAGGCCGCGTCGGATTTGGGCGCGACGGCGAGATAGATCGCAGCCTGCGCCAGGGCCTGATCGCCTTCGGGAACGCCCAAAAAATGGGCGGCCTGCTGCGCGGCGATGGCCTGCTCCAGCGCGCGCGGATCGGCCATGCCGATATCTTCGATAGCCATGCGAACCAGGCGGCGGGCGATGTACAAGCGATCCTCGCCGCCTTCGAGCATTCGCGCCAGCCAGTACAGCGCGGCGTCCACGTCCGAAGACCGGATGCTCTTGTGCAGCGCCGAGATCAGATTGTAGTGCTCTTCGCCGGCCTTGTCGTAGAGCAGCGTTTTACGCTCGATTACGGACTCGATGGCGTCGCGCTCCAGCAATCCTTCTCGTGCGACGGCGCTGGCCAGCTCCAGGATGTTGTATGCGGCCCGCGCGTCGCCGTTGGCGTAGATGGCGATCTGCTCCAGCAATTCGCGGGAGGAGGCGAGTTGCAGGCGTTCGAGCGCACGTTCGAGCAGGGTGACGATTTCATCCACGGTGAGGGCGCGGAGGGCGTAGACTTTGGCGCGCGAGAGCAGCGCGGAGACGACTTCGAAAGACGGATTTTCGGTAGTGGCGCCGATCAGGATGATGTCGCCGCGCTCGACGTAGGGAAGAAAGGCGTCCTGCTGGGCTTTGTTGAAGCGATGAATTTCGTCGATGAACAAAACGGTGCGGCGTCCGATGCGGCGGGAGCGCTCGGCGTCGGCCATGACAGCTTTGATCTCCTTGATGCCGGAGAGGACCGCGCTGAAGGGCACGAAATCCGCTTTGGTCTGCCGCGCGATCAGGCGGGCGAGCGTGGTTTTGCCGACGCCGGGAGGTCCCCACAGGATGATGGAGGTGAGCTCGTCGCGCTCGATTTGGGCACGCAGCGGTTTCCCCGGACCAAGGATGTGTTGCTGGCCGACGAAATCCTCGAGCTTTTCCGGACGCATGCGCTCGGCCAGCGGACGCTTGGGATCGTCGGCGGGCGCAAGCGGCGCGGCTTCAAAAAGGCTCACTTCAACACCAGAATATCGGAGACTTTAAAGACGGTTTCCGGCAAGATGCCGGACGCGTCGTCGTTCTGCGTGCCCGCAACGATGTAGCCGGAGCGAAGCTGATCGATGGGGAACCAGGGTTGAACCTGGCGCGATACCGAGCACGGCGCGCGCGAGCCGGCGGGCGAATCCGAGCATTCCGCCAGTTTGCCGCCGTTCCACACTTCGACGCGCAGTCGCCGCTGATGGAGAAAAATTTTGTACGTGTAGACGCGGCTGAGTTCGAGTCCGTAGAGCCGGAACCCGTGCTCGGCGCGGGCGCCGCCGTTTTCCTGCTGGACATTTGAATAATCCGGGCCGAGCGCGGGATTGTTCGTCTTGCGGCACAGGCTGGCCTCGTCATTGGAGCAGTTGGCGTAGGCGGACCAATAGACGAGGACGTTATCGTCGGCGAGGTCGCGGCTGAAACCGTATTCGTTGCCCGCGTCCGAGCAGGGGCGATCGGTGAAATACACGATCTCCATTGCGCCGCGATGCGCCGCCGATCCGGAAAAAGCGGCGGTCACCCCGAAGCCTTCGATCGCCGATTGCAGCGAGCTCACGGTGAATTCGGAGGCGTTCGATGCGGGAAACGTGCCATCGAGAGATCTGCCGTCGGGGGAAAACCAATATACATCGGGGCGATCGGTGAGCCGGCAGACGGTGCGGCCGCCGCGTCCGGCGACGAAGTGATAGGAAAATTCGGGCGACGGGTGCGGATTATTTGGGCTGAAGCGCGCATTTTCAATGCGGCGATTGCCGGCGTAGAGAAAATATTGATATGGCTCGGACGGGGTGGCGATGGAGATCCAGCGCGGCGGAGCAAGACACGGAAGGGCGGCGATGAGCAGCCATCCCAGCCTGCTCAACCGGCGGGCGCGCCTCATGCCTTCGTCCTCTGGCGCCGCGATTCGTAAAGCAACACGCCGGCCGCGACCGCCGCGTTCAACGATTCGACGCCGCTGGTCGGAATCCGGACGCCGGTCGCCTTCGCCGCGAGCTTCGGGTTGACGCCGCGTCCCTCGCCGCCAATGATGATCGCGGTCCGGCCGGAGAAATCGGCGTCGCCTATCGCCGTTTCGGCTCGCGGCGAAGCGGCGTAGAGCGCCACGCCCCGCTGCTCGAGCGCGGCGAGCAGCAGGTTTTCATCGGCGGCGGCGACGATGGGCAGGCGAAAAATCGATCCGGCGGAGGCGCGCAGGCTTTTCGGATTATAGGCGCTGGCGCTGCCCTTGAGGAA
>JAJPHS010000083.1 GCA_021325175.1 Terriglobia bacterium
CCTTTGTTGTTTGAAAGAAACACGTTGTTGGCCGGCTGGCCGGGAAATTGCGGCGCCGCCGCTGACGAGCCGCCGTAAGTCGAGTCGTTCTGGAGGTTACCGCGGATAAACAGACTGTGCCTGCCGGCGTTGTCAAGCTTGTAGTCGAACTTGGCGATATAGGTATTTTGATCCGTGGGGCTGGGCGCGTTGAACAGATAACCGGTCATATTCAACTGATCGCCGAGGGCCAGATAATTACCCTTTGGGAACAGGTTCAGATACGCGAGCGCCGCCGGGCTCACGCCGATTCCCGCCGGATCGATCGCCTTGAGCTGCGCCGGCGTGACCTGCTGAACCGCACCGGAGGGGTCTTTGTACTCGATAATTCCCTGCTTCAGCGTCTCGGTCGGAACCGTGCGGCTCACCTGCACGGAGCTACGGGAGCGGTAGCCTTCGTAATTCAGGAAATAGAACAGCTTGTTTTTTTTGACCGGGCCGCCGACGCTTCCACCGAATACGTTGATCAGCAGCGGCGCGATCGGAACGCCTGAAGCATTGTTGAAGAATGTATTGGCCGCCGTTTCCGTGCCGCGCCGGTATTCATATAACGATCCGTGAAGCTCATTGGTGCCCGATTTGGTCACCAGCGTAACGTCCGCGCCCGAACCGCGCCCCGTCGAGGCATCCCCATTGGTCGTGGTGCTGCGGAACTCTTCAACCGAATCGAGCGTTACGCGAAGAACCGAGGTGAACGCCGCCCGCGAGTTCTGATCGTTGACATCCGCGCCATCGAGCGTGATATTTCCCTGGTCGGACTTGCCGCCATTGACCGAACCGTCGCGGGAGCCCGGGAGTTGCCCCACCGTCTGCGAACCAAACGAACTGAAGGACGTCACACCCGGTTGCAAGGCGAGCAACCCGGCCACGTTGCGCGCGAACATTGGCACTTCCAGGATTGCGTTGTTATTAATCGCGTTGCCGAGCGAGGCGTCCGTGGTGTTCACCTGCGCCGCCGCCGCTTCCACTTCCACCGTCGTGGTCGTCGCGCCCAGTTTCTGGAACTGAATCGGAACCGTACCCGGCTGGCTCACCAGCAACTCGACTTTGTCGATTACCACATCGGCAAAGCCCGCCGCTTTCGCCGTCAGTTTGTAAGTTCCCGGAGGCACCAGCGAAAAAGTGTAGCGGCCCTGGGTGTCCGCCACGGCGGTGCGCTGCACGCCGGTTTCGGCGTTGACAATCGTAATCGTGGCGCTGGGGATCACCGCGCCGGAAGGATCGCTCACCGTTCCTGTAAGTGAAGTCGTCTGCGCGGCTAACCCTAAGGCAAACAAAACTATAGCCCCGCTGATCGAGAAGAGTCTTTTCATTCACTACCCCTTTCCGTTAGGACATCCCGAAGAAAAAGCCGGTTCATAAATCTGTATCAGATTTACCCCGTGCTGTCAACGAAAATTCATAACAGCGCTCTTGCCGCCATAACATTTCGGGCCCTGCCCCTCCTTTGGCGCGTTCGCGCATCCGCTAGCCTAGTAGGATGAAATTGTCGGAATTGGCGGCCGCTCTCGGATGCGAGCTGCGCGGCGCGGGCGACATCGAAATTTCCGGCGTGGGCGGAATTGAAACCGCCGGTTCAAGCGAGCTGACCTTTTTCTCGAATCCGAAATACGCGCACAAATTGAAGCGAACGCGCGCCGGGGCGGTGCTGGTGCCGCGGGCGATGGAAGGGCTCGCCTCGGCCCAGCTTATCTCGTCCAATCCTTACCTCGATTTTGCGCGCGCCCTGGCGATGTTTTACCAGCCGCCGCGTCCCCGGCCCGGCATTCATCCGATGGCGAGCGTTGCCGCATCGGCGCGCATCGGCGAAAATGCTTCGATCGGCGCCTTCGCGGTGGTCGGCGAAAATGTGGTGATCGGAAAAAACGCGGTGCTGCACCCGCACGTGGTGATCTATGAAGGCGCGCGCATCGGCGACGATTTCTATGCGCACGCGCACGCCGTGATTCGCGAATTTTGCCGCATCGGCGACCGGGTGACGCTGCAAAACGGAGTCATCATCGGCGGAGATGGATTCGGATTCGCCAGGCGCGCCGACGGAAGCCACTTCAAATTCGTGCAAAGCGGAATCACGGTGATCGAAGATGACGTCGAAATTCAAACGCTTACTTCCGTGGATCGCGCCAATTTCGGCGAAACGCGCGTGCGCCGCGGAGCGAAAATCGACAGCCTGGTGCAGGTGGGCCATGCCTGCGAGGTCGGCGAGGACAATATTATCTGCGCGCAAACCGGCCTGGCCGGATCGACAATTCTCGAGAAAAACGTTTTGCTCGCCGGGCAAGTGGGCGTCTCCGGCCATTTGACCATCCATCAGAACGCGGTGGTGTATGCCCAGAGCGGCATCGGCGGCGACGTCGAGGCCGGCGCCGTGATGAGCGGATCGCCGGCGTTCGCCGCGCGCGACTGGCTGCGCGCCGTAACCGCGTTTCCCAAACTGCCAGACGTTTTAAGGACAATGCGACAATTGGAGCATCGATTGGCGGAATTGGAAAAACACAAAAATGGACAACATCAACAATGACGCTTGCGGCGGCGGTCATCCGCTGCTGGCTTATAAGAATGAAAAATTCCTGGACAGCCCCGACGCGCGCTCGCTGCGTATTTTAAGCGAATATTTGTATCCGTTATCGCACTTTCGCCGCGAAAAAGTGCAGGATACGGTGGTGTTTTTTGGATCGGCGCGAACCTACGAGGACGGCCCGAACGCCCGCTATTATCACGACGCGCGGGAACTGGCGCGGCGCGTGACGGAGTGGTCCAACGGACTGGCGAACTCCGCGCGGCGGTTCGTGATTTGCAGCGGCGGCGGACCGGGGATCATGGAGGCGGCCAATCGCGGCGCGCACGATGCCGGCGGAAAGACAATCGGCCTGAACATCGGTCTGCCGTTCGAGCAGCGGCCGAATCCGTTCATTTCTCCGGAGCTGTGCTTTGAATTTCATTACTTCTTCATGCGCAAATTCTGGTTTGCGTATCTGGCCAAGGCGCTGGTTGTGTTTCCCGGCGGATTCGGAACGCTGGATGAGTTGATGGAAATTCTCACCCTGGTGCAGACCCAAAAACTGCTGAAGAAAATGGTGGTTTTGCTCTATGGCTCGAACTTTTGGAAAGAGATTTTGAATTTCGAGGCATTGGCGCGCCACGGCATGATCGCTCCCGAGGATCTGACGCTGTTCCAGATGGCCGACGACGTCGATACCGCATTTCAACTGCTGGAGGCGGGTTTGACGAAGTATTATCTGGAGCCGGAACGCGAAAAGGAAACGCCGGCGATCGCCAAATCGAGGGTGTAGGGTGGCTGCTCGTCCGCCAGAGCGTGTCCGCGCCGTGCTCGATTGGACCGGCCGCATCGGCATCGCGTTTCTTGTTCTGCTGATCGCGGAAGTGGTGATTTCCTGGGCCGCGCCATCAAGCGGCTGGGCCGTGATCATCGAACTGGCGCTCGCCGTCGCCACCATCGGGCTGGCGATTCGCGTTTTGCGGCGCGCCGCCGGATATGCGGTGTGGCGGCTGCGAAACCGGCTGTTGGTTACTTATTTGTTTATCGCCGCGGTTCCGATCCTGTTGATCGTTTCGCTGGCGGTCACCGGCGCGGAATTTCTCGCGCGGCAGATTGCCGTATATCTGGTCACCAGCGAGCTTGACCGCCGCATCGAAGCGCTCGAATCGGCGGCGCAGAGCGTCATTCGCAGCCGTTCCCAGGATCGGCCCGCCGTAATCCAGGGCATGATCGATCTTTTCTATCAGGAGCGCTATCCCGGCATCGAGCTGGTGATGCGCGATTCCGGCCGGACGTTCCGTTATCCGCCCAAGGCGACGATCACCTCTCCGCCTGACAGCTGGCCCGTGGGCGGCGGGATTCTGCGGCGTGAAGACCGATTCTATCTTTCCTCCTATACGAAGATGCCGCAGGGCGATATCCTCGTCACCGCTCCGTTGACGCGCGAAATTCTCGCGAGTCTGGCGCCGAATCTGGGGGTGATCGATTTTGTCGAGGAAGCGGGCAGTCGAGCGCGGCTGGTGGGCACCAGCGGCGGACAGCTCCCGCCGCCCGTCAATCGTCTGGACGGCGAAATTTCCTGGTTCGCGACGATTCCCCTCACCGACTGGAGTCAGCCCGGCCTCCGGCGCGACGCCGTGCTGCAGGTGCGCTCGCGCGTCTCGGCGGTGCTCGGCGCGGTCTTCAACCGGCGCGCCGACGTTTCCCAGGGCTGGCTGGAAATTATGCTGATCATCGGCATCATCGTGTTCCTGATCGTGGAAATTATTTCCGTCATCATCGGAATCACCATGACCAGAACCATTACCGGCGCCGTACATCGGCTGTACGAGGGAACGCAGAAGATGATCCAGGGCGATTTTTCCTATCGCATTGAAGTGAACGGGAAGGATCAGCTTGCCGAGCTCAGCCGGTCCTTCAATTCGATGACGGAAAATTTGCAGCGCCTGCTGATCGTCGCCAAGGAAAAGGAACGCCTGCAATCGGAGATCGAAATCGCGCGCGAGGTGCAGAGCCAGCTTTATCCGCGCTCGGTTCCGAAAACCGAAACCCTCCGGTTGACGGCGATCTGCCAGCCGGCGCGCATGGTTTCCGGCGATTACTACGATTACGAAAGCATTCGCGGCAAACAGATCGCGCTGGCCGTGGGAGACGTGGCGGGGAAGGGAATTTCCGCGGCGCTCTTAATGGCCACGCTGCAAAGCTCGTTGCGGACTCAGTTGCAGGGTTGGGATTGGACCGCGAACGGCGACGCGCCTCAGGTTTCACCGTCGCGCCTGGTGAGCCGTTTGAATAATCAGCTTTACACCTACACGTCGCCGGAAAAGTACGCGACCTTTTGCCTCGGCGTTTTCGATGAAGCCAACGGATCGTTCTCCTACACCAACGCCGGTCACTTGCCCCCGCTGTTGTTTCGCGGCGGGGAAGCGCGGCGGCTGGACGTGAACGGCACCGTGGTCGGCGCGTTTCCCTTCGCGACCTACGAAGAAAGCCGCATCGACCTTCAATCGGGCGATCTGCTGGTGTGTTTCACCGATGGCATCACCGAGCCGGAAAACGAATACGGCGAAATGTTCGGCGAGGAGCGTTTAATCGATCTGATCGCGAAAAATTCGCATCGCAGCGAAGAGCAGATTATTGAGCTGGTGCTCGAAAGCGTGCACGAGTGGACGGCCTCCGAGGAATTGCAGGACGACATGACCATCCTGATGGCGCGGCGAATTTAAATCAGGATCTTTGTGAGCCGCGCGGCTTGATCGGCAAACCGGTTGGCCGCGGCGAATTCACGAGCCGCCCGCGACATCGCGCCGCGGGATTCGCTTTCAAGCAGCGCTTTGATGGCCGATTGCAGTTGGTCCGGCGCGACGATCGCGCCGAAATCCTTCCGCATCACCGATCTCGCTCCCAGCGAATCGAGACAGACGGCCGGTACGCCCGCCGCCAGCGCTTCGACAAGCGTTAGACCGTAGCTTTCATGGCGCGACGGAAAGATGTACAGATCGGCGAGCGCGAAGAAGGCGCGTTTCCGTTCGCCGGTGACGTGGCCGGGGAAAATTACACGCGTATTGCGAAATCGTGCGGCGATTTTGCGCAATTTATGCTCAAATTTGCGTCCTTGCATGTACGCCGCGCCTCCGCAGATAAAGACCCACAGATCCGGCGGGTCCCAATCGAGCAGAGATTCGAGCAGCAGATCCTGGCCTTTTTCCGGCGAAATGCGGCTCAGCGTAAGCAATACTCGCGCGCCGTCGCGTATGCCGAATTCTTCCCGCAGCCCATCCGGCGATGGCGCGGGCGAATCCTCCCATGCGCCCCACGGCAGCACGTGGATTTTTTCGGGCGCGCTTTCGGGATAGCAGCGCAATAAAACATCGCGCATTCCCGGGGACGGAACAATCAAACCGCGACAATGACGGACGCTCGCCTCCTGTTTTTCCCAGATCAGGCGAGTGATTCGCGGAAGAATCGGGCGCAGGCGGCGATACCAGCGAACCGTGGTTTCGGGAGCGATTCGATTGCGTCCGTAAATCGCCGCGACGTAGGCCACCACATCGACGTGATAAATGGTGAAGACGCGAAAGCCGGCGCGATCGAGCGCGGCGAAATCGGGTCCTTCCGAAATATCGTTGCTGAGAACGATCGTTGTGGCGGGATCGTGCTTGAGAATTTCCGATGTGGCGGCGCGCTCGAAGGCGCGGCAGAAATCGGCGTAATCGTGCTCGCCGAAGCGGACCAGATCGGCGCCGCGCGGCGCCGCCCGGCCGAGAATGGACGGCGTAATCAGACGAAATTCGAACGGCCGCGTTCGCGACCATTCTTCCACCAGCCGGTCGAAAACCGCCGCTCCTCCGCCCAACGGGACCGATTCGCGCGCGAAACCCCCGTGCGCGGCCGTGTATAGGATGGTGGGGCTCGCGGCGTGCGGCATCCTACGCCCCGCGCGGCTCGAAGCCGTGGTTCACGCGATTGCTTCCAGCTCCGCCGACAATTCTTCCCACTCCGCCACGCGCGATTCCAATTCGCCGCGTCGCGCCGCGACCAGTTCCGTCAGCCGCAGCGTCTCTTCCACGTTCTTGAAATCCGCCAGATCCGCCTCATGCTTGGCGATCTCGGATTCCAGCGATGCCACCTGCTGCTCCACTTCGCGCAATCGGGCCTGAAGTTTTTTCACCTTCATCGGATTGGTGCGCTTCCTGTTTCCATCGGCGACCGGCGGAGCCGCTGCGGCAAGGGGCTCGGATTGCGCCGCGGCCGGCCCCTGGCCGCCCTGCTTGCGCCACAGATAATCCTCGTAATTTCCGGCGTAATCGTGAACGTGCCCGTCCTCGATCTCGAAGATCCGCGTCGCCAGATGGTCGATGAAATACCGGTCGTGCGAAACAAAGACTACCGTTCCTGAATACTTGCTCAGCGCCTCCAGCAGCACGTCCTTGGCGCGCATATCCAGGTGATTGGTGGGCTCATCGAGCAGCAGAAAATTCGACGGCGCGAGAAGGATCTTCGCCAGCGCGTAGCGATTCCTTTCGCCGCCCGAAAGCACGCCGATTTTTTTAAAAACCTCATCGTCGCTGAACAGAAAACATCCGAGCAGCGTCCGCAGCTCGGTCGTCGTCGCCGACCGCGACGCGCTGCCCAGATCATCGATCATGCGCGCGTTCGGATCGAGTTCCTTATATTGGTCCTGCGCGAAATAATCCGGCAGCGCATTGTGCCCCAGCCTATAGGAGCCGCTGGTTAACGGCTCGACGCCCGCCAGCAGCTTGATCATCGTCGATTTTCCCGCGCCGTTCACGCCCACCAGCGCGATCCGGTCGCCGCGCTCGATGATGAAATTGGCGCCGCTGAAAACCGGTTTTTCGCCGTAGCTTTTTGAAACGTCCTTGAACTCGGCGACAATCCTGCCGCTCGGCTTCGGCTGCGGAAAGGAAAAATGAATGGCTGGTTCTTCGGGCGGGATTTCGATCCGCTCGATTTTTTCCAATTCCTTGATTCGCGATTGCACCTGCCGCGCCTTGGTCGCCTGATAGCGAAAGCGGTTGATGAACGCCTCGAGCTGCTCGATCCGCTCCCGCTGATTGCGATAAGCTGCCTCGAGCTGGCTGCGCCGTTCCGTCTTCTGGCGAAGATATGAATCGTAATTTCCCGAATAAAAATGAATCTGCTTGTTCCAGATCTCGACGGTTTTATTCACGGTCACATCCAGGAAATAGCGATCGTGCGAAATGAGCACGTAGGCGTACGGATAATTCGTGAGATACTGCTCCAGCCAGTTTCGAGCCTCCAGATCGAGATGATTGGTCGGCTCATCGAGCAGCAGCATGTTGGGCTTTTCAAGCAGTAGTTTCGCCAGCGCGATGCGCATCTGCCAACCGCCGGAAAAATGCTCGGTGCGGCGGGTCCAATCCTCTTTCCGGAAGCCGAGGCCATCGAGTACCGTCCCCACTTGCGCCTCCATCGCGTAGCCGTCGCGATTCCGGAATTCGGTGTCGATGTGATGCAGCCGATCCGCCGCCGCGGCGTATTCCTCACTTGCCGGATCGAGCTTCCCGATGACTTCGTGCAGCGACTCCAGCTCGCGCTCCATCTCGTGCAGGTCGGCGAAGACGCTGATGCACTCGTCGAATATGGTGCGTCCGGAAAGTGTCAACCCATCCTGCGGCAGATATCCCTGCGTGATCCCTTTCATGAACGTGATGGCGCCGTAGTCGAGCGATTCCATTCCTCCGATGATTTTGAGCAGCGTCGATTTGCCGGCGCCATTCGCTCCGACGAGGCCGGTGCGCTCTTTCGGCGTGATGAGCCAGTCGCAGTTTTCAAAAAGAAGTTTATTGCCGAAACGTTTCCCGGCGCCGGAGAGTTGGATCATTACTTATTCGAGGCAAAGGGGCCCAGGCTGATGCGAATCGCTCGTCCCCCTAGTTTCATCATCCACGGAACCGAGGCGTTTGATCAAGCGGCGGTTATCCACGGCGATCGGCGTGATGAGGCGAATCCTCGGCATCGGCGGGATCCTCTTTCAGTAGCGGCCATGGCGTCATGTTGCCGTGGCATGAAAAAAGACCATCCTGAAAATGGGCAGATGACCCTCTGGAGCATTTAACAAAATCGAGCTGTGGCCGCCGCTCAAATGGCGGTCATTTCGACGCCGGATAATAGGGCGCGTGCGACATTGGGGACGGAAGCCCGTCCGCCGTATCCGGCTCCATAAACTCCGACCGGGTGCCGTCGGGATCGAAAAAGTTGCCCTGCCATTTATGATTCACTCCCGTGTGCGCTTCCTGCTGCGCCGCGCGAGCATAATCCTTCCAGGCCGGCTTCGCCTTCACGAACTCGACCGCTTTCGCCATGTCGTCCACCAGCAGGGCGATGTGCCCGCCGCCCGATGCGGGACCTTTTTTGTTCGCCGATTGGCCGTGCGACAGGCTCCACTCGATGTAATCGTCGCCTTCGGGCAGCTTCAGATTCGAAAGATTCGCGTACAGCGGGCCGGGCGGCGGCGCTTTCTTCGTTTTGGTGCCCAATTGCGACATCGACGGGTCCGCGCGCCAGAACTCCCGCAGCGAAAATCCCTTCAGATAAAAATCGGCGGTCTCCTGCTTCGTGATTGAAATTCCGACGTGCAGAATCCGATGCGAGGCGCGCTGGTCGCCCAAAAATTTCCCCACGGTCCGCACGCTCAGACTTTCCGGCGTGTACTGCATGATTTCATACGAATTCCCGTCGGGATCTTTAATATGAAATGCCAGATCGTGGGTCGGCGTTCGCTCCACTTTATCGGGCGCCGCGTAGCCGATCGAGCGCAGATACAGCCGCATCGCTTCGACGTCGTCGGTTTCAATCGCAGCATCGACATAGCGGGGCTGATCCGGCGAAGTCTCCGGCATCACGACAATGTACTGCCGGTTGTTGACTTTGAAAAAGACCGCGTTCACCTGGTCCTGCGGCAGCCCACCTTCGATCACCGCCGTATGGTCCTTCCGGACGGTGAACGCCTCCTGGTAACCGAGCAGATCGCCGTAGAAATGCCGCGCCGCGTTCAGATCCTTTACCCGCACGGCGATATGCGAAATACCGACCAACCGGGGCCGCTGCTGCGCCGAAGCCGCGAGACACCATAAAAGCGCGCTAACCAGGATTTGTTTCATTTTTTTCCTTCCGCTCCGGCGGAGTATTCTACGGCGCCGGATCGTTCAACGCAAAACAATACAACCCGTCTCCCGCGGCCACCACCACATACTGCTTGCCGTCGAGCATGTAGCTGATCGGCCCCGCGCTCGGCGCTGCCATCAGCGCGGCGTGCCACAAAATTTTTCCCGTCGCCGCCTGAAACGCAATCAGGTTCAGTTGATTGCTGGTGAACAGCAGGTTGCCCGCCGTGCTCAGATTGCTCACCACGCCGTTTCCGCCGAACCAGTCATGCCTCCACACCACCTTCCCGGTGTGATAATCGAGCGCCAGCAGCGCATTGCCGTAATTGCCGACCGTATTGTCGAGCCCCGCCCATCCTTCCGGCCGCTCATCGGTGTCGGTCAGATAGAACATGCTCCAGGACCGGCTCGTGCCCACATAAAACAGCCCGGTTTGCGGGCTGAAACTCGGCGCGGGCCAGTTCGTCGCGCCATTGGACGAGGGCGAAACCAGCACGCCATCGGGCTTCGGGACCTTGGCCGGATTCGGAATCGGCTGGCCTTTTTCGTTCACTCCCTTGGTCCAGTTCAGCGTCTCGATATACGGTACGCTGACGATGCGTTTTCCCGTCGTCCGATCGAGCACGAAGAAATACCCGTTGCGGCTCGCCTGCGCCACCAGCTTGCGTTTCTGCCCGTCGATCACGCCGTCGAACAGAATGGGCGTCTCGGCCGCGTCCCAGTCATGCGTATCGTGTGGCGATACCTGGAAATACCATTGCAGCTTCCCGGTATCCGGATTCAGCGCCACAATCGAGCAGGTATAAAGATTGTCGCCTTTGCGGCTCTGCTCCGCCATCACCGGATTGGGATTGCCGGTCCCGACGATATACAGATTCTGCTCCGGATCGTAGGTGCCCGGCATCCACGGCTGCCCGGTTCCATGCGCCGCCGCGTATTCATCGGGCCAGGTCTCGATTCCCGGCTCGCCCTTGCGAGGCGTCGTGTTCCATTTCCATTGCAGCGCGCCCGTCTCCGGATCGCGCGCCTGAAGGAACCCGGGATTATCTAAATGATCCCCGCCGATGCCGACCACGATATGATTCCCGATCACCACCGGCGCGACTGTTGACGTGTAATCGAGCTTCGGATCGGCGATCTCCACCTTCCATCGCTCGGCGCCGGTTCGCGCATCCAGGCTCACCAGGTGGCTGTCGGGAGATTCGAAATAGAGCCAGTGCCCGTAAATGCCGACGCCGCGATTGCCGATGGTGCTGCCTGTGTTTGGAGGATAGTGATAGTGCCACAGTTCCTGCCCGCTGCGCGCATCGACGGCCCAAACATTATTGGGCGACGTGAAATACAGAATGCCGTTCACCAGCAGCGGCGTCGATTTGATCACCACCCGATCCGCCGCCGCGCCGGTAAACCGGCTGGCCCACACCATGCTCAAGTGATGAACGTTTTTGTCGTTGATCTGGCTGAGCGGGCTGAAGCGCTGCCCCGAATAATCGCCATTGTAGGTCGGCCACATATCGGCCGGCGGTTTCACCAGCTCCCGCGAGGTCAAATCCTGCGCGAGCGCGCTCGCGGCCATCGTCAATACGAAAAAGAGGAATCGCGGCATCTTATTTAAGGCTGGCCAGATAGGCCGTCACATTGTGGATATCGGGATCGGTGTACTTGCTGAGTAAATCCGTGTGCGCCTTCAGCGGATCGTGAACTTCCACCTTGGGATTCTCGCCCGATCGGGTATAAGAATGATATTCGCCCGCCGCATCGCGCAGCGCGACGTTGAAATCGTCCAACCGCACCAGTTCGCCCGAAACCGTCTGCCCGGAGCCGAGGGTCACCGTCACCGTGATCGCCGCGCGCTTTGAAGTTTGAACAGCTTCGCCGCCGCGCCCTCCCCTTCCGCCTCCGCGCGGCTGTAGCCAGCGACCCTGCAAGGTAAAAGGATCATAGCGCTTGCCGATTCCTTTCAAATCCCCTGTGGCGGAATGGCACGCGGTGCAGTTTTGGTTGAAATAGACCTCGCCTTTTTTGGCGTCCCCGGTCAGCACATCCAAAAATTCATAGGTCGTCCGATGGTCGGCCGCGTAGGTTTGCACATGCAGCCAGGCCACGATGTCGGAAATCTGCTGCTCGGTGAGATTCAGTTTCGGCATTCCCGCGTCGGGACGGCCGTTCCGGATCACCGGCCCGATCAGAATCCCTTTTTCGTCGTCCAGCACCAGCAGGGAGCGAACCAGGTCCGGTGCGCCGACATTGCCTCTCGCCTTCGGTCCGTGGCATCCGGCGCAGTTATCGGCATACGCCTTGGCGCCCCGCTCGACCGCCTGTGGATCCTCTTTCGATCCGGCGATCGCCGCCGGACTCGCCGATTCGGAATTCTTCTGAGCGATAAGACAAGTCGGCAAACAAACCCAAATCATTGCCGCTACGGCAATTCGAATGTCGCACAACATGGCAGACTACAGTGTACGTCATTTTTTCCGGAATGCACGTTGAAAGCCGTGGCAGATGGGCGTTACCTGACGTAACAGGCAGTTACATACCTTTTGACACTTGGTTCTAAGGCCAATCCTGGCGGAAGATTGTCGAGATTTCCTGCGTGTGGCACTCGTGGGAACCTCGCTGGAGGGGGACCGTGAAGCTTCGTCACTCCGAATTGCCCTGTTCCAAACCTCGCCACCTTGTTGGTCGATCCTTTCCAATCTGGAGCATCTCGATTAGGATATGAGCAGCAGCGAATCCGGAGACTGCCTTCGCGAGGGTAAAAACAGAAAACCGCCATCATTATTTTCACGAGGCGAAATGACCCGGCGGTCGTCGAAACGGGAGTTTTAGGAAAAGGGGGTTTTGTGAAACAAAGTCTGTCTCATGTGTGCTTTGCCGCCTCGATCGCGGCTTTACTGATATCGGGTCATGTCTTCGGCCAAACAATCACCGCCGATATTGTCGGTACCGTCACCGACCAGGCTGGGGCGGTGGTTCCCAACGCCAAAGTCACCGCCCAAAATACCGCCACCGGGGAAATCCGAACCACGATCACCACGGGAGCGGGTGATTATGTTCTGAATCTGCTGCCGATCGGACCTTACACGGTCAGCGTGGAAGCTCCGGCGTTCAAGAAATTTGTGACCAACCTCACGGTGGTGGCTGGCGATCGCGCCCGCGCCGATGCGCAGCTTCAGGTTGGGGAAACCAACCAGGTGGTCGAAGTGCAGGCGACCACGCCGGCGCTGCAAACCGACAGCTCGACCATGCGCGATACGGTTGCGGCGCAGTCGGTGCAGGATCTTCCGCTGAACGGCCGCAATTACATCACGCTGGTCGAAACAGCGCCCGGCGCGGCGGCGGGGCCTTCCAACTCGATCATCAGCGGCACCCGGCCGGATGACCGGCGGCAAACGTCGGCAGTGGTGGTCAACGGGCAAAATGAGACTTTTAACAACAATTTGGTGGACGGCTTGGATAACACCGAGCGCGAACAGCTATCGATTTTGTACCGTCCTTCGATTGACTCTATCGAAGAGGTGAAGATCGATACGAACAATTATCCGGCCGACGAAGGACGCGCGGGCGGCGCGGTGATCAACCTGATTACAAAATCGGGCACCAACGACTTTCACGGCGACGTGTTCGAGTATCTCCGCAACGATAAGCTGAACGCCAACGACTTTTTCGCCAACGGCGCCGGTATCCCGGTGCCCGAGTTCCGGCAGAACCAATTCGGCGGCAGTCTCGGCGGGCCGATCAAGAAAAATAAGACGTTCTTTTTCGGCGACATGGAAGTTCTTCGCCTCATTCAGGGAAAGAACACCGGATTGCTCGCCACCGCGACGGCTTATGAAAAAGCGCACCCCGGTGACTTTTCCGACGTCCGCAATTTCTTCCCGAACGCTCCGGTCATCCCGCCGACGATGCTCGATCCTGTAGCGATTGAGTATCTCCAGCTTTTACCGGCCGCGAACATTCCCGGCGCGCCGCCAAGCGCGAACTATACCGGCAATGTAAACAATCAGTATTACAGTAAGGCGATCGACGGGCGCGTTGACCACCATTTCAATGAAGCCAATAGCATCTTCGGGCGGTTCACCTATAATCCAACGACGACTGTTTATCCGACATTGTTTCCGCCGGTGAAGGTCGGCAACATTACTGTGAATCCCGGAAACGGAATTTATCCCGGCAACTCGACCGAGAACTCGCAGGCGTACATGTTCGATTACGTGCACATTTTCAGCCCGACGCTGGTGATGGAGTACAAGCAAGGCTTTATGCGCCTGAATATCGCGACGCTGTCGGCCAATCAGGGGACCAATCTGTCGAATATTTTCGGAATCCCCGGCGCGGACGTGAACAAGTACGTGTCCGGCCTGTTGAATGTAAATATCCAGGGCTATACCGGCACGGGGAGCTGTAACACGCTGGGCGACTGCACCTCCGTGCCGATCTATGAAATCAACAATAACTTCCAGGAGGAAGGAATTTTCACCTGGACGCACGGCACGCACAACGTGAAGTTCGGCGGCGGAGTCATCCGGCGTCAGGAGAATTATTACCAAATCCAAAACGGCACGGGCCAGTTCACCTGGAGCGCCGCGACCGTGATCAACCAATTCCCTGGCTCCAACGGCGGCCCTCCTTTCAGCCTCGCCAGCTTCCTCGAAGGCGTGCCGACCACGATTACCCGCCAGTTCCCGTACCAGTTCCAATACTATCGGACCTGGGAACCGCACTTTTTCGTGCAGGACGACTGGCATGTGCTGCGCAACCTGACCCTGAACCTCGGCGTGCGCTGGGATCATATCGGCCAGCTCACCAGCGCCACAAACCAGCGTTCGAATTATCAGATCGACACCAATACCTTCTGCATCGGCGGAGTGGCGTGCGTTCAGCCGAACTGGAAGCAGTGGCAGCCTCGCCTGGGCTACGCCTATAGCGCCGGCAAGGGGTTCGTGCTGCGCGGCGGCTTTGGAATGAGCTATTTCCAGCAGGATTATGCCGCCGGCGCGCTAAACTTGCCAAATCCACCGTTTGTCACCGTCAACTTCACTTGCTCGCCGGCGGCGCTGACCGGATCTTCCGTTTGCCCGGCGGGGATCGGGCAGTTGAAGAACGGGCCTCCGCCGATCATTCCGCCGAACATTCCGCAGCTATTGGGGCCCGTCGCCGGAGGATTAAACTCCTCGCTGAGCGCGAAGTCGGATTATTACCCTGGCGCCAGACTCATCGAGTACAATTTCACGATCCAGAAGCAGATCGGCGGCAACGTGTTCACCGTCGCCTACGTCGGCGCGCTCGGCCGGCACCTTCAATACGTGCAGAATGCCAATCTTCCGGCGCCGTCGGGCTCGTCTGTGACCCCGAGTTATCTGCGAATTGCGACTCTGCCGAACATCACCGGAATCTCGCTGTACGGCACCGGCGGAGCCAGCGAATACAACGCCGCGCAGTTCATCTTCGACCGGCGCTATTCGAGGGGCATCACGGTGAACGCGAGCTATGTGTTCAACCGCAATCTGACCAGCCTCACCGATATCGCCGAGACGCTGGACCAGGTGGTGAACAATCGCGGCTATGACTGGGGTCCGTCCAACATTCAATTTAAGAACAAGGTAACCGGACGCATCAATTACGAATTGCCGTTCGGCAAGACGGCGCACGGATGGCAGAAGCAGGTCATCGGCGGATGGCAGGCCAACAGCATCTTCTTTTGGCAATCGGGCGAGCCTTTTACGGTGATGGCGGGACAGAACCTGATCAATCTGCCGAACGTGAGTTCGGACCGGCCTAATATGGTCGCCGGGCAGTCCTGCGAAGTGGCGAATCCGACGATTCATCAATGGATCAATCTCAATGCTTTCTATCAGCAGCCGATCGGCCATCCGGGCAACGAGCAGCGAGCCGGATGCTACGGCCCGAACTGGAGAGAGGTCGATCTATCCCTGTTTAAGGACTTCCCGATCAAAGAACGATACCGGTTGTCGTTCCGCGCCGAGGCTTACAATATCAGCAATACGCCGAATTTTTCGCTGCCGAATTCGACCATCTCCTCGTGGACCGCTTCGGATGCCACGGGCAGACCGACGACCGCGGGCGCTTTCGGCCAGATCACGGCGACCAACATCGGCTTCACGCCCAGAGTGATGCAGTTGGCATTGAAGCTGATTTTCTGAGGTTTGATCTGGACCGCTGCCAAGGCGGGCGGCGGTCCAACACCCGGCAACTTCGCGAACGTTTATGAAAGCAAAATTTTTCCATCGGAGTTCGGGGCTTGCTCCATCGCTTGGATTTCTTTGCCTCGCCATGCCTTACGCCGCTGCGCAGCAGCACACCGCCGGCGCGGCCGACGGCGCGGCTTTATTTCAAACCTACTGCGCCTACTGCCATGGC
Source organism: Terriglobia bacterium (assembly GCA_021325175.1). Taxonomy (GTDB): domain Bacteria; phylum Acidobacteriota; class Terriglobia; order Bryobacterales; family Bryobacteraceae; genus Palsa-187. Next base: position 16,069 of record JAJPHS010000083.1, read on the forward strand.
AGTCACGGCGAGGGCGGGCGCGGCGCCGATCTGACCACCGGTGAATATCAGCACGGCTCCTCCGACAACGATCTGTTTTCGACCATTCGCTACGGCGTTCGCGGCACGGAGATGCCCGCGACCGGCGTCAATGACGACGAGGCCTGGAAGCTGGTCGCCTTCGTCAAGAGCATCGGCTCGCAGGGAGCAAAAGAAGTGGCGCCCGGAGATGCCGGAGCGGGCAAACAGGTCTACGCCAGAAGCGGCTGCGCGAGCTGTCATTCGATCGACAAACAAGGCGGCGCGATCGGGCCGGATTTAAGCGACGTCGGCCGCCGGCGCAATCTGAAATATATCGAAGAGTCGATCGTCAAACCCGACGCCGATATTCCCGTTCAATATCGCGCAATTCAAGTGGTGACCAAAAGCGGCCAGACCATCAACGGGATTCGCCTCAATGAAGATGACATTTCGATTCAGGTCCGCGATCTGGATGATAATCTCCGGTCGTTCCTGAAAGCCGACATCCGCGAGATTCGCCACGACAAGCCGTCGCTCATGCCAAGCTATACCTCCTTGTCCCGAAAAGATCTCGATGACTTGGTTTCTTATCTCCATTCCTTGCGGGGTGCTCAATGAAGATTGCTCGAATGCTTGCGGTGCTGGCGGTTGCGATCCCGCTTGGCGCCCAGACTCCCGGCTTGCCCGTCAGTTATGAGCGGCTGCTCAAGGCCGATCAGGAACCGGGCAACTGGCTGATGTATTCGAACACCTACAACGGGTGGCGTTTCAGCCGTTTGAATCAAATTAACACCGAAAACGTCAAAAATCTGCGCGTAAAGTGGCTTTTTCAGGGCCGGCACGAGCAGAAGTTCGAAACTACGCCTCTGGTCGTCAACGGCATCATGTACCTGACGCGCCCGGAAAATGACGTTTTCGCCGTCGACGCCGAAACCGGTCGCGTTCTTTGGGCTTACAGTTACAAAAATCCAGAGCGGACGTATAACTGCTGCGGCCGCGTGAACCGCGGGCTGGCGATTCTGGGCAACACGCTGTTCATGAACACGCTCGACATGCACGTGGTCGCGATTGACGCCAAATCCGGCCGGGAAATCTGGAAAACGAAGATGGGCCAATACGATGAATCGGGCGGCTACGCGGCTACCGGCGCGCCGCTGGTGGTCAAAGATAAAGTGATCGTCGGCATGGCCGGCGGCGAGCACCCGATTTCCGGCTTCCTCGACGCCTACGACGCCGCCACCGGCAAACGCCTGTGGCGCTTCCACACCATCCCGCAGCCGGGCGAGCCGAATTTCGGAACCTGGGCCGGCGATTCCTGGAAAACCGGCGGCGTGTCCACCTGGAACACCGGCTCTTATGATCCGGAAAGCAACACACTGTTCTGGGGGACCAGCAATCCCTGGCCGGATTACAACAAGGATTTCCGCGCGGGAGATAATCTTTATTCCTGCTCCGTGCTCGCTCTCGATCCTGATACGGGCAAGCTTAAATGGTATTTTCAGTTCACGCCGAGCGACACGCACGATTGGGATGCGACGCAGATCCCCATTCTGCTCGATGCGCCGTATCGCGACGCCAATCGCCACCTGGTCGCCTGGGCCGCGCGCAACGGCTTTTTCTATCTGCTCGATCGCGATAACGGCGGATTTTATTTCGCAAAGAGCTTCGTGCGGCAGACGTGGGCCAAGGGATTCGATGATAAAGGCCGCCCCGAGGTGATCCCCGGCAACGATCCGACTCCGGAGGGGATCGATACCGTATTTCCCGGCGTCGACGGCGGGGCCAACTGGATGGCGCACAGCTATAGCCCATTGACCAAGCTGCTCTATATCTTCGCGCGCGACGAGCGGCGCCGTTTCTCGAAAAATTCGGTGCGCCACGCGCCCGGAGACGAAGGACCGCCGACCGAAGCCGGCGCGGCCACGGCGGCCGCATCCACCAGCTCCGCGCGTCCGGATGCGGCGGGCGGCGGGCGCGGCGGCGCGCCTCCAGCGCCGGGCAATGGCGTGTTTGGCGCCGGCGGAAATCTTCCCGGGACGAATATGGGCGGTAATCCGCGGCAGCGCTTCGCCCCGGAAGAGAGCTGGGGCAAGGTGGTGGCGATGGATCCGCTGGCCGGCGTTCCCAAGTGGGAATACAAAGTGGTCACGCCTCCCTGGGGCGGCCTGATGGCTACGGCCGGAAACGTGGTGTTCGGCGGTACGCTGGAGGGCATGGTATTCGCTCTCGACGCGCGAACCGGGGAGCGGCTGTGGTATTTCTCCGGCAACGATCGTGTCTACGCCGCGCCGATCAGCTATCTCGTCAACGGGAAGCAGTATATTTCGCTCGCGGTCGGCGACGTCATCATCACGTTTGGATTGTGATGTACGCCGCGCGCGGGGTTCGTCCTGTCCTGCTTTGTCTGGCCTGTGTTCTCCCGCTTGCGGCCCAGGACGCCGCGGCCGGAAAATCCATTTTCGAGGGGAAAGGCCGGTGCCTTACCTGTCACTCGATCGACAATCGCGGCGGCAGCCTCGGGCCCGAGCTTACCGAAATCGGCGTCCAGCGCACGCCCGAATCGCTGCGCGAATCCCTGCTGAATCCCGACGCGGAAATCGCCAAACCTTACCGCACCGCAGTCGTCACGACGAAGCGAGGCGAGCGAATCGAGGGGATCGTCCTCAATGAAGACGATCTTTCCGTTCAGATCCGCGACGCGGACGGCAATCCGCGATCGTTTCTCAAGGACAATTTAAAAGATCTGCATCGAGAAGAGCGCTCGCTGATGCCGTCCTACGCACGGCGCTTGTCGGCGGCCGAAATCGCCGATGTGGTGGCGTATCTCGAAACGCTGCGCGGCGCCGCGGACCCGCATCCTTCCATGACGCGGGAACGCGAATCGAGTTCCTTCGCCGATTCCGCCGCCTGGCTCGACCGCGCCAATCGCGACAGCCAGGAGATGCCCGACACGCTGCTCGATAATTTGCCGATCAAGCCCGGCGACACCATCGCCGACGTCGGCGCGGGCACGGGATATTTTACGTGGCGGCTGGCGCGGCGCACCGGTCCAAACGGAAAAGTGATCGCGGTTGAAATTCGCCAGGAAATGCTCGATCGAATCGCGAAACGAAATTTCGAAAACATCACGCTCGTGCTGGGCACGGAAACCGACCCGAAGCTTCCGCCCGCGACGATCGATCTGGCGTTTGTGGCGAACGCGTATCATGAATTTTCGCATCCGCGCGAAATGATGACGGCCATTCGCGGGTCGCTCAAACCGGGCGGGCGCCTGGTTGTGGTCGAATATGCGAAGGAGCGGGAGGACGATGATCCCACCGCCGGCGTTGCCACGATGAGCGCCCAGGAGCTTCGCTCCGAAATCGAATCTTTCGGATTCAAGCTGGAGCGGGTTCTGGATGTTCTGCCGTCGCAGCACGCCATGATTTTCAGCGCCGGCGCGCGCTGAACCGCGGCGGAAACTATTGGCAGCCTGTCGGGCCGAGCACGCAACCGGCGTCGATCTTGATCGCTTCCACTTTGATCGTGTCGCCATCGAGCGTCCCGCTGACGATCACCTTGTGGCCGGCGTGCTCGACGACTTTGGCCTGATCGTCGAGCTTGTAAACTTTGGCCTCCG
>JAJPHS010000174.1 GCA_021325175.1 Terriglobia bacterium
AAAACGTCCGCTATTTTCCGAGCGCGGCCGCCGCGGCCGAAGCCGGATTCCGTCCGTGCCTGCGCTGCCGCCCGGAGGCGTCGCCCGGCACGCCCGCCTGGCTGGGAACGAGCGCGACGGTTTCGCGCGCGCTTAAGCTGATCGGAGAAAGCGCGCTCGATAATTCCGGCGTCGAGGATTTAGCGGCGAGGCTGGGCATCGGCGCGCGCCATCTGCGGCGCCTGTTTCTTCGTTACCTGGGCGCAACGCCGGTCGCGGTGGCGCGGACGCGGCGTGTGCATTTCGCCAAAAAGCTGATCGACGAGACGAACCTGCCCATGACCCAGATCGCCCTGGCGGCGGGATTCGGCAGCATCCGCCGCTTCAATGCGACGTTGGGGGAATTATACGGCCGCGCGCCGCGCGAGCTGCGCAAATCGAACCCGCAAAACGCTCATGAGCCGGGCGTTTATAAATTTCGTCTGGCGTACCGGCCGCCTTACGATTGGCACTCGCTGCTGGGATTTCTCGCGCCGCGCGCCATTCCCGGCGTCGAAACGGCGACGGCGGAAGAATATCGTCGAACGATATATCTGGATGGCCGCCCCGGCGCAATCTCGGTCCGTCCCGGCGACAGGAATTCGCTCGAGCTGCGCATCCGCTATCCCGATCCGGCGCCGTTGTTTCGCATCGTGGAGCGCGTGCGCAAAATTTTTGACGCCGGCGCCGACCCGCGCGAGGTCGCCGCGCACCTGAAGCGCGATCCCCGCCTGAAGCCGATCGTTCGCGAATACGCCGGCCTGCGCGTGCCGGGCTGCTGGGACGGCTTCGAAATCTCCGTCCGCGCGGTCCTCGGCCAGCAGGTGAGCGTCAAAGGAGCCTCGACGCTTGCCGGGCGCGTCGCCGCCGCCTTTGGCCAGCCCTTCGACGGAGGCTTCTTATTTCCCGAGCCGCAATCGCTCGCCGAAGCCGATCTGGCGCCGCTCGGGCTCACCCGGCAGCGTGCGCAATCCATCCGCGGCCTGGCCCAGGCCGCCGCGCTGAAAAAAATTCCATTCGACTCCTCGCTCCCGCCGGAGGAGTTCGAGCGCGTGATCACCGAAATTCCCGGCATCGGACCGTGGACCGCGCAGTACATCGCGATGCGCCTGGGCGAGCCCGACGCGTTTCCCGCCGGCGACCTTTACCTGCGTCCCGTCGCGCGCGACGCCGAAGCGTGGCGTCCCTGGCGAGCCTACGCGGCCATGTATTTCTGGAGGAGCTGTCAATGAATTACGTTTATCTCGAAACTCCCATCGGCACGCTGCTGATCGCCGGCGATGAAGCGGCCGTGCGGCGTATCGAATTTCCGAAAAACGGCAAGCCCGCGCGTCCGGAGCCGTCCTGGCGCGAATCGCCGCGCGGTCCCGTCGGCGAGGCGTCGCGCCAGTTGCGCGAATATTTCGCCGGAAAACGCGAGCAGTTCGATTTGCCCATCGCGCCGGAGGGCACGGCGTTCCAGCGCGGCGTCTGGCGGCGCTTGCGCGAAATCCCTTACGGCGAAACGATCTCCTATGGCGAACTGGCGAAACGCGTCGGCAATCCGAAAGCCTCGCGAGCGGTGGGCGCGGCGAACGGGCAGAATCCGATTCCGATCGTCATCCCGTGTCATCGGGTGATCGGCGCGAGCGGCAAGCTGACCGGATTCGGCGGCGGGCTGCCGATCAAGCAAGCGCTGCTTGAGTTGGAGTCCAGGCAGGCGAGCCTCGCGGCGCGCTAAAAAAAAAGTTTATCGCCCGCGATCCGCCCGGCCGCCGCGCGTGCTAAAGTGTTGATTTCGCCACGATGTCCGTGCAAGTCTTCCTGCAAGGAAAAATCCTCGGTATCGACGAATTTCTGTTCGCGCCGGCCGAGCGCGACCACGATCAGGTCTTCACCGGCCGCTCCCACTGGATCAGCCTTTTAAGCGAAGTGCTGCCGCGCGCGCTGCTGGCCGAATTGGGACTCGCCAAAATTCTTCTCGGATCAAGCGGCGGCGGGCAGTTTCTGGTGGTTCTTCCGGAAGAATCGCGCGCGGCGGCCGAAGCATTTCTGGAAGCGGCGGCGCGGGAAATCGCGGCGCTCAGCGATGGATTGCTGCGGCTGCTGTGGAGCGCCACCGAAAATCTCGGCGACTGGAGCGATGTGCGCCGTCGTCTGGGAGAAGCGATGAATCATCGCCGCGGAACGCCGCTTGAAAAGGGCGGATTCAACGCGGAGCCGGTCACCGCGAACCCGGAAGCGCAGGATTATTTCGCCGGACAACTCGGGATGAAGCTGCGCGACGCCGAGTCGGCCGGATGGTCTCCGGAGACGCCGGGGCGCATCCTGACTACCAGCGGCAAGCACGTCTGGAGCCTGGCTGGATCGCAACCCGACGCGCTGCCGTTTGCCCGCCACGCCGCGCCCAGCGACGATGGCCGAGAACCGGCTTCGACCTCCACGCTCGCGGCGCGCGCCACCGGACTCCACACCTGGGGAGTGCTGCGCGGCGACGTCGATAATTTCGGAATCCGGATTCGCCGCGCCCAGACCATCGAGGAACACATCCAGCTTTCGGTGATGTACAAGCAGTTCTTCGCCGGCGAGCTTGAAGTGCTGTGCTCGATGCCCGAATTCTGGCGCAAAGTCACCGTGATTTATTCCGCCGGCGACGATTTCGCGGTCTATGGCGCCTGGGACGCGCTGATCGGCCTTGCGCGCGAGATCGAGCGCCTGTTCCATCGCTTCACGGAGACGAATCTCAAGGATTTCGCCGGGCCGGAAGGCAAGACGATCAGCATGGCCCTGGCGCTCGCCCCGGCCGTGGACGCTTCGCTCGGAGCGGTGTTTGAAGAAGCCGGCGAGCGGCTTGAAGCGGCCAAATCGGCGGACAAGGACTGTATCTGGCTGCTGGGCCGGACGCTTGAATGGAAACAGTTCGCCGAGGCGGCGGATCTGAAAGAATCGCTGATGCGCATGATCGCGGAGTTCGGCTGCTCGCCTCAGTATTTGCGCGATCTGTGCGGCATTTATCGCGAAACGCAGTCCAAGATGTCGCGCCGGCAGGCCCGCAGGATGGGCGGCGAGCGTCCCTGGCGCTATCATCGTCGTATCCGGCGCATTTTAGGCGCGGCGCGGCCCGAAGGCGCGTCCGAACGCGGAGATTTTCAAAAAGCGCGCAGCGGCCTGATCGCGGACCTGATCGGCCGCAGCGCGGTGACCGTGAAGTTGCGGCCCGCCGGTCGCGTGGCGCTAGAATGGGCGAGGTTGTCGGCGGAATAGTCATTCCGGGCGCCGTCCGATGACGCCGCGCCAGAGGCGGCGAAAGAAACTGAGGATTTTTGCATGGCAGACGAAGAAGTTCAACAGGAAGCGACTGCGGTAGTCGAGAAAGAACCGGCGCAAAAAGAGCCCCCGCCGCGGGAGCCGCCGAAAACCGAACCACCCCCGCCGGAGCCTCCACGCACCGAGCCGCCCAAGCAGGAGCAGAAGCGCCGCGAGGATCGCCCGCCGCGCCCGCCGGGCGAGCAGCGCAACGAGCGCCGCCCCGAGCGGCCCGGCGGCGAACGCCGTGACGATCGTAGAGACGACCGCCGCGGCGGCGATCGCGGCGAGAAGCGCGAAGGCGGGCGTCCCGGCGGACGTCCCTTCGAGGGACCTCCGGAAATCGAGCTCGAAAAACTGATTTCCGACAGCCTGTATCTCGACAATCAGGCCCACGCGATCGTGGCGCGCATGCGCGACATGGATTCGGGCACCAAGAGCCAGTTGCGGCGATTGTATAACGCCGTCCGGCGCGCGGTGCGGGCTCCGGAAAATGAGAAGCAGCATCAGTTCGTGATGCTGCGCGCCCGGCTGGCCTACACCATCGCGCGGCATTCGCTGCGCAGCCTGGACGCGCTCGAACGGCTGCTGTTGCAGGTCACCCGCAGGAACGACGCGAAAGGCTACGAACGTTTTAAGGATTTATTCGAAGCGATCGTCGCCTATAACGAATAACGAGGACGAATGAGCACACATACCGCTCAAACACAATTGCAGCTTCTGGGCAAACTGATCCTTTCGGGCGAGCTGCACTGCGAAACCGGTTTGCATATCGGCGCAGGCAAAGGCTCGCTTGAAATCGGCGGCGCCGATAATCCGGTGGTGAAGGACGCCTTCGGGCTGCCCTACATTCCCGGCAGCTCGCTGCGCGGCAAGCTTCGTTCGCTGCTCGAAAACGCGATGGGCCTGACTTCGCCGGCCGAGCTGGTTTATCTTTCGCGCCGGCGCGGCCAGGAGATCCGCATCCATCAGAGCGATCGCCCGGACGACGAAATCGGTCTGTTGTTCGGGCGCGCCCCGGGACGCGTGGAGCGCGTCGAAGGCGAGGCTTTCGAGATGCGCGCCGCGAGCCCCGCGCGGCTGACGGTGTACGATGCGCCTCTCGATCCGGAGAGCATCACCGCCCAGATGCGCGAGAACCTGGACGACGAAATTACCGAGGTCAAAAGCGAGAACGCCATCGACCGCATCACCTCACAGGCGAATCCGCGAACGCTCGAGCGCGTGCCGGCCGGCGCGCGTTTCAAAATTCGCATGGTGCTCGACGTGTTGTGCGAGGAGGACAAGGCGCTGGCCGCGCGGCTGTTCGAGGGGCTGCGGCTGCTCGAAGATGACGCGCTCGGCGGCGGAGGATCGCGCGGCAGCGGCCGTGTGCGCTTCGCCAATCTTAAGCTCGCCTGGCGAAATCGCGCGTTTTATTCCTCTGGAGGCGCCGAAGCCGAGCTGGCCGCCGGCGCCGATCTGGCCGCGATTCAATCCGCCGTCGCCAACGGATTCGCCGAAAAACTTGCAAACTGATGGATCTGCTGGTCGATCTGTTTCCCTCCGCGCCCTGGCGCATCGGGCCGGACTCCGGCGACCGCGACCGCGTGGATCGCGTCTTCCATAGCGATTCGGTTTTTTCCGCCGTCTCGAACGCCATGGCGCGCCTGGGAAAAATCGAACCGTGGCTCGATGCGACCGCGCGCGCCGCCGAGCCCGCCGCCCGTTTTACGTCATGCTTCCCGCTGCAAGGCGAGCATCGATTCGTCGTGCCGCCGCGCAGCCATTGGCCGCCGCCCGCCTCGGTCAAGGTCCGGTGGAAAGGAGCGCGATTCGTTCCGCTTAGCGCGGTCGGCGATCTGCTCCATGCGCGCCCGCTTTCCGAAGACGCCTGGGTGGTGGACGGGCCCAGCGAATGCCTGGTGCCCCGCGGATCGCCGGGGCCGTTTCGCATCGCCGTGCGATCGAGCGCGGCCGTGGACCGGCTGGGCGAAGCGGTGGCTCCGCATTCGACGGCCTGCCTGGAGTTCGCCCCCGGCGCCGGATTGTGGATGGGCATCGCCTTCCGCGACGCAAGCGCGCGCGAAACGTGGCAGGGTCCGGTCGAGGCGGCGCTGCGCCTGCTGGGCGATTCCGGTTTCGGCGGGGAGCGATCGAACGGCTGGGGCCGCGCGGCGGTCTCGGTTTCGCGCGACGCGGCGCTGTTTCCGGCGGTGGAAGCTTCCGAGACGGGCTGGTGGATGTTATCGCTGTTTCATCCCGGCGCCTCCGACGCGATCGACTGGCAGCGCGGCAGCTACGCCCTGACCACGCGCGGCGGCCGCGTCGAACATTTCGGCGACGCCAAAAAACCAACGCGCATGATCGCCGAAGGATCCGTACTCATTTCGGCCAGCGAGCCGCGCGGCGCCGTCATGGATGTCGCGCCGGAAAATTTTCCGCATCCGGTGTACCGGGCGGGGTTCGCGGTCGCGGTCGCGATCCCCTGGAGGGCGTCGTGAAATACCGCCTCGTCTGTCTCACTCCCACCCTGATCGGAGACGGCCAGAAACTCGCCCCCATCGATTACATGGTCTGGAAAGATCATGTGAACGTGCTCGATCAACGCCGGATTTTTCGTTTGTTGGCCAAGGGCCCGCGCCTTGATGGGTATCTGGCGCAATTGAAGAAGGCGGAGAAGCTCGATTTCGGCTCCTGGGGCGGATTTGCGCAAAATTTTGCCGGGCGGCGCATTCCTTTCGAACATCCCTCGGCGATTCCGTACTGGGAGCGCGCGCGCGCGGAAAATTTATTCATCCCGACCTTTGCCGTGTCGCCCTCCGGCGCCTACGTCCCCGGTACCGCGATCAAGGGCGCGCTGCGCACCGGCGCGGTTT
>JAJPHS010000070.1 GCA_021325175.1 Terriglobia bacterium
ACGTTAGGAGCGTCGACTTTAAGAGTCGGCCACCTCACGCGTATTTTGAGTGCAGTCTTTACTACCAGGTATCATTCGACTGGACCACCTCCTTTCTCAGTGATGCCTTCATCATAGAGCCTGGTCCAAAATCTGTCAATTCTGGCGTGGGAAGCGCCGGGACTCTTTAAGCCGCCTCCGCTTTTCCCAGGACGAGCCACAGGAGCGTCCCCAGCAGCGGGAGCGCCGCGACCATCGCGAATGCCTCCCCATACTGATGGCCGTCGAAAAATTTTCCGCAAATGGGCAGTAACAAAGCCACGCCCGCCGAGAATGACGACGACGCGATCCCCGCGGCCATGCTCTTTTGATTCGGCGGATAGGCGAGCGCGCCGGTTCGTAGCGTGACCACGACTAATCCGCCGGAAGCGAACAGCGTAAACGCCAGTAGTGCAATGGCAATCGGCGCGCTGCGATACCAGGTGATTGTCGCCAGCGGCAGGCACAGCGCCGACATCAGCAAAAAAAGCCAGCGCGGCCGCGGATGGCTGGGAGCGAAACGATCCGACACCCAGCCCCAGAAGAAATATCCCGCTTCGAGCCCGGCCGGAGGAATCCACAGGACGTAACCCAACTCTTTTTGCGTCATCCCGAACGATCGCGAAAGATAAAGCGCGGAAAGATAGCTGATGGCGCCGACCGGAAACGCGCCGAGCGCGTAGCTCGCCACCAGGCTCCAGAAGCGGCGCTCCAAAAAGCTCGGAAACTTCAATCGCCCGGGGACGGACTTGTGAAGGAAGTTGTCGGGATTTACGGTGAATCTCCAGATCAGCAGCCAGATCAGCGCCAGAGCCGGAGTCACCAGAAACGCCGGCCGCCATCCGACCGCGAGCGCAATCGGAATAAAAATAAACGGCGCGATGATCGAGCCGACCGACGATCCGCTGTAGGCCAGCGCGATGCCGCGGGCTTGTTTGTCGACCGGAAGAGAATCCATGGCCGTGCGAAAACCGCCCGGAAACATCGAGCCTTCACCCAAGCCGAGCACGGCGCGCGCCGTTGCGAATCCGAGGAAGGTCGAAACGAAGGCGTGGCTGGCGCTGGCCGCCATCCAGATCGATAAGGAAATCAGCATGCCCAGGCGCAGGCCGATGCGATCCAGCACCGGTCCCCAGATGAGCGTCGCCGCCATGTAGGCGTAGCTGAAGGCGCTGATGGTTTCCGTGAAGGCCTGCGCGGACAGATGAGTTTCCTTGAGGATGGTTGGCGAAAGCAGCGCGAGAATCTGGCGATCCAGATAGCTCAGCAGCGTCCCCAGCATCATGACGATGGCCGGCCACCAGATCAGGAAACGCGCGGCGGGTTGACGCGCGGCAGTCGACGGAGATGCCATAGTCGCTTATCGTACCATTCCCCTGAATCCGCCTTTAAGTTTTTGCTCAAGCATTTGCGTTCGTTTGTTTTCGAAAAGCGCGGTTTGATATAGTTCGGTTATGAATGGGCCTGTGATTCTTCCTGCCTTGGCCCGTCCTTCTCTGTTCGGTTGCGACTAGCCGAGGTTTCCTTCGACTTAAAGGGCCTTTTCCACCGCAATTGAGGAGAGAAAAGATGAAAAAGATGGAGTCCGTTCGCTCGGATCTTCCGAGCCTGGTCACGCCCCTCCCCGGACCGAAGGCGAGCGCCGTGATCGAGCGCGACGGCGCGGTTGTTTCGCCGTCCTATACGCGCTGTTATCCGCTGGTGGCGGCGCGCGGCGAAGGCACGATCGTCGAGGATATCGACGGCAACCGGTTTCTGGATTTCACCGCCGGCATCGCCGTGGTCGCCACCGGCCACTCGCATCCAAAAATCGTCGCCGCGATCCAGGCCCAGGCGGAACGGCTGATCCATATGTCCGGAACCGATTTCTATTACGAAAATCTGGTGGATCTGGCCGAAAAACTCGCGTCCCTGGCCCCGGGCGGCGCACCCAAGCGAGTTTATTTCGGTAATTCCGGCACGGAAGCGATCGAGGCGGCGATAAAGATGACGCGCTATCATTCCGGGCGCGGCCAGTTCATCGCGTTTTACGGATCCTTTCACGGCCGCACTATGGGATCGCTCGCACTGACCGCCAGCAAAAGCATCCAGCAGAAGGAGTTTTTCCCGGTGATGGCGGGCGCGCATCATGTCCCGTATCCCTATTGCTATCGCTGCGCCTACGGCCAGACGCCGGATCAGTGCGCGGTGGATTGCGTGAAGGTGATCGAGGAGCAACTGTTCCGCCATAAACTTCCTCCCGAAGATACCGCGGCGATTTTCGTCGAACCGGTGCAGGGCGAAGGCGGCTACGTGGTCCCGCCGAAAAAATTTTTCGGCGAGCTGCGGCGCCTCGCCGACCGGCACGGTATTCTGATCGTCGCCGACGAAGTGCAGAGCGGGATGGGCCGCACCGGCAGGATGTTCGCGTCCCAGCACTTCGATCTGGTTCCCGATGTGATCGCGGTGGCCAAGGGAATCGCCAGCGGCCTGCCGCTCGGCGCTACCATCGCTCGCGCGGAGGTGATGAACTGGCCTCCTGGCGCGCACGCATCCACCTTCGGCGGCAATCCGGTGGCGAACGCGGCGGCGCTGGCGACCATTGAACTGCTCGAAAAGGAGCTGATCGACAACGCGGCTCGCGTGGGCGAGCATCTGCTCAACCGCTTGCGCGATCTGCCCAGGCGTTTCCGCATGGTGGGCGATGTGCGCGGCCTGGGGTTGATGATCGGAATCGAACTTGTCCGCGACCAGGAGACCAAAGAGCGCGCGCCGGAGCTGCGCGATCGCCTGGAGAAGATGTGCTTTGAGCGCGGCCTCCTGGTGCTCGGCGCGGGACCCAATTCGATCCGCCTGAGCCCTCCGCTGGTGATCACCAAAGATCAGGCCGATTTCGCGGCGGATACCATTGAGCGGTGCCTGGGGGCGATTTAGGTTAGTGGGCCGCCTCGCTGCGTTCCGGCGGGAGTTCCGCGACCACGCACCAGAATTTGTAGCACGTTTCCAGTTTGCGGAAATACTCTTCCCAGGTGCTCCCTTTTTTGATCACGCAGTTGGCGCCAAGCTCGTAAGCGCGGCGAATGTCCCGCGGATTATCGGAGCCGGAGACCATGGCGACCGGTAAATTTTCGCAGCCGGGAAGAGAACGGATTTCCTTGAGCAGATCCAAGCCCGACTGCGCCGGAAGGGTCATGTCCATCAGGATAATGTCGGGGCGCTGGCGGCCCGCGTACTTGCCCTCCCCGCGAAGGTATCGAATCGCCTCAGCCCCGCTATAAACCACATCCAGCCAGGAGCAATGCTTCACCTCTTCATGAACCATTTTGGTGATCATCGCGTCGGCTTCGTTATCCTCGATCAGGAGAATATGCCGCTGTTTGAGATCGTCCTTCATTTCTTAACCTCGCCGAACATCCTAGCCGCCATGCTGGTGACGCCACTCCCAATATTCGCGCTGCTCATCGGCGTTCAACTTATCGTAGTCGCGGTTTTCGTGATGAGTTTCGCGCGCCCATCGGTCATAGTAGACGCGCTCATGGGCATCCCAGTGGTGATAATCGTGGCGGTACGGATCGTAGACGCGGACGCGCGTCTCGCAAGCGGTAAACAGAAGGCCGGCGAGCAACGGGGCTGAGATCCGGTAAAGGCGTGGCATCATTTTGTCTCCGTAAAATTTCCAGCAATCCGATGGCCAAAGCGAAACGTAACGCGACCGCCGGCAGAGATGAGCCCGGCGGCCGCTGCTAACGCGAGAGCCAGCCGCCGTCCACGGTCAGGAGGGCGCCGTGCACATAATCGCTCGCAGCGGAACAAAGGAAGACGGCGGCGCCAGCCAGATCCGAAGGGACCCCCCAGCGTCCGGCGGGGATTCGCTCCAAAATCTGGCGGCTGCGCACAGGATCGGCGCGGAGAGCCGAGGTCACGTCCGTTTCGATGTAGCCGGGCGCGATGGCATTGACGTTCACGCCATGGGCGGCCCACTCATTGGCCAGCGCCTTGGTGAGTTGCGCGACGCCGCCCTTGGCCGCGGCATAGGCAGGGACGAAAAGCCCGCCCTGGAAGGAAAGAGCAGAGGCTATGTTTACGATTTTCCCGCGTCCGCGGCTGAGCATGTGCTTGCCGGCAAGCTGCGACAGACGAAAAACGGCGGTAAGATCGACTTGCAGAATTTCGTTCCAGGCGCCGGCCGGATAATCGACGGCGGGGCTACGGCGAAGGATCCCCGCGTTGTTGATGAGAATGTCGAGCGAACCGAATTCCTGAAGCGCGCCCTCGAACAGACGATCCGGCGATTGCGGATCGGCGAGATCGGCGAGCACGGCGGCGGCTTTCACTCCCACAGCGCGAGCCGCCGAGCAGACTTCCTCCAGGCCGTCCTGCTTCGATCCGTGAACAACGACGTTCGCTCCGGCTTCGGCCAGCGCCAGCGCCAGCGCTTTCCCGATTCCGGTGCGCGAGCCGGTGACCAGTGCGTTTTTTCCGTCCAGCCGGAACGCGTCGAGGATCATGAATCGATGTCGGCCGGGTTGAGACGCGGCACAAGCAGATGGATGATCAGCAGCGAGAGCAGGTAGGCTGATCCGGAAATGATGAACATCGGCATGTAGCTGTGGGTGTATTCGAGCACGAAGCCGGTGAAGGTGGACATCAACACGCCGGCCAGCGCGCCGCCGAATCCGCCGATGCCGACCACGCTCGCCACTGCGCGCTTGGGGAACATATCCGAGGGAAGCGTGAACAGATTCGCGGACCATCCCTGATGCGCGGCGGTGGCGATGCCGACCAGCATCACCGTGATCCAGAGATGGCTGGTATAGGCGGCAAAAACGACCGGCGCGACGGCCAGCGCACAGAGAAGCATCGCTGTTTTTCGGGCGCGGTTCAGAGTCCAGCCCAGCTTGAGGAATCCGGCCGAGAGCCATCCTCCGGCGATGCTGCCGATGGTCGCGAAATTGTAGACGATCACCAGCGGCCAGCCGAGCGCGGTAAGGGTAAGGTGGTAGCGCGCGTCCAAAAATTTCGGCAGCCAGAACATGACGAACCACCAGATCGGATCGGTCATGAATTTGCCGATCAGGAACGCCCAGGTCTGGCGATAGGTGATCAGTTTCGCCCAGGCTGTTTTCGCGCCGGCCTCCTCGGGCGGATCGCTGTGAATATAGGCCAGCTCGGCGGGGGAAAGGCGAGGGTGTTTTTGCGGCGGGCGATACATTGCCAGCCACGGAATGATCCAGAGCGCGCTGATCGCCCCGGTAGCCAGAAACGCCGACTGCCAGCCGTAGTTTACGGTGAGCCAAGGCACGACAATGGGCGCGATGACGGCTCCGATATTGGCGCCGGAGTTAAAGATTCCGGTGGCGAAGGCGCGCTCCCGTTTGGGGAACCATTCGGCGACGGTTTTAATCGATGCCGGGAAGTTGCCGGATTCGCCGAGGCCGAGAAAGAATCGGGCGATGCCGAATTGGAGCACGTTGCGCGCGGCGGCGGCGCCGATGGTGGCGGCGCTCCAGATGCCGATCGAAACCGCGTAGCCGATGCGCGTGCCGATGCGATCGACAAAGCCGCCGGCGAGCAGCAGACCGATCGCATACGCAGCTTGAAAGGCGTTGACCAGATTGCTGTACTGAATTTCGGTCCAGAAAAAAACGTGCTGCTGAAGATAGGGTGCGAGCACGCCAAGCACCTGGCGGTCGACGTAATTGATGGTGGTGGCGAAAAAGCAGAGCGCGCAGATACGCCACCGGTAATAGCCCACGGCGGCCGCAACGGCGGCGCCCGGCGCGACTGATTTGGAGATGGCCACAGTCCGTGTTTCACCCGCGGGCCGGGATAAATGCTCTTTCCGCGGCTTTGGCCGGAACCATCGCGGCCGCGGGACCTGCCTGGGAGTTGGCAAAACGAACGATTCGCGTCGATTCCGGCACTGTGAGCATTCTAGGAGAGTGAGTTGTAAGAGTCAACCGAGCGGGCTTGCGAAACACGCGCGGGCCGTTTGGCCGGGCTTGCGGAGGCGCGGAACTGCGCCGGAGCCGCGAAAATCGGGCCTTTCCCGCACTTTTCTCTTTACATCGCGTTTCCCGATCGCGTATCATGAACTAGCAAATGCGGGTTTTCGCCCGTAAAAACGTACATTTGGGAGACTCAGACAAAGGAGCAATATGGCAGCAAAGATGACGCAATCGCAGATGGTGAAGGAGCTGGCGGCGGCCGTGGGAGTGCCGAACAAAGTCGCCAAATCCTTCATGATCGCCTATGCGGAGATGGCCGTGCGCGAAACCAAGAAGAACGGGATGTGCGTGCTTCCCGGCGTCGGCCGGCTGGTGCGTGTGGACCGCAAGGCGCGCATGGGCCGCAATCCGGCCACCGGCGAAGCGATCAAGATTCCGGCCAAGAAGGTCGTGAAATTCCGCGTGGCCAAGGCGGTGAAGGACGCCATCGTCCCGCCTAAAAAGAAGTAATCACATTAACCGGGACAGACCGGGCAGAAGAAAACCCCGCGGAGCTTTTCGCGCTCACGCGGGGTTTTTCTTTCATCGCTGTTTAATCCGGAGCCCGGTAAAGGCGCGTGTTCCAACCGCGAACCGCGCCGGAAGCCTTACGCTTGCTTCTTTTCCTCGGTGCGCGCGGCGGGGGGCGGATTTTCGTCGCCCTTCAAGCCGGACTTGAAGTTGCGAATCCCTTCGCCCAGGCCCTTGCCGACGTCGGCCAGTTTCTTGCCGCCGAACAGAACCAGGGCCACCGCCAGAATGACCAACAACTCAGGCAAGCCGATCGAACGTAGCATATGGCCTCCTTGTCAGGTAGTGTAGCACATAGGATCCGGTGAAACCGCCATGAAGCGCCGCAAAAACAGGTTCGATCAGGAAAAAGAAGTGCGGGCGATCGCGCGCGAGCGCGTCGGGCCGGTGAAGCCGGCGCGGGCCATTGAACCGAAAACCAAGCGCAAACAGCGCAAACATCCCAAGCGGTTGAACGACGATCTCGCCTAGCGTGCTTCGGCAACCTTGCACGCGCGAGCGCGCGATGGCGTCAGCGTTGTAACGGCTGTAACCGCGGCGGCCGGATGCTACCCTGAACAAAGGAGAATCGTATGCGTTCTTTCGCCGCATGGTTTTTTTTGCCCATCGCCGCATTTGCTCAATCCAACAGCAAGACGCCTTCGCCCGAAGCCGAGCAGGCTCTGCGGGCCCGCGTGAATGAATTCTTTCAGTACCACGTGGACGGCAAATTCAGCAAAGCCTATGAGATGGTGGCCGAGGACACCAAGGAGTATTATTTCGCCACGCAAAAAGTGCAGTTCAAGTCCTTCAAGATCGACGGCATCAAATTCATCGACGACACGCATGCCGAGGTCGATCTCACCGGCCAGCGCATCTGGAAACCCCGCTATGATTTCCCGGAGACCGTGATCGCCGTTCCGATGCACACCAAATGGAAGATCGAGGATGGCAAGTGGATGTGGTACGAGGACCAGCGCACGAGCTGGGCAACCCCGATGGGCCCTTCGGATCCGAATGTGGCGCGAAAAGGCGGCGCGCAAAACGTCCCCGATCTGAGCCCGGAAGCTTTGAAGCGGCGCGCCGAAGAGATTTTGAAGCAGCAACAGCAGTCGCCCGTGCTCGATAAGACGGAACTGGTGCTTCCGCTCGATAAAACATCGTCGGAGCAGATTGTTTTTCACAACAACGAAGGCGGAACCATCAAAATTTACCTCGATCCGACGGCGAAACTGCCCGGTTTGACCGCTGAGCTCGACAAATCCGATGTGCCGTCCGGCGATACGGCGACCATTAAGGTGCGCTTCGATCCCAAGGATGCGCCGCAGCCGCCCGCTTCCTTCACGCTACGACTGATTGCGGAGCCGTTCGATCGCGTTCTGCCGATCACCATCAAATTCGGCGCGCGCCAGCCCGCGCAATAACTGGCAGGCGGCGTGCACTCCCGGCAGCGGAGGCAATATCGCCAATGCTGATCGGAAGTAACGCCGCGCGCCCGGTAAATCCCGAAAAGTTCATTATCGCCAGAACGATCGAGACGCACTCGAATCGCGAATTTTCAGAACAGCTCAGCTCCGCGGTGAAGACCGTTGCGGAACAGTTCGAAAATGGGTCCCAAACTGGAAAAACGGTCGCGTCCATTGGAACGGCGGTTTTGCCGGCCGCGCAAACGGCCGCGCCGGCCCAGCCCGCGACCAGCTCGGAAACGCCGACCGATGCATATTGGGCGTCGCAGCCGGCCGCGGTCCAGGCGCTGCGCTATGCTCCGGACGATCAGAAAGGCGAAATGGCGCAGCAGCTCGCCAGCGAAGGCTATTCGATCGACGTGCCGATCATGGTTTGGGGCTGGGACCCGCTGGCCACGATGATCCAGCGGCAGGAAGAGGGCTATACGTGGGTCCCGTCCGCGCTTCAGCCGGGGGTAAGCGTGGCGCCGGGCGTTTCGATGCCGGGGCAGGATTCCTACAATCCCAACCGTCCGCCGGCCGGATCGATCCAGGTGAGCACCGCGTTCGCCAACGGAACCAACATCGCCGCAGATCCGGTGGCCGAGATGTGGCTTAAAGGCCAGTCGGCGAGTTCGTAAGAAGTCGCGGTGCGGAGCCAGCGGTAAAATCGCGGGGGCGTGGCGGGGTTAACCATGAATCCCGCTTGCAAACGACGCACAACGGGTTTGCGAATCATTTACTTCACGATTCACCCCGACGGCGATCTAGGCCCGGCGTGCGACACATCGGGTGCATGAGCCCAACCAGCCAACCTGTGGTTCCCGCGCAGCCGGATCTGGAGTGCTACGGCATCCAATCGCTGGCGCTTTTTGTTTCCTATACCCGCCAGAGCTATCTCGCCGCTTTCGGCGTTCAAGCTCCGGCGTGGGATCCGACTCGGCCGGCCAAAAGCTGGTTCGACACGACCGTCGATACGTCCAGTCCCGGCAACACCGCGACATACAACGTCGTCAGCGCGGGCGCGAGCGGATGGACGATCGCGCCGCTGACGATCCCGGCCATTGAGGCCGCCTCGGTGAATCTGCCGGGCGCGGTAACTTATCCGCCATACACCATCGCCCCAACGGACGCCACCAGCGGCGGAGCCGTGATCAATCCCGCTTATCTCAGCCTGGAGGCGGATGCGCGAGCGCTGATGGCTTCGCTCGGAGGCACCGATTTGAACCAGGAAACGGGCAATGCGGCGTTTCCGATCATCTATCCGGCCGACGAGCCGCGGCGGATCTGGGATTTTTACGTAAATGGAATTTTGTGCAACGCCGGACAGCTTCTGGCGCAAATGAACGCGAACGGAACTGGAGCGCCCGGAAAATGGCAGATCACGGCGAATGGCCCGGCGTGGGTGCCGACGCCGGCGCCGACGGGCCTCAATGATCCCCGCCCGCCGCGGCCGATGCCGGTTCGAAACCTGCTGCCGAATGAAATGCTGCAAACCGGGCTGATGGGCGTGAGCGTAATCCGCACCGATTTACAGCAGCAGCAGGAAGCGCAGCAGGGGCAATTCACCGCCGACGATCGGGCCACGCTACAGCAGATTTACAAAATGCTGGCCAATCTGAGCGTTTAGCGCCACGATTACTGGGGCGGCGGATTGCGCCGGGCACGCCACATCGCGCTGCCGCCGCCGCGACCGGGGCCGAGCAACAGTTCCAGGTTCGGCCCGACCTTGGTTTTCTGATCGGCGGTGAGTCCAGAGTAGAATTTCATCATCGCCTTGGCGTGAATCGCGCTTCTCTGCTGATCAAGCGACGCGATCTGCTGGGTCACCTGCTCGATCTGGTCCGCGTTACCGGCCTTGATGGCGGCCACCAGGCTCTGATGCAGCATCTGCCTCTGCTGCATCATTCCCCGGATCTGCGTCCGCTCCTCTTCAAGCGCGGTGTGCAGCGTGTTCTGCTGAGTGGCGTTCAGGCCTAAACGCTGAGTGAGCCCGCTCTCCAGATTCGCGGGACCCCGGCCGAGCCGGCCCTGCGGCGGCTGCGCGCAGAGCGATGCGATCAAGGGCAGAGAGAGGGCGATTGGCCAAACCTTCATCGGGTCTGTTCTCCTTCCCTCTCCCTGACGCGTGTTCTCCCCGCCCGGATTACACGCTAAATCGGCCAATTAGGAACGGCTGCGGGACGTCTGCTGGGACTGCCCAGCGTGGCGGGCGCGCGCCATGGGGTTCATAAAGTGCGCGAGCTTCTGATCCATTTTCGCCTTCTGCTGCGGATTCAGGATCGCGTAGAACTGGGCCATCGCCTTGGCGTGAATTTCCGCCGCCTGCGCGTTTAATTGCGAATTCTGCTGGATTAGGCGATCAATCTGGGTGACGTTATCGGATTTAATCGCTGCAAGAATGGCTCCGCGCTCTTCCTTGAGCTTGGGCGCGATCGCCTTGCGCTGCTGCCAGGACTGGTCGAAGATCTGTTTCGCCTTGGCTTGTTGATCCGGGGTCAGATTCAGATCCGAAGTCAGCTTCTGGAGCATCATCTGCCGTCCGCCGCGTTGACTGTGTTCCGGCGGAGCGGTTCTCGCCGGCGGAGTCGTGGTTTGTGCAGCCAGCATTCCAACTCCGAGCACCGCGGGAAGAAAGAGAGTTCTGAATTTCATTACTTTTTACTCCTACTGATAGGACGAGACGAGGGCATGGAGATCGCTAGCCTGCGGAGGCTAAAGACGGCACCGAAAAGCGGGCTTTGGCAGCGTTACGAAAGCAGTTCGCGAACCGCCTCGACCACGGTGTCCGGACGGTCGAGTTGAATCCAGTGATGGGCGTCCGGGATGACGCGCACCTCGCCTTGGCGGGAAAGGGCGGCAACGCGAAAATGGTCGGCGCGCTGCGCCGCGCTCGCGTTTCCGGCGGAAAGGACGATTAGCGGGGCGGGAATCGATTTTGCCTCCGCGAGAATGGCGGCGGCGCTTTCCGGCAGCGATGCCAGATGAGCGGCCATGGCGCGAAAACATTTCGGATCGCACCAGTGTGACTGAACCAGCGGCCACAGTTCGCGCGGGAGTTTTTGAATTTCTCCGGCCATCCGTTCCAGAAACGCCTGCCCCCGCCGCCCGCTGCTGGCGCGGGCGAGCATTTTGGGAAGCCGCCGCGCGCCGCCAGCCAATCGATCGAGCGCGAAACGAACAACGCCCGCGGACGCGAGCGCCTGGCCGCAGCGAGCCAGCCAAATTCCGCGTCGGAGCATGGCGCGATGCGCCTTCGACGGCGCCGCCCACTCGGAGGCGCCAACCGGATCGACCAGAACCAGCCCGGCGATCTCGTCCGGGAAGCGCGCGGCGTAGTCGAGCGCGATCAATCCGCCAAAGGAGTGGGCGACGATGACGCGCGGCGAAGGCGCGTCGATCGCGTCAAGCATGCGGCGAAGTTCATCGGTGATTCGAGAAACGGCGCGCGGCGCCGAGCAAGGCTCGCTCCATCCGAGGCCGGCGCGATCGTAGCTCAGAACGGGCGCGAATTCGCCGATCTTGTTCTGAACCAGCGCCCAGCTCAAAGACGTCGCCGCGATACCCGCTTCAAGAACAACCAGCGGTCCGGATGTTTTGGTTCCGGTCAAATGGGCGTGCAGCCGGATGCCGTCCACATCGACCATGCGGCCGGGCGGCGGGAATCTTCGCGAATCGCGCGCCGCGGCGCGGCGCTGATAGATCCAACCGGAAAACAGGGCCAGGGCGAAAAACGCGAGAACGAAGATCAATCCGAAACCGCCCATTCGCCGGCTGCGATCGGGCGCGTGCGCGGCAACTTGCCCAAACGCGACATCCAGCCGGCAAGGGCGAGAATGCCCGCGAAAATCGCCAGCTTGACGATATCGGCCTGGTGCGTTCGCGGCAGGATTTTCCAAAGCACGCCGAGCACGACTTGAGCCGCGCAGACCGCCCAAACGGTCCCGTAGAAGTAGCGGCGTTCGGAGCCCTCGCCTTTGGTCGATGTGCGGACGCGCGGAAGAATGCCAGCGGCGCCGCACAGCCACAACGCGACCGCCAGCGGAAAATAGGCGTGGCTGTAAATCTGCCGCAATCGCCAGATGCCGGTGGCGGCGGCGTAGATCAATCCCCAGAGGTTGAGCGCCGCGAAGGTGAGCAGATCGCTCCAGGCGAGGGTATAGCAAATGCGGCGGTACAGCGGATTCGGTTTATCTTCGGTGAACCGCAGGATGTAGGGGCGCGGCTCGACTCCGGGAAGCCGCCCGCGCCATCCCGCGATGCCGGTGAACAACAGCACGGCAGCGAGCCAGGCGGCCATGCGCGAATCGAATCCGCCGTTGAACAGATCAAACGTCAACGGCCCCGGCGCAATGAAGAAAACAAAGATCCAGATGGGCCAGTGAGCAAAACGATAGATCCGCGTGTTACGCTCACGGAAGCGGGGCTTTTCCGCGCGAAGGTCCATCAAAGAACGTTTATAGCACTGAATCCCCCGCGCCTCTTGAGGTCGTCTTATCAAGGAGCGTTTCCCAATCCAATTCGAATGTTGAAAAGAAGAAGTGTATTGGCCAGTGCCGCGGGGCTCTCCGGGCTGGCCGTGTTTGCCTATCGCGCCGCCCCCGCATTCTGGCGTCGCGTCAGCGAAGATTTGAAGCGTGAAGTAGAACCGGCGGCGTATCGACCGCGTGTCGCCGAGTGGCCGCAAACGGGGCTAAGCGCGGCCTGGATCGGTCACAGCACGGTGTTGCTGAGCATCGATGGATTCACGATTCTCACCGATCCGGTGCTTTCGACGCGCATCGGGATCAAGCTTGGCGTGATGACCGTTGGGTTGAAACGGCTGGTCGCGCCGGCGCTGGCGATGGCTGAGTTGCCGCGGCCGGATCTGATTCTTCTCTCGCACGCGCATATGGATCATTTCGATCTGCCGACGCTGCGAAGGCTCGAAAATCGCCAAACGCAGGTGATCACGGCGGTAAATACCAGCGATCTGCTGCGCGTGGGGCGCTACAGCTCGGTTCGCGAGCTGGCGTGGAACGAATCGGCGCGCGCGGGACCCGTGCTGGTGCGTGCGATTGAGGTGAATCACTGGGGCGCGCGGATGCGCAGCGATCATTATCGTTCCTATAACGGATATCTGCTCGAAGCCGGAGCGCACCGCGTATTATTCGCGGGCGATACAGCATATACGAACGCATTCGCATCCATCCGGTCGAGCAAGCCCGTGGATCTGGCGATCATGCCCATTGGCGCCTACGATCCCTGGATTCGCGTCCACTGCAATCCGGAGCAGGCGATCGCGATGGCCAATGAGGCGGGCGCGGAATTTATTCTTCCGGTCCATCACCGGACGTTTCAATTAAGCCAGGAACCTCGCGAGGAGCCGATGGAGAGATTGCTGGCCGCAGCGCGCGGCGCGGAACACCGCGTCGCGCTGCGCGAGATCGGCCAGGAATTTCACTACCGTAAGTAATCGCTATACACGAAAAAACGCTGGCGCCCGGTATTTCCGACTCTCGCCAGCGCCGATGGATTTAAAAAGGTGCGTTACTGGCCCGCGGCGGTTGAGCCGGAGAAGACCAGGCGCGTGGCAGTGCCTCCAATACGGATTTCGCTGATTTTGGCCTGCTTGCCGGCATCATCGATGGCGATCTGCGTGGTCGCGTATTTATGCTCCGCAGTTTCCACTTTCGCCGGAGCTTCGACCACGGTCTTGCCCATCTTGAAAACCGCTTTATCGCCTTCCACCTGGACCTTGTAATCGCCCGGCTTCAATTCCGTCCCGTTGACGGACGCGGGCTGGCTCAGCGTGACATGATAGGTTTTGTCGGCGGCGCTCGCCAGCGCGAGCGCAAGCGTAGCAAACGTGACTAAAAGTTTCTTCATTTTGGAGTTCTCCTTGATGAGCAACGATATATTATGGCGTTCCGCGGCGGCCGCGGGATTTGATTCGCCGTATTTGTTCGCTCATCTATAAATACGTTTCCAGGACGCTAATGTTACGCCAGCGCGCGAAAAACACTGTATGTTAAACGAAAATAGGGATTTTAATGCATAAAACGATTTTAATTATTTTCGTTGCGACCATTTCATGCGCCGCTGCATCTTTCCCGCCGCCGCTGCTCGATCCGCCCGAGCAGGGGCCGACCGGCATAGCCGTCCTCGCCGGCGGATGCTTCTGGGGTGTGGAGGCGGTTTTCGATCATGTCGCGGGAGTGAAGCAGGCAATCTCCGGATATGCCGGAGGAGCGCGCGAAACCGCGCGGTACGAACGCGTAGAAACCGGGAGGACGGGCCATGCTGAATCGGTGAAGGTGATCTACGATCCTTCGCGGATCTCCTACGGCAAACTGCTGGAGATATTTTTCTCCGTCGCGCACGATCCGACCCAGCTCAACCGGCAGGGACCGGACGAAGGGCCGCAGTATCGCTCGGCGATTTTTTACCTCAATGACGAGCAGAAGCGCGTCGCGGAGGCCTACATCCGCCAGCTTAACGAATCAAGAGTTTTCAAGCACAAAATCGTTACCGAGGTGGCGCCGCTGCCCAATGGATTTTTCCCGGCTGAAGCTTACCATCAGCATTATTTAGAGCACAATCCGGCGAATCCGTACATCGTGTTCAACGATCTGCCGAAGCTGCGCCGGCTCAAGCGCGATTTCCCGGAGCTGTGGACGGAGAAGTAGCTATTTTTTCCGGTCGCCCCTGGTGAGCCATTCGGCCACGCGATGGGGCGGGAACGCAGCGAGCACCACCGCGGCGATGACCACGAGAAAGACAAAGAGCAGGACGGCTAGCGCCATTTTTTAAGAGTGTAGCAGGATTTTTTTAATCTTTCGACGCCGTGAAGGTTCCCTTTGCCTGTCCGCCGTAATCGCAGGTCCCCTTCATCTTGTTCGCTCCTTCAAGCGTGCCGCTGTAAACAACCGTGCCCAGTTGCCCGCCGAAGCTGAACTCGATGCGATCGCCCTTTACGGTTCCGCTTAATTGCGCTTCGCCGAACTGGCCGTGGTAGGTTCCTGTCAGCTTCTCGCCGGTCTGCTTGAACTCGAATGTAGGCGAGCCGCTGCCCGCGTCCAGAACCACGTTAAACGTCCATTTGCCCGAAATATCGGCCGCGAAACCAAGCGCGGCGGAAAGGAGCAGCACTAAGATGGTTTTCATGTGCCTGAGCATAACACGCTAGTCTAAAAGCGTGACCGGCCCGAAATCGTTCCCGCGTCCCCAAAAACGCCGCGCGCCGTATTTGTGGATCGCGGCGGTGATTATCATCCTGCTGATTTTCAGCCGCTCGATCTGCGGCGCCGTCATCGATTATTTCTGGTGGCGGGAGCTCGGCCAGGTGCCGGCGTGGCTGCTGATGTCGTTTTATCGATACGCGCCCGGCACGGCGGCGTGGATTATCGTGCTGGCGGTGCTGTGGATCGCGCACGCGCGCGGGGTGCGGTATGCCGGCGAATACCTGCGCGATCATCCTTTTTACTTCCGCGTCATCACGCTGGCGATCGCGCTGGTGGCGCTGATCATCGCGTTGTCCGCGACCGACGGCTGGACGGTGGCGCGCTACTTCGGCGGCCATGGAATCGCGGTCGCAAACGAGTGGCGCGATCCGGTATTCGATGAGCCGCTGGGATTTTACTTTTTCGATCTGCCGTTTTACAGCATGCTGATCAATTTCGCCGCGGCCTGCGCGCTGGCCGGAGCGCTGGCGTATTATCTGGCCGCGCGCGGCTGGCAGATCCGCCGCGCATTTCCGGGCTTTACCACGCGCGCCGAGATCGACTTGCGCGAGCTGCGCGTTCTGGGCCGGCTCGAATCGGGACTGTTGACGGCCATGACGGCCGTGTTTCTGCTCATGCTCGCGGTGGTGTTCTGGCTCGGCCGCTACGATCTGCTGCTGTCCAATCACGGCAATCTGATGGTCGGCATCGATTACGTTCAGCAAAAGCTCAGCCTGCCGCTGCAAACGATGAAGGCCGGAGCGGCGATCCTGGCCGCGCTGCTGGTTCTGCTGCGCCGCCGGAAGCTGGCGATGGCCTGCGCGATTGTGCTGGTGATCGATTGGACGGCGCCGGCGCTGGTCAACGGATTGTACGTTCGGCCCAATGAGCTGGTGCTCGAAAAACCGTATCTGGTGCGCCACATCGAAGCGACGCGCGCCGCCTATGGCATCGACCGCCGCGCGCGGGAGCTTCAATTCAACGCGCAGCCGGACGGCCGGATCGACTTTGCGAGCAATCGCGCGCTGCTCGGCAATGTGCGGCTGTGGGACTGGCGGGCTTTCCGCGATACCATGCAGCAGATCCAGCCGCTGCGCCCCTACACTTTCGCCGATATCGACGTGGACCGCTACCAGATCGACGGGCAACTGCGGCAGACGCTGCTGGCCCCGCGCGAGCTGGATCTCAATTCGCTGGGCACCGCCGGGCAAAGCTGGATTAATTACAGCCTGACCTTCACGCACGGTTATGGCCTCGCTCTGGCCGAGGCCAACCGCATAACGGCCGAAGGACTTCCGGTGCTTCTGGTGAAGGATGCGCCGGTCCAGGTGCTCACGCCGAGCCTGAAGATCACGCGGCCGCAAATTTATTATGGCGAAACGTCACATGATCCGGTTTTTGTGCACACCGCGCAGCCGGAGTTCGATTATCCGTCCGCTACGGGCGAGGTGACCAATCATTACGACGGCCACGGCGGATTTCCAATGTCCGCTTCGGGAATGCGCGGGATTGCCGCGCTCGCCCAGGGCGACTGGAACATTCTGCTGACCAATCAGCTTACGCCCGACAGCCGGATGATGATCCGCCGCGGCGTAACGGAGCGCCTTTCCACGCTCGCCGAATTCATTCACTGGGATAGCGATCCGTACCTGGTGATCACCGCCGCTGGGCGCCTGGTGTGGATGGTCGACGGCTACACAACGAGCGACGCCCATCCCTATTCGCGCGACGTTTCCCTCGACGGCATCGGCCACTTTAATTACATCCGCAATTCGGTGAAGGCCACGCTCGACGCCTACGACGGCGATGTCCACATGTACATCTTCGATCCGGACGATCCGCTGATCGCGGCCTACGCGCGCCTGTTTCCCACGCTGTTCCAGCCCGCCTCGGAGATGCCGGCGGATCTGCGCGCGCACGCCCGCTCGCCGGAGATGTTGTTCCGCACTCAGGCCGAAATTTACCGTACTTATCACATGCGCGATCCCGAGTCTTACTACAATCGCGCCGACATGTGGGATATCGCCAGCTTCACCACCTCGCAAGGCGCGCAGCCGGAAACCGTGCCGCCGACCTACATGATCGCCAAGGTGCCGGGCAGCGATCAGCCGGAATTTATGCTGACCATCCCCTTCACGCCGCGCGGCAAGCAAAATTTGATCGCCATGATGCTGGCGCGCTGTGACGGTCCGCATCTGGGGGAGATCGTTTTTCTCGATCTGCCCAAGCAGCAGATCATTCCCGGCCCGATCCAGGTGGAGGCCATGATCAATCAGGACCAGACGATTTCCAAAGACCTGACGTTATGGAACCAGCAAGGCTCGCAGGTGCTGCGCAGCCAGATCTTGATTCTACCGATCGACAACACGTTCCTGTATGTTGCGCCGATTTATCTGCAAGCCGCGCAGGCGCGCATGCCGCAGTTGAAAAAAATCGCGCTGGTGGTCGACAACACGCTGATCTACGACGACACCTACGAGAAAGCGATCGCCGATCTGGAGGCTGTTCAGAAGGGGCAGGCGCAGCCACTGCGTCCTCCGGAGGCGGGAGCGGCGCAAAGCATCCCCGCGCCGGCAGCGCCGCCCAGCGATACGCGGATCACGGAAATCCGCCAGCACCTGGAGCGTTATCAGTCGCTCGCGGCGCAGGGCAAGTGGTCGGAGGCAGGAAAAGAATTAGAGGCGATCGAAGCGATCGTGAAGAAGTAAGGCGTCAAATCGAAGATTTCATTCAAAGGAATCTCGATTGTGGGATTTTCCGTGCGCAGCGCGCCCTGATCGAACGTTCACGATTTCGCGATCCGTGCAAACCACCGCCCGCTTGCGCTGCGCGTCGAGAAGCTACAAATATCGCACGCCGAAGGCGATGTAATCCGCGACTTTTTTCATGATCCGGCTCATGCGGTCCTCGGGCGGGAGAACTTCGATGCACAAGAAAAGCGGCTGGGTCAGGATTTCTTCCGAAGGCTCCGGCCCCGCGACGACCAAAATATTGGGGATGCGATAATGGCGCTCGCCCAGGCGAACTCGCCATCCCATCAGAACGAAGATCCCCAGTTCGGCCTCGCGCGCGGCTCGATACAGCATCAGCCGCTTTTGAATCTTCCCGTGACCTTTTTCGCCCATGTTGCGATCGAGCACCTCCCCATCGAGGTATTCGCAGTCCGGATCATAGCTGGTCCGGAAGTAGTCTTCGACCGATACCTTTCATCGCGCCGCGCCAGTGCTCGAATGGGTTTTCCCTCACCGCGCGCACCGCCTCGATCAGGCCGGGAACTTTCTTTCTTCTTGCCAGC
Source organism: Terriglobia bacterium (assembly GCA_021325175.1). Taxonomy (GTDB): domain Bacteria; phylum Acidobacteriota; class Terriglobia; order Bryobacterales; family Bryobacteraceae; genus Palsa-187. The sequence goes on from JAJPHS010000070.1 coordinate 18,437, forward strand.
AGCCGATCCATCAGCGTCAGGAATTCCGCCTCATCACCTTCAAGCCACGCCGGCGGGATCTGTTTGACCGCCTGATCTACCACTTCCTCCGGAAAATTCATCACGCGATCGAGCCACGGCTGAAAATCGTCGAGGCCGCGCACGTTTTGGTACACCATGGGACGGAAATACAAACCTTGCAGCGGCGAATCGGCGAATCGCCAGTGAGGACCCTCGAAAACATAGCCATGATCGATCATTTGCGCCACAAAACCCAACCGCCGCGGATGCGCGGCCGAGCCGGGGAGCCATTCTTTTAAGCGCGCGCGAAAGAAAATCGCCTGGCGCGTGTCGGCATTGCCCATCCACTTGTCGAAAACCAGCGCTCCCCGGAAATCGTACAGGTTTTGAATGTCGGCGAGCAGCGAATCGGGTAAAAAATCATAAACGGCGTGCTGCGCCGGATTGCCGGGAAAGCGCGAGCCGAAATGCCAGCCCGGTTCGATCGCCGCGCGCCGCGTGCCGAGCTGAAAATACGCCTCCGGGTTCTCCCGCAAAAAGTCGCTGGAAATGCGCACCAGAGCGCTTTCCGGCGCCGAAATTCCCAAATAGTTCAGAAACACCGACGCCAGCCACTCATTCACCAGAATGCGCCGGTGCTGCGGATTATTGCGAAATTTGACCACGTAGAAGTTCCCGTCGGAAGCTTCCACCAGATGGGACTGCGCTCCGCCGCGCATCTTGCGGATCAGAAGGCGCGCATCGACCGGCATTGGCAAGGATACAGCAACACAGGTACCTTAGAGATTATATGACTGAGGAAGAAAAACAAACCAGCGCCGCCCCGCGGCTCCCGATGAGCAAGGATGAGATCGCCTTGGAGCTGATGCGCTTTATCTCGGTGACCACCGGCGTCGGCAGAACGTCGTCCGGCGCGGGATTCGGCGGCAAGCCTCCGAAAACCCCGGACGAGCAGGTTGAGGCGTTGATTCAACTGTTTGAGCGGTGTCGCGCGGTGGTGGGAAAAGAATGAAACGAAACGGCCGGCCGCGCGATCCGGGCCGGCCGTTCGCTTAAAATTACTTCCGGCCTTTCTTCTTCGGAGCCGCTTTCCTGGCTGCCTTTTTTGGAGCGGCCTTGGCCGCTTTCCTGGGCGGAGCCTTTTTCGCGGCTTTCTTGGCAGGTGCTTTTTTCGCCATTGCTTTCTTGGCGGGAGCCTTCTTGGCGGGAGCTTTCTTGGCGGCCTTTTTCGCTGGAGCCTTCTTAGCCGCGGATGCCTTTGTCGCCGGCTTTTTCTCCGCCGGCGCTTTCTGTTCCGGCATCGCCGCCGCGGGTGCGGTTGCGGGCGCCGCCGGTACCTCGGTGACGGTCAATTCTTCTTCTTCCTCGTAGTCGCCCATGTCATCTTCTACATTCAACGTGGCGCCTTCCTCGAAATCGTCGAGATCGTCATCCTCGGCTGTGAATCGGTACTCTACCATTCAGTCTGCCTCCTCGCAGGCGTAATCAAAAATTAGAATATTCGCCTTTGCGCGGGAAGGCAAGGAAAAAGTGTCCAAAGGCAAGTTCGCTCCAAACATTGTTTGCGCGAAATGGAGAGATTGAGTTTCGCCGCGGCGCTGGCGCTACTCTTCGCTGCCGGACGCGCTATGTGTCTGCGGCTTGCCGGACCCCTTGGCCACCGCTGTCGTCTTGCGATGCGCCGCTGTCCTGCGCCTGGCGGCCGTAGGCGCCGCTCCCGCCGGACGATCGCCCGGGTAGGAGACCGGCACCACCATCCACTCTCCCGCCTCAGGCAGCGTCTGATGATTCGCCGCGGTAAGCGATTCAGTCTGCACCTTGTACCTTTTTGCGACCGCGGCAAACGTCTCGCCTTCCTGTACCCGATGCAAGCGCCAAGAATCCCGCCGATTGGGAGGAATCACCGCAAATGCCGATTCGACCGCCGCCACCGTTCCCTTCGGAACATGCAGCGAATAGCCGGCCGGGGCGACCGACTTCAGCAGCGCCGGGTTGAGTTCCTTCAGCTCGCTGATCGGACGATCCACGGCATCGGCGATCAGCGCCAGATGAGTCGGCGTTTGCAGCTCGATCGTATCAAACTCCACCGGCCGGTCCACATCGATATCATCCAGACCGTAATCCTTGGCATTCTTCGCCATGATGGTCATGGCCAGGATCACCGGAACGTAATTGGCCGTTTCCTTGGGCAGAACATTGAGCCGGCGCAAGGTCCAGAAATCGGCGTAACCGGTTCTCATTACAGCGTGATCCACGCATGCCGGACCGCAATCGTAGGCCGCCAGCGCCAGATACCAGTCGCCGAAATGATCGTAGAGATCGTGCAGGTGATGCGCGGCGGCCCGCGTGGCTTTTTCCGGGTCCATGCGATCGTCGCTGGCCGGAGTCTGGTTCAAGCCGTACTGCTTGCCGCGGAATTTGGCAAACTGCCACATGCCGACGCACGATTTATTCGAAACCGCGTGCGGCAAAAATCCCGATTCGGCCTGCGCCACAAATATCAGTTCCTGCGGCAGGCCCTCCTCGGCGAGGATACGTTCGATCATTTCCTTGTAGCGGCCCTGGCGCCGCAATCCCGCTGCGACAATCTTTTTTCCACGCTCGCTTGAAAAGAAATGGATCGCGCCGATCACCGCGTCGCTTTCCTCCAGAGGTAACTGCGAGGTCGTAGCCTTGATCTGTTCGAGAACCTTATTCCGCAGGCTGGGGTCCACCGGGAAGGTCATTTCCAGAACGCGGTCGCGCGGGGCCTGATCGTAGGACACCTGATCGTCCGGCTGGGATGCGGCGATCTCGTCCAGATCGTAGCGATAGATCGTTTCGGCCAGATCTTCCAAACGGCGCTCGATCGCCGGGCGATCGGGAGCGTTTTCAGGCTCGGCCAGCAGCAACTCGATGGCCTGATTGAATTCCCGGCGGGCATCCTTGAACCGGCCTTCCTCAAACGCCTGCTTCCCCGCCGCGAACCGGTCATTCGATCTCTTCAGCAGAAAATCCGAATCGCTGGGGTGCGGAATATCCGGAATCCCGCCGGTGATCGCGGGCATCTCATTAACAAATGGATCCGCGCTCAGCCGCGGCGGCTCCGGAATCGTCTCTTCGTTGTTCACCGGAGGCTGCTGGCTTTGAGGCGGTGCGAAAAAGCTGCGGAACTGTTGAGGTCTGGGAGTGGTGAGCGCGCAACTGGTCAGTACAGCGGCACCAATCGCGATTGCCAGCCCGACCGGGACGCGGTAGTTTCCGGGGCGTCGCATCGTTCTTCGGATGAGTGTATCAGATCCGTGACCGGCGGCGTCAACCGCCCCCGGGACCGGCGTCTTATCCTAAGATCGTCTTTATTCCCATGATTCAGTAGGAGATGGCATGAAAAGCTACCGCCAGGAGCTGTGGTTTGAGATCCCCGCGCGCCGCGGATTTGTGAATATTACGCCGCAAATTGAATTGCTTCTCGCCCAATCGGGCATTCGCGAGGGGCTGGCGCTGGTAAACGCGATGCACATCACCGCCTCCGTTTTCATCAATGACGATGAAAGGGGATTGCACCAGGATTTCGAAAAATGGTTGGAATCGCTTGCCCCGCATGAGCCCGTGTCGCAGTACCAGCACAATCGAACGGGCGAGGATAATGCCGACGCGCACCTGAAGCGTCAGGTGATGGGCCGCGAAGTGGTGGTCGCGATTACCAACGGCAAGCTGGACTTCGGCCCTTGGGAGCAGATTTTCTACGGCGAGTTTGACGGCCGCCGCCGGAAACGCGTATTAGTAAAAATAATCGGTGAATAAGGCGCTCGAACCGCGCCGTTTACAACCGGGATGGATCCCGCTTTTCCGGATGGAAGCCCAGTTCGGCGATCGCCACTTCCGCCCTTTTCGCTTGGATCGCGCCGCTCCGGGCCAACGCGGAAAGCGCCGCCTGAGCGATCGCCTCGGCGGAAATTTCGAAGAATCGCCGCAGATGCTCGCGATTCTCACTGCGGCCGAACCCGTCGGTGCCAAGCGAAGTGAGCCGTCCCGGCAGCCACGGCGCGAGCTGATCCGGAACCATTTTCATGTAATCCGTTGCGGCGATGATCGGACCGTTGGCGCCCTTGAGCGCATCCACGATATACGGCGTCCGAGGCTGCTCGGAGGGGTGCAGGCGGTTCCATCGCTCGATGGCCAGCGCGTCGCGGCGAAGTTCGTTATAACTGGTCACGGACCAGACGTCGGCCGGAATCTGGTAGCGCTCGGCCAGGATCGTCTGTGCGCGCAGCGCTTCGTTCAGAATGGAACCGCTGCCGAACAACTGAACGGCGGCTTCACCCTCGGCCGCGGATCGATATTTATAGATTCCGCGCAGAATCCCCTCGCGAACGCCCTCCTGTTCGGGCATCGGCGGTTGAGCGTAATTCTCGTTGTAAATCGTAATGTAGTAGAAACGATCCTCGTTTTCCTGGTACATCCGCCGGATGCCGTCCTGAATAATTACCGCAAGCTCATAAGCATACGCCGGATCGTAGATTGCGCAGGTCGGCACCGTGCTGGCGAGAATCGGGCTATGGCCGTCCTGGTGCTGTAATCCCTCGCCGAGCAGAGTGCTTCGCCCCGCCGTGGCGCCCATCAGAAAACCTTTGCCGCGAATATCGCCGAACGCCCAGCAAAGATCGCCCACGCGCTGGAAGCCAAACATCGAATAGAACGTGAAGAACGGGATCATCGGCACGCCGACGGTGGCGTATGCCGATCCGGCCGCTGTGAACGAGGCCATCGAACCCGCTTCCGTGATCCCTTCCTCCAGGATCTGCCCGTTCTGCGCTTCTTTGTAGTAAAGGAGAACATTGGCGTCCACGGGCTTATAGCGCTGGCCCTGGCTGGCGTAAATGCCGTAATCCCGAAATAGGGACTCCATGCCGAATGTGCGGGCTTCGTCCGGAATGATCGGCACCACCAGCTTGCCCAGCTCGGGATGCTTCATCAGGTTTTTCAGAATTGCGACGAACGCCGATGTGGTCGAAGCTTCGCGCCCGCGCGAACCGGCGAGCGTGTCGTGGAACGTTTCTAATCCCGGGGCCGTAAGCTGGATCGGTTTGACGCGCCGCGCCGGAACATGCCCTCCCATTGCCTGCACGCGCTGCTTGATATAGGCAATTTCCGGCGAATCCTCGGGTGGGCGATAAAAGTCGAGATGCTCGACGACCGCGTCGGCCAGCGGCAGCTCGAAGCGATCCCGCAGCTTCATCATGTCCGGCGCGCCGAGTTTTTTCGCCTGATGCGCCGTGTTGCGCCCTTCCGCCGCCTCGCCCAGGCCGTAGCCTTTCACGGTTTTTGCCAGAATGACCGTTGGCTGGCCCGTGGTCTCTACGGCGCGTTTGTAGGCGTTGAAAACCTTCACCGGATCGTGGCCGCCACGGCGCAGCGCCCAGATCTCATCGTCGGTCATATTCTCCACCAGCTTGAGCAGCTCGGGATATTTGCCGAAAAATTCTTTGCGGATATAAGCGCCGTTCATGGCGCGGAAGGCTTGATATTCGCCATCCACGCATTCGTGCATCCGCTTGAGCAGAAGCCCGGTGGTGTCGCGCGCGAGCAACTCGTCCCAGCCGCCGCCCCAGATCACCTTCAGGACGTTCCACCCCGCTCCTCGAAATGCCGCCTCGAGCTCCTGAATAATATGACCGTTGCCGCGCACCGGACCGTCCAGGCGCTGAAGATTGCAGTTCACTACAAAAATCAGGTTGTCGAGCTTTTCGCGCGAGGCCAGCGTCAACGCCCCCAGCGATTCCGGCTCGTCGCACTCGCCGTCGCCCAGAAAGGCCCACACCTTTCGCGGAGAGCGCGGGATAATTTCGCGGTTCTCCAGATATTTGAGAAAGCGCGCCTGATAGATCGCGCAGATCGGGCCCAGGCCCATCGATACCGTGGGAAATTGCCAGAAATCCGGCATCAACCAGGGATGCGGATAAGATGACAATCCCGGCTCGTCGCGCAGCTCATGCCGGAAATTTTCAAGATGTTTTTCCGTCAGCCGTCCTTCCAGGAAGGCGCGGGCGTATACGCCGGGCGAGGCGTGACCCTGGAAATAAACGAAGTCGCCGGCCTGATCGCCATACGATCCGTGAAAGAAATGATTGAAGCCGACCTCGAACAGCGTCGCCGCCGACGCATACGTCGCCAGGTGACCACCGATGTTGGCGTCATATTTATTGGCGCGCACCACCATGGCGGTCGCGTTCCAGCGGATCAGGCTTTTGATGCGGCGCTCTAAGGCGCGGTCGCCCGGATATGCAACCTCTTCCTCCGGCGGAATGGTGTTGATATATGGCGTGTTCCAGCGCAACGGGGGCTGCACGCCGAGATTGGCGGCGTGTTCCATCAACCGTTCGAGCAGGTAATTGGCCCGGTCAGGCCCAACCTCGTCGATCACCTGGTCGAGCGCTTCGACCCACTCGGAAGTTTCCTGTGGATCAAGATCGTCGGGAGCTTGAACTTTGGCTTTCAGCATTGGGGGTAAACTCCAAGTTACCGCCATCGGGGGTGCGGGGCAACCGGTACGGGCCGCTGTTATCCTCAAACCGTATGGATCAGGAACAGTTGCGGGCGCTGCTCGATCAGGTGCGGAGCGGCGCTACCGGCGTCGATCAGGCCATCGAGCGGATGCGCCACCTGCCGTTTGAAGACATCGGCTTCGCCAAAGTCGATCATCATCGGGCATTGCGCCACGGGATACCGGAAGTGGTGTTCGGGTTGGGCAAGACGCCGGATCATATTTCGGCTATCGCTGCGGCGCTGCTGGCCCGGGCGAACAACGTTCTGATTACCCGGGCCACGCCGGAAGCCGCCGCGCGGCTCAAGCGCGAGCATCCGGAAGCCGAGCATTTCCCCATCTCCGGTGTGGTTCGCGTGTGGCGCGATCGAACGCTGCACGGCAAAGGGACCATCGCCGTAGTCTGCGCCGGCACCAGTGATCTGCCGGTGGCCGAAGAGGCCCAAATTACCGCCGAAACGATGGGCAACCAAGTGGAGTTGATTGCCGATATCGGCGTCGCCGGAATCCATCGGCTGATGCACAATCGCGACCGCCTGGCCGCGGCGCGCGTGGTGATCGTCTGCGCGGGAATGGAGGGCGCGCTGCCCAGCGTCGTCGGAGGCATGGTCGCCGCGCCGGTGATCGCGGTGCCGACCAGCATCGGATATGGCGCGAGCTTCCAGGGCCTGGCCGCGCTGCTGGGAATGCTGAATAGCTGCGCAAGCAATGTGACCGTGGTGAACATCGATAACGGCTTCGGCGCGGCCTACTCGGCCAGCCTGATCAATCGCTTATAGAATCGGCGCTCGCGGCGCTGGCGGATGGTTCGCTATTCTGTCTTATTCATGTCCCGATTGCTGGCGCTGGTTTCGATTCTTCTGCTCGCGCTCCCGGCGTTGGCCTGGGATGCCACGGGCCATAGTATTATCGCCGTCATTGCGTACGATCGACTGACCGGGAAAACCCGCGCTCGCGTCGATCAGTTGATTCGGGAGCATCCCGATTACGAAACCATCCTGACGCGCGGCGCCCCCGATGCTCCGGAGGCGCGCGCAAGGTACGCGTTTATGACCGCCGCGGTCTGGCCCGACATGATCAAAGGCGATCGCCGCTTCTGGGACGACACCCGGCAGAACGCCGTCCCAACCGCGCTGCTTCCGGGTTTTCCCGATATGCGCCGCCACACGAACTGGCACTACTATGACACCCCGTATGCTCCCGATGGCGCGCCGATCCAAATGCAGCCGCCGCCCAGCGCGCTCTCCGAATTGCCGCGCCTGATCCGTGAGCTCAACCGCGCTTCCGAACTGCAAAAGGTCTACGATCTGCCCTGGTTCGAACACATTGAAGGTGACGTGCATCAGCCGCTGCACTCCATCGGCCGATTCCTGCGGTCGGCGGAGGGAAGCGACCAGGGCGGCAATCGGGTATTCGTGATGCCCGGCCAGACGTTACATGCGTTCTGGGATTCGGCGTGCGGGCGCGAGAACTCCCTGGCCTATATTACGAAATTCGCGGCGGAAGCCGTTGCGGAAAATCCGGCTCCGCGAAGAATGGAAAAAAATCCTAGGAAATGGATCGAAGAAAGTGCGAAAATCGCCATCGCTCAGGTGTACACATTCGGAAATGAGACCGGTTCGCGGGAACAGCCACTACGATTGCCGCAGTCTTATGTCGAAAACGCGCGGAGGGTGGCCAAGGCCCGAGTCGCCTTGGCGGGATACCGGCTCGCGGCTATGCTAAACGACCGGCTCAAGTGATTATCGTGAGAGCCACCCGCAGTAACAGCTCAATTTCTTGCGCGGGCGGCCGGAAATCGGCAGCGAACAGTACCAAAATCGCACGAAACGTTACCCAAGCTCTGTACAACCGGATCGAAGAAGTGTTACGATAGGGGTGTCCAGTTGTGGAACCTTAAGTGGTTTCACCGCGTCTCTTTCTCTAGGGAAGGGTTCGCTGACTGCCTGGCGAATCGCCCAAAAGTTCGGCGCGCTACGACCTCGCGGTTAGTGGTGAGCCGGCCGGTGAGTATCTTCCTCCGAGTACTCACCGGCTTTTTTCATTTCCGCCGGCTTGACTCACCTTGGCCGCGTGAGCGCGAACAAGATTCGTGACGGGATCAGCGGCGCAAGCGTTTCCGCAAATCTGGATTTCAGCGCTTTACGAAAAACCCCGGCGACTTCGAACGGCTTTCGTAAGCTTTGGCGGCATTGCGCCAGATAATCCGGAACCGGATCGCTGCGCGCGGCCGCGGCTCCGGCAAGCGATCCCGTTTTGACCGCCGCGACCAGCCCGGAGCCGGTAAATGGGTCGACGAAAGAGAGCGCGTCGCCCGCCCGATATGCCGTCGTATCCGAAAGGTGCTGTTTAAATTCCAGCGGTCCGGTGCTGAGCCAATCGAACCGGCGAGTTAGCGGTTTCACCCGCTCGGCGAGCGCGGGCGATTCAAGCAGCACGCGATCGAAATCGAAATCGAATGTTCGGAGCAGTTCTTCGGGCGCCAGCCCGCAAACGTTGGTGAATCCGTTCTCCACAGCGTTGATGCCCACATACGCTGAGCCGAAAAAGTAAAGTTCCACGGCATCGTCCGGCGGGCCTTCGAAATGAGCCTTGAATCCGAACAATCGGCCGCCGCGCGCGGTGGCGGCGACCTTCCGGCCGGAGGCGATGATCTGCGGAACGGAGGTTGTTTCGCGGGAGATTTTAGCGCCCGCCGCGATCGCCCGTTGAAGCAGTAAAGCATCGAACGCAGAACGACTTAGACCCCAGGCCGGCTCGGCCAGGGAAGCAGTTTTTTCGGCGGCGCCAAAATTCAGCTTCATGCGCCGGATGCGGGCCGGCGCGGCGCTCAGGAACGCCTGCCAGGCGCCGATCCGCGCCAGATCGGGCTCGATCTCCGGCGAAAAAAATTCGCCGCACACTTTGTGCCGCGGAAATTTCGATTTTTCAATCAGCATCACGCCGCATCCCAATTCCATTGCGGCGAGCGCGGCGGAGGCGCCGGCCGGGCCGCCTCCGAGGATCGTGATGGTTTTACACAAATTTGCTCCTCCCGGCGATTCCGCGCGGGCGTGAATTCCGGCGCACAACTCCGCTATTCTATTTTTGGTGTTTCGCGGGCATCATCGCAAAGCCCGGATTCTGTTCGGGCTATCCGATATCGCGCTGGTGGCGTTGGCCTTCGAGCTCGCCTATGCGACGCGCGTTCGCCTGGAACTCGCCAACGAGTTTTATCTCACCGAATCGGTGAAGGCGCTGCTGCTCGGCTGGTCGATGCTGACCTGGGTCGCGCTGGGATACTGGTGGGATCTTTATGATCGCATCGACTCCGCGCATCCGCGAGTGATTCTGCGCGACGCCTTCCGCCAATGTTTAATGGGTGCGGCGTCGCTGATTCTGTTTGAATATTCGCGGCGCATCGACCTGAGCCGGTTTTTCGTGGCGCTGTTTTCGGCCTACGCCTGGGTGTTGTTGTGCCTGTTCCGGCTGAACGCCGGGCGGATGCTGCGCGCGGTCCGGCGCGAGTTCGGATCGCCGCATTACGTCATGGTCGCGGGATTGGGCGGAGGCGCGCTGCGTCTGGGACGCGAGCTGGAGGCGGCGGCGGCCTACGGGCTCAGGCTCAGCGGTTTTTTAGCCGACGCGAACGATCCCGCCGTGAGCGAAGTCGAGCTGGACGCGAAATATCCGGTGTGGCCACTGGCGCAGCTCCCGGAGCTGCTGCGGCGGCAGGTGATCGATGAAATCATTTTCGCGGTGGACAGCCGGCGTCTGCCGGAGTTGGAAGAAGTATTTCTGTTGTGCGATGAAGAAGGCGTGAGCACGCGCGTCGCCATCGATTTTTTTCCGCACGTGAACAGCGAAATTTATCTGGACCGGCTCGGCGCGCTGCCGCTGCTGACGTTTTCGGCTACGCCGCACGACGAGATCCGGTTGCTAGTGAAGCGCGTGACCGATATTGTTCTGGCAGGCGCGGCGCTGATCATTTTGTTTCCGGCGATGCTGGCCATCGCGCTGGTGATCCGCCTCACGTCGCCGGGCCCCGCGATTTTCCGCCAGGTCCGCTGCGGATTGAACGGGCGAAAATTCGTTTTTTACAAATTCCGCTCCATGCGCGAAAACGCGCACGAGATGCGCGAGCAGCTTCGGCATTTAAGCCAGCGCGAGCTGGCTCTGAAGATTCCCAACGATCCGCGGCTGACGCCGGTCGGCCGCTTCCTGCGCAAATTTTCCATCGACGAATGGCCGCAGTTGTGGAACGTGTTGAAGGGCGATATGTCGCTGGTGGGTCCAAGGCCGGCGGTGCCGGAAGAAGTCGAGCAGTACAAGGGATGGCAGCGGCGGAGGCTGCGAATGCGTCCCGGTCTGACGTGCCTGTGGGCGGTGAACGGCCGCGATGCGGTGGATTTTGAGACGTGGATGAAGCTCGATATGCAATATATCGATAGCTGGTCGCTGGCGCTCGATTGGAAAATTATTCTGCGCACGATCCCGCAGGTGCTGACCGGCCGCGGCGCCAATTGAGCGTATGGAACACGCTACACTGAATTTTCTATGCATCTTGTTCCCACCCATGATGAAGTGGTCGACCTGCTGCGCCGCACCGGCGGATTGCGCGAAGGGCATTTCCAGTACGTCAACGGGCTGCACGCCAACGAATATCTGCAAGTCGCGCTGACCATGCGCTATTACGAGGTGGCCAAGATCTTAAGCGTCGGGCTCAGCCGCCAGTTACGCGCCAATTCCGAAATTCGCGCGATGATTCCGGAGCTTTCGATCGTCGCGCCGGCGACTGGAGGGTTGCCCGTCGCCTACGGCGTCTGCGAGGCGCTGCGCGCTCACCAGGTTTATTGGGCCGAGCGCGAAAACTCTAACGAGCCGCAGCGATTCCGCCAGTATCTGGAAGTAAAAAAAGGCGAGAAGGAGCTGCTGGTGGACGATATTCTTCGCACCGGCCAGAAATTGACGGAGCTGAAAAAGCTGGTGGAGGATTGCGGCGGAGAAGTGGTCGGGCTCGCCGTGGTGATTTACCAGCCCAATCCGACCACCCCAAGCTTCGATCCCCTGCCGTTTTATTATCTGGCGAAGCTCGACGCGACCTACTACAAAGACGCCTCGTCTTGTGATCTGTGCAAGGCCGGAGTGCCGATCCAAAAAGTGTGGCTGTGAGGCGTTAGTCACAGCCGCGCGAATGCGATAATTCCCGCGCGATCCGGATTTTAGGTTCTTTGCGGGCACACCGGCGCCAGGCGGGTCCTATGCTCGTCGCATCATGTGGACCGACGATCTTGGGACGCTGGGATATTTCGCGCGGGGCGGCGATCCGGCGCGGGCGATGATGCGGTTTGAGCGGCGCGCGCTGAGCTCGTATCGGAAAACAGTTTCCGGGGAATCTGTTTGGGAGACTCCGGTCTATGCGGGACCAGCCGATGGGCTGGCGCATCCGGAAGCGCTCGAGGAAATCGCGCGCTGGCTGAAGATGGGCTATCGCGCGCCGCTCGGATATTTCGCGCTGGCGGAAATCGAGAATTGCGGGCGCTTGCGCCAGGACGTGGCGGCGGCATGGCTGGCGCTGATGCCGAAAATCGAGGCGCTCGGCGGATCGATCGGCGGGCCTTATGGCGATACCAAGCGCCCGCTGATGAAAACCATTTCCCCGGGCGCGAGCAGATTCAGCTTCCACATCTGCGGCCGCGCGATCGACTTGAATCAAGCCCATCGCAGCTATTTTCCAGCGCGTGAAACGCAGGGCGCGCGGACGCTGTGGCGGATCTGGTGCCGCTGCCTGGATCAATCCGGCGCGCAGGGCTCGCGCATCGATGGCGTCGAATATTACAATTTCGCCGAGCATTGCGACGCGCCGCTGCCGGCCGGTTATTACGTCGATCTGACCGCGGCGATTGAGGAATCCGGCTTATTCGAGCGAATTCCCGCGCAAAACGGCTGGCAGCGCGAATATCAGGCCAGCGAGTGGTGGCATTTCCAGTGGGTTCCGGAAAAACAGAAAACATTTCAGGACGAGTGCGAGCTGATCGGAATCGGCGAGGCCGAATTGCGCAAAGCGGGATATTCCGAGCCGGATCTGGACCATCCGCCGGGCTAAGATAAGGTTTGATTCACCGACGCGCGTTCCTTTTGACTCCCCTGGCGCTGCTGGCGGCCGAGCGCAGGCCGAACGTCGTACTCATCGTGGCGCGCGGGTGGCGCGGAGTTTCGACGCCGTGGTCGAACGACCGGAATCTCCACGCGCCGAATCTGGCGAAATTCGCCGCGGGCGCGATGGTGTTCACGCGGGCGTATTCGGCGTCGCCGAGCCCGGGTCCCGGCCGGTCGGCGATCCTCACCGGAAGATTCCCGCACGTGAATGGATCCATTCGCGACAGCGTGCCGCTGGCCAAAGGCGAGGTGACGCTGGGCGCGGCGCTAGCCGACGGCGGCTACAACGCGGTCCAAGGAATCGAGGCGATGGTGAAGGCGCGGGCGCCGTTCTATGCGGAGCTTTTGCTGGATGCGCCCGGCAATCCGAAATCTGCCGGCGCCGCTGCGATCGAGATCCGGCCGAATGTTCCGGCGGAGTTTAAAAACGCGCGGGAAAATTTGGCGGCGTATTATGGCCGTCTTGCCGATCTCGATGACCAGCTCGGAAAGGCGCTGGCGGCGGCGCCTGAAGGCGGGCTGGTTGTGTTCACTTCCGATAGCGGAGCGCAAATCGGCTCGCATGGGATCGCCGGCAATGATTTGCCCTTCGAGGAATCGGCACGGGTGCCGCTGGCGATTCGTTTTCCGGGCGTGATTGCCGCGGGCGCAAGCGACGCGCTGGTGTCCGGCGTGGATCTGGCGCCGACGATCCTGGCGCTGTGCGGAGAAACGCCGTTTGAGGGCATTCAGGGACGCGATCTTTCCGCGCTGGCGCGCGGCGGAGACGGCCAACGGCCGGAATGGGTGCTCGCGGAAGGAAAGATCGGAACGCCGGACGAATGGCGGATGCTGGTTCAGGGGATGGATAAGATTACGGTGGATGCTCGCGGCGAGGTGCTGGGCCTGTACAATCTGGCGGCGGATCCCTACGAGATGAGCAATCGCGCCCAGGATCCCTCGCAGCAGTTGAAGCTCGACGAGCTATCGGCGGTGATTCGCGCGGCGCGCTCGCAGTTGCTGGATTTCCGCCGGCGGTACTGACGCTGCGGAATTTTTGCGCAGTTAGAACCCTGCGCGGGATGAGGCGGCCCGCCCTCCACATATGACAGCGGAGGGCGGGCTTTTAGGCCGGCGGCCCGCCTGGCTCTGGAATGGAACTGGAGGGTAGATACCCGTCCGGGCCCGGACGTTTCAATTCCCGCGGAAAAGACGGATCACTTCCTGGCAGGCGATGTAAATGTTGACGAACCCCAGGCCAGTCAGCGCGCCGCGGAAATACGGATCATCCCAAACGCTTTGCAGCATCGGGACCACGGAGTTGAAGTAATTCAGGTCCCAGGTGTCGTCCATCCAGGGGAAGATCACCAGAAACAGGCCGATCTCGAAGGTAAAGACGACAAAACAGATCCGCAGCAGGCGCTTCTGCCATTTGCGAGCGGCTTTCGGCGGTTCCTCGGAGACCACATCGGGAGGCGAAAATTGCGGGATGTTCTCCGGGCTCAAGGACATGCAAACAGCTCACGTTGTTCCGGCGCGGGTTCGGGATACCCCGTCCAGACAGGATATCGGCTCACGGCGCGGACCGGCTCGAAACTGAAGCGGTGCAAAGTGGTGGGACCCAGGCGGCTCAGCGCGGCGAGGTGATCCGGCGTCGCATACCCCTTGTTGCTCTTCAAATTGTACTCGGGAAAGACTTCATCCCAGGCTCTGAGCGCCGCGTCGCGGTGGACCTTGGCCAGAATCGACGCGGCGGCGATGGAAAAGCAGAGCGCATCGCCGTGAATCAACGACTTCTGCGCGACGGAAACTTCAAGCGTGACGGCGTCGAGCAGCAGATAATCGCATTGCGCCCGCAGCGCATCGAGCGCGCGCCGCATGGCCAGCAGCGAAGCCTGGTAAATATTGATGCGATCGATTTCGAACGCATCGGCCCCGCCGACAGCCCAGGCCGCGGCCCGCTCGCGAATACGCCCGGCCAGCAATTCGCGCCGCTCCGGCTCCAGCGCCTTGCTGTCGTCCAGACCGCGCACCGGCCGATCCGGATCGAGCACGACGGCCGCTGCCAGGACCGGTCCAAACAGCGATCCTCGCCCGGCCTCGTCGAGTCCGGCGATGACCCTGTAGCCTTGCTTGCGGGCGGCGCGCTCGTAGTAGCTGGTGGGCATTCTCAGGCTCGAAGAATTCTTACGCCGCGTGCTGTGGCAAGGTTCCGCACTACTCGCGCTCGCGCAGGCGGGCGGCCTTGCCTTTCAGCTCGCGAAGATAGTAGAGCTTGGCGCGCCGGACGCGGCCCGTTCGAATCACGTCGATGTGATCGATCACCGGGGCGTGCACCGGGAAGATGCGCTCGACGCCCTGGCCGAAGCTGATCTTTCGGACGGTAATGGTCTCGCCCATGCCGGTGTTGTGGCGGGCGATTACCGTGCCCTCGAAGGCTTGCAGGCGCTCTTTATCGCCTTCCTTGATCTTGACGTGCACGCGAATGGTGTCGCCGGGGCGAAACTCGGGATGGTTCGCCTTCTTGTGCTTGTTGACGGCTTTGGTCAGTACCGCGTTATTCATTTCAGTTCCCTTTCTAATAGATCTGGTCGAAGCCGCGCCGTCTTGCGCCGCGCCGCTTCGTTTCTCCATCGCCGGATCTCTTCGTGGTTTCCGCCCACGAGCACCTCCGGCACTTTCCAGCCGCGAAAATCCGCCGGCCGCGTCCACTGCGGGCAATCGAGCAGGCCGTTCTCGAACGATTCCACCGCTGCGGAGCACTCATTGCCCAGCACGCCCGCGCCGAGCCGCGCCACCGCGTCCACCACCACCGCCGCCGCCAGCTCGCCCCCGCTTAAAACATAATCGCCGATCGAGATTTCGTCGTCAGCCAAATGCTCGGCGACGCGCTCATCCACGCCTTCGTAGCGGCCGCAGATGAGCAGCAGCTCCTCCAGCGCGGAATATTCGCGCGCCATCGCCTGGTTGAATTTGCGGCCCTGCGCGGAAAGCAACGCGACGCGCTGCTTGGCGTTTCGAATTGGCCAGATCGCTTCCACGGCTTCAAAGATCGGCTCCGGCTTCAGCAGCATTCCTTCGCCGCCGCCGAAAGGCCGGTCATCGACCGTGCGATGACGGTCATGAGTCCAGTTTCGCAGATCGTGGATACAAATTTCGACCAGCCCCGCCTGGCGGGCGCGCTGGAGCACGCCGTGCTCGAACGGCCCGCGAAAAAATTCCGGGAAGATGGTCAGGACGTGAAACTTCATTTTCCATGCAAAACGGGCGTTTTTGCGGCCCGCAAGCGGCGATTTGTTACAAATCCAGCAAGCCTTCCGGCGGATCGATGCGAATCGTTTTCGCCGCCACATCGATTTCGCGGCAGATCGCGCGCGCGAAGGGAATCAAAATTTCGCGCCCGCCGCCGGTTGCCACGCGCAGCAGCGGCGCGCCGCCGTAATCCTCGACGCCGGTCACAGTGCCGATTTCGGATGCGGCCAGAATCCGGCAGCCGATCAGGTCGGCGTGGGAAAATTCGCCTTCATCCGGCGCGGCGCGCTCCGGCTCCGGGACCAGGATATCGGCGCCGGACCAGGGTTCCGCGTCGCCAATCGAATCGATCCCTGAGAATTTCAGCACCGGCCGGCCACCGTGATACCAGACCTGATCCAGACGGGCGAGCAAGCGACGCTCTCCGAGCTCGAGCACAACATTGTCCAGCTTTTCCGCCCTGCCAGGATGCGAGCTATAAATTTCCGCGAGAAATTCGCCGCGCCTGCCGCGTGGGCGAAGCAATCTGCCGACCGCGATTTCTATTCCAAAATCTCCAGCGTGAACCGCCGGTTCAGCTTCATCCCCGCCGCTCCAAGCAGCGTGCGAATCGACCGGGCGGTGCGTCCCTGCTTGCCGATCACTTTACCTAAATCGCTCGGCGCGACGCGCAGTTCGAGAACCGTGACCTGTTCGCCTTCCACCTCGCGAACCGATACTTCCTCGGGAATGTCCACCAGCGCCCTGGCGATTTCGGTCACCAAATCTTTCACCCGTTTTCACCCTCCTGTTGCGTCGATTGTACCAAGGAAAGGCTAAGCGGCGGGCGCCGGATTGGACTTAAGAAGACGGGCGACCGTGTCAGAAGGACGTGCGCCGTTTTTGATCCAGTGCGCGATGCGCTCGTGATTCAGGTTCACCGCGGCGGGTTTCGCCACGGGATTGTAGGTCCCCACCACTTCCACCGAGCGGCTGTCGCGCGCCCGTTCCTTTTCGATCACCACCACGCGATAGGCCGGCTTCTTTTTTCCGCCGAATCGCGCCAAACGAATCATCAGCATTCTCTTAAACTCCTGGGCCGGCCAGCGGCCGCTTCTTTTATTGTGGTCCAAATCCCATGGGCAACTTCAATTTTCCCAGACGTTTTCCGAGAAAACCTCCGCCCCCGGTAAAGCTCTTCATCATCTTGCGCGCCTGCGAATACTGCTTGAGCAGATTATTGACTTCCTGCACGGTGGTCCCCGATCCCCGGGCAATGCGCCGGCGCCTCGCGCCGTTGATGATCATGTGATTGGCGCGCTCCTTGGGGGTCATCGAGTCGATGATGGCGACCAGACGGGTGATCTCCTTTTCATCGACCTTCATGTTCTTCAGGTCCTTGATCGGTCCGATCTGCGGCATCATGCCGATGAGCGATTCAAGCGGCCCCAGCTTTCGCAACTGGCGGATCTGGTCGCGAAAATCGCTGAGCGTGAAATCGTCCTCGAGCAGCTTTCGCTGCATCTCCTCGGCTTGCTTCTGATCGATCGTCTCCTCGACCTTTTCGATCAGGCTGAGCACGTCGCCCATGCCGAGAATGCGCTGCGCGACGCGATCGGGATAAAACGGCTCGAGCGCATCCGGTTTTTCGCCGACGCCGACGAACTTCAGCGGCTGGCCGGTGACGGCGCGAATCGAGAGCGCGGCGCCGCCGCGCGCGTCGCCGTCCATCTTGGTGAGAATGGCGCCGGTGATGCCCAGCCGTTTATTGAATTCGTCCGCCGATTTCACCGCGTCCTGGCCGGTCATCGCGTCGGCGACGAACAGAATTTCGGCCGGATTGAGCAGTTGCTTGAGTTCGCTCAGCTCGGTCATCAGTTCGTCGTCGATGTGCAGGCGCCCGGCGGTATCGACCAACAGAACATCGCGTCCGGTCTGCGTCGCTTCTTTCCGCGCGGACCGGGCCAGATCGGCCGGTTTGGTTTCTTCCGGCGTTCCCTCGTAAATGGGCAGCTTGAGATCGCGCGCCAGCACGCTCAATTGCTTGCGGGCCGCGGGACGATAGACGTCCACGGAAACCATCATCGGCGAGCTGCCGTTTTTGGAAAGCCATCGCGCCAGCTTCGCGGTGGAGGTCGTTTTCCCGGAGCCTTGCAGGCCCACGATCATGATGACGCTGGGCGGTTCATTGGCGGTGCGCAGCTTGGCCTGATGCTGGCCGAGCATCCTGACCATTTCGTCGCGCACGATCTTGACCACCTGCTGGCTGGGGGAGAGCGCGGTGAGCACTTCGGCGCCCATCGCCTTTTCCTTGACGGCCTCGATAAATTGCTTGGCGACGCGGAAATGGACGTCGGCCTCGAGCAGCGCCAGACGGATTTCGCGCAGCGCCGACTCCATATTCTCGGCCGTCAATTTTCCTTCTCCGCGCAGATTCTTGAAGACGCGCTGGAGTTTGTCGCTTAAATTCTCAAACATGATTCGCCCGTCGTTATCAAGTGTGGACGGCAGATGCCTGCGGTGGGCAGTTGCCTTTTTATTTTAGCGCAGACAACATCTTCTCGTAATTGGCGTGCGTTCCGATCCAGAACCAGTAGCCAGAACCAGTAGAATGTGTCGCCGCGGCCGCGCCAGGGCACGGTAAGGAGTCGGTGACTCTGTAGCGTATCTGCCCTGGAGTCGCGTTCCAGGCGGATTTCCTTCAGCGCGGATCGAGTGGGCGGAATTGCCCTCCGTCGATCTCGGCGTCGACGCGCTCGATTAGTTTTGCGCCGCGGCCGCCGGGAGAAAAGTCCCGCTCCATTTGCGCGTCCCAGCGACCCGCAAGCCATTCTTCCAACTCGATCTGGCCCTGCTCAGGTAACGCCAGTATCGCGTCTTGGATTGCCTGGACGGTCATATGTGCATTTATCGCTGTTTCAGGCAGGCTTGAGGCAACTTCCCGGCGTGGAAGTATACTGTATCCATGATTTGGGCACGCCTGCTGATTCTTCTCGCCCCGTTTGCGGCCGCGCAGTCGCTCGATTTTGAGGTTTATCGAACCAAAGTCGAGCCTATTTTTTTGAAGAAGCGGCCGACGCATGCCCGGTGCGTCGCCTGTCACGTGGAGGCGAACACCGCCTTCAGGCTCCAGCCGCTGCCGGAAGACGCCAAGGGCTGGAGCGAAGAGGCGTCGCGGAAGAATTTCGCGGTGGTTTCGAATCTGGTCGTGCCCGGCGATCCGGACAAGAGCCGGTTATTGCATCATCCGCTGGCCCATGAGGCCGGGGGCGACGTGTTTCACGGCGGCGGCCGTCAGTTCCGTTCAAAGGACGATCCGGACTACAGGACCATTGCAGACTGGATCCGCGCGGCGAAGCCGTCAAATTAAGGCGTAACGACCGTTCCATTGCGCTTGGGAACTTCGCCAACCGGAACGCGCGCGATCTCTTTGCGCGACGCCGTATCGATCACCGACACCGAGTTTGATCCGGAATTGGCGACGTAAATCCGCTTGCCGTCCGGCGTGAACGTCACCCAATCCGGCACTTCGCCCGTTTTTACGTAGCCGAGCACCTTCAGATCCGGCAGCGAATAAACGAAAATTCCGTTGTTGGGCGAGCTGTTCACCCACAGCTCCTTTCCTCCGGGCATCACGCCGATTCCGTGCGAGGGCGCGCCGCCTTCGGCGTGGCCCCCGCCGGGTTCGCTGGGATTTCTCACGCGCCGCTCTTCTTCGTGCGTCGCGAAATTCAGAACGGCGAATCCGTCGAAGCCGGAAAGCTGGACGAAGAGGCGACGCGTCGAGCCATCGGGGTTCTGCTCAAAGGCGATCGGGCGCACGCCGAGGTCGAACGGCTTTTCCCAGGCGATCTCCAGCGTGTTGGGATCGATCACGGTCAGCATCTTACCGACGATCGATCCGGCGATAACCCATTTCCCGTCGGGCGTCACATAAGTGTTATGCACGCCGCCTTTGGTGCGGATCGTTTTGACGAGAGTCATATTGGCGGCGTCGATCACGTCAACGGCGCCCGGCTGGGTGACGATCGCCACGAAGACGTGCTTGCCATCCTTTGATATGGAGATGTTGTTGGGATGGCCGCTCAGGGGCGCTTTGCCGAGCAGCTTGCCGGTCCGGGCATCCGTCGCCCACAGCGTTTTCTCCGCTTCGCAACTGATATAGGCGCGCGTGCCATCCGGCGAAAAGGCGACCCCGTGCGGCACCTCGATATCTTTCACCTTGAGGACGATCTTGTTGCTCGCCGAGTCGATCACGTCGACTTCATCGCCGGCGCTGTTGGTTTGCCAGACGCGGACCGAACCCGCCACCAACGGAAGCGAAAGGAGGAGCAGTCTCGGGATCATAGCCCATATCCTATCGCGTTCTGAATCCTGGCGTGAGTATAAGAGGAACCATCGAGCGCCGGATGACTTATCCCCGCGCCTTCAAAAACGCGAGCACCTCTTTTTCATCCGTCGACCGGCCCGGCAGCTTCGCGATCACGTTCCCGTCGCCGTCGAGAATCGCATAGTAGGGAATCGCCACGGTCTGGAACTTCTCGTCTTCGAGCTTTTGGAACTCCTCGGATGCCTTGTCGGTGCCGTCGGTATAGAGCTCCACCAAGATCAGATCCTTCATCGCCTCGGCGATCTCCGGACGCGGCCACATGTTGGCCTTCATCCAATGGCAGTTCGTGCAGGCGTATCCGGTGAAGGCGACCAGCACTCGTTTATTTTCCTGCTTGGCCTGCGCCAGCGCTTCTTTGTACTGGTTCTTCATCCATTTCAGACCGCCTTCGGCTTGCGCTCCGGCGCCGTTCGCCTCGGGCGGGATAAACGCATCCAGATCGCCCAGCGGCGCGCCGAACATTCCCGGCAGCAGGCTAACGGCGAAAATCAAAATGGCGCTGGCCACCAGCAGGCGCGGCACGCCCAGATGTTCGCCGGGCTCGACGCCCTCCAGCCGCAGCAATCCCAATAGATAAAGACCGGCCATCGCAAACAGGACAAACCAGGCAGCCAGGAATCGCTCGCGCGTGAGCCAATTGATTTGCAGCACCAGATCAACGTTACTCAGATATTTCAGCATGAACGCGAGTACGGCGAATCCCATCACTACCTTCACTCGCGCCAGCCATCCCCCGCTTTTCGGAAGCTTCTTCAAGTACGACGGAAAGGCCGCCAGGAAAAAGAACGGCAGCGCCAGTCCGGTGGCGAAGCTGGCCATTCCCAGCACCGGTTGCGCTCCTTTTTGCTGCACCGATGCGAACAGAATCGTGCCCAGGAACGGTCCGATGCAGGCAAACGAAGTGAGCGTAAACGTCACGCCCATCAGCAGCGTTCCCAGATATCCGCCGCGGCGCGATGCCGAATCGAGTTTGGTCAAAAGGCCGGAAGGCAGCGTAATTTCGAACGCGCCGAGCAGGCTCAAGGCGAAAACTCCGAACACCAGCGCGATGAATCCGTTCACCCACGGATTCGATCCGAGCTGCACGACGCCGAAAGGCCCCGCGGCCGCGGCGACGCCGAAGCCCAGCGAACAGAACAGCACCACGATCCCGAGCGAAAATACCAGAGCCTGCGCAATCCCGCCGCGCTGGTTCAGGAAAAAGGAAACCGTGATCGGGATCATTGGAAAGACGCACGGCGTAAAGATGGTCGCAAGTCCGAATCCGAATGCCGTCAACAGAAAAGCCCACAAGCTGTCGTTGGTGGGTTGAACCGTCGTCACCTGCGCCGGCGCGGGCGCGCCGGGACCAACCTCTGTATATCCGCCCGGAACCGTAAAGGCCGCCGGAGCCGGCGCCGCCGGGTCCACCGTCAAAGTAAATGACGTCGTTTTCGTGCGGGGCGGCAGGCACTGCTTGTCGTCGCAGCTCTGATATCGTACCTGCGCCGTCAGATTCACCGGACCGGGGGCGGCATCCTTTTTCAACGCCGCGACGATCCAAAAAACGGCTTCGTTCTGAAATGTTTCGGTATCTAAATTGAAATTCGGATCGAATTTTCGCTCCGGCTTCGGCTGGTAAAGTTTGTAGCTCTCCACCGCCGGGCTGTCTTCGAGTTTCGCCGTTGTCGGAATCGGACCGCCGGGCGGGGTCGTCAGCGAATAAAGATGCCAGCCTGGGTCAAGTTTCGCGGTCAGCCTGAATGCGACGCTCGCTCCAGCGGGAGCTTTGGCCGGATCCGCGGAAAGCTGCCACTGCACCGGATCGAGCCTGGCGGCGGAAACGGAGGATAGAACACCGAGGCCGATAACCAGGAGTCTGGCTGCTGAAATCCGGCTTCCGGCTTTTCGGTTCATTTTCCGGCAACGCGCGATGCGGCGGCGCCATCGAGCTCCGCCGCGATCTTCTCGTTAATCTTGCCTTCGGCGAACTCGGCCGCCACGCGGATCGCGTTTTTGATCGCGTTGGCATTGGAACGGCCGTGGCAAATAATATTCACGCCCTTAACTCCGAGCAGCGGCGCGCCGCCGTACTCAGAATAATCGACGCGCTTGCGGAAATCGCGATAGGCCGCGCGCGAAAGAACATAGCCGATTTTTCGCGTTACCGTCTTGGCCAGCGATTCCTGAAGCATGTTCTTGATCATCTCGACCAGCCCTTCGGAAACTTTCAGCGCGACGTTTCCGATGAAGCCGTCGCACACCACAACGTCGACAATTCCAGTATAAATATCCCGTCCTTCGACGTTTCCGGTGAAATGGACCGGTAAAGCCTTCAGCAGGGGGGTGGCGGCGCGGGTCAATTCGTTGCCTTTATGTTCCTCCTCGCCGATCGAGAGCAGGCCGATTTTGGGACGCGGATTTTTGAAAATAATGCGCGCGTAAATCTCGCCCATGACGGCGAACTGCGCCAGCATTTCCGCCGTCGAATCCACATTGGCGCCAACGTCCACCACCACCACGGGTTTTCCGATCAGCGTGGGGAAGGCCGAGGCCAGCGCCGGGCGATCGACGCCCCGGATCATGCCCTGCACCATCTTCGCCGTGGCCATGCAGGCCCCGGTATTTCCCGCCGAGACTACGCCCTGCACTTCGCCATCGCGCTGTAGCCGGCAGGCCACGCGAATCGAGGAATCTTTTTTTCCGCGAAACGATTTGGCGGCGGAATCCTCCATGGTCACCACTTCGGAGGCGTGATGGATACGGATCGGGAGGTCTTGCGCCGAGGGATGGGTGGCCAGTTCCCGTTTGAGCACGTCCTCGCGTCCCACCAGAACCACGTTGACGTTCAGCGACGACGCCGCTCGGATTGCGCCTTCAACTTCGGATTTGGGGGCGTGATCGCCGCCCATTGCGTCGACCGCGATCGTGGTCATGAGAGCAGAACCGGCTACTCTTCGGCGACTTCGATCACCTCTCGACCTTTATATTTTCCGCAGTGAGGGCAGACGCGATGAGGCAGCTTTGGCTCATGACAGTTGGGGCACTCGGCCAGGATCGAGCGGCGCAGGGCGTCATGAGTACGCCGCGCCGAGGTTCGGCGCTTGGAATGACGTCGTTTTGGATTGGGCATGAAAACTCCTTTTGGGAGCGGGAAGTGGCGAATGGCCAGTGGGATTTGCGCCCACTACCCACTCCCCACTACCCACTCCCCAAATTCTTCAGCGCCTCCCAGCGGTCATCGACAGCCTCCGCGTGGCAGCCGCATTCTTTCTGATTCCGGTTCTGCCCGCAGACCGGGCAGATTCCCTTGCAAACTTCGCTGCAAATGCGCTGCATCGGCAGCGCCAGCAGAACGTACTCGCGAAGAACATCTTCGAGCGCGATTCCTTCGCCGTCGTAAAATCCCATCTCCAGTTCGCTCTGGTCGATGGCCACCTCTTCGCCGTAACCTTCGGCGACCGGACGGTAATACAACTCAAAACCCGAATCGATCGGGAAATCCGCGCTTTCCAGGCAGCGGTCGCAATCGGCCTGCATGCGCACCGAAACGTGCCCTTGAACGCGAATTTCGCCCAGCGAGCCGGTCACCAGTTCCACGGTTCCGGCGGCCTTCAAATCACCGGCCTGCCGAAGTTTCGGATCTAAATACTCGATCTTACCCGCGGGATAATCCACGTCGAACCGGCCGGCGCGAACCTCCAGATCCCGAACGTGAAAAAACATAATACACCCAACAACTTCGGCCTGAAACGCGCCGCTTTTGCCCGCCTGGAGAAATCTCCGACTGCGTTTAAAAAATCAGTATAACAACTTCAGAATGCGGAATCTACGACCGGGGCGGCGCGCCCGCGGGATCGTGCCATTCCGTCCAAACTCCTGATTTGCCGAACGATCGACCGTGATTGAAGGATCGGCGTCGTGTGGGCGGCAGGGTTACTCTGAAATGGTGGCTTCCCCGGTGAACACGGCCGTGGCCGAAACCGGCCGCGCTGAAATTCGCGCGATTCTGCGGCTGGCCGCGCCGCTGGTTCTGGCCGAAATCGGCTGGATGATGATGGGCGTGGTCGATACCGTGATGGTCGGCCGCGTCGGCGCGAACGCGATCGGCGCGATCAGCATCGCCACCTCGCTTTTCTATAACATCGGCATCTTCGCCGGAGGATTGCTGTTCGGCCTGGATACGCTGGTTTCGCGCGCCTTCGGCTCAGGCGACCCCGAAGAGTGCCGGAGTTGGGCGATCCAGGGATTGTGGCTGGCGCTCATGCTGATCCTGCCGGTGATGGGCGTTGTCGAGGCGATCATCCCATTGCTGGGGCGCATGGGGATCGATCGCGGCGTGCTCGCCGATGCGCAGCCGTACATGCGCGCGATCAATTGGAGCGCCGCGCCGCTGCTGATTTTCTTCGCCCTGCGCCGCTACCTGCAAGGTCAGCACGTGGTGCGGCCGATTATGTTTTCGCTGGTCACCGCAAATCTGGTGAACATTTTCGGCAACTGGATATTCGTGTTCGGGAATCTGGGCGCGCCGAAATTGGGCGCCGTCGGCTCGGGATGGTCCACCTGCATTTCCCGCGTGTACATGATGGCGGTGCTGGCCTATGCCGCCTGGCGCCACGATCCCGGATTGCTAAAGCGCCCATGGCGTCCGGATCCGAAGCGCATTGCCGCGCTGATGGATCTCGGCCTGCCCGCCGCCGCGCAGATGGGATTTGAAATCGCGGTTTTCTCGACGGTAACGGTGCTGATCGGCCGGCTCAACGCCACGGCTCTCGCAGGCCATCAGATCGCGCTGGCGACGATCAGCACAACGTTTATGGCGCCGCTGGGTATCAGCGCGGCGGCGGCGGTTCGCGTGGGCACGGCAATCGGACGAGGCGATCCTCGATCGGCCGCGCGCGCCGGATGGACCGCGCTGGCCATGGGAGGCGGGGTAATGGCGTGCTCGGCCCTGGCGCTGCTGCTCGCGCCGCGGCTGATCGCGGAGCTGTTCACGCCGGAAGCGCCGATCATCGCCGCCGGAGTAACGCTGCTGCGCATCGCGGCCTTCTTTCAGTTGTTCGACGGCTTGCAGGTGGTCGCCACCGGAGCGCTGCGCGGGGCCGGCGACACGCGCACTCCGATGATCTGCCACTTTACCGGCTATTGGGTGATCGGGCTGCCGCTGGGAGCGGTGCTGGCGTTTCCTTACAAGCTCGGCGCGCCCGGACTGTGGATGGGATTGTCCACCGCGCTGATTCTGATCGGCAGCGTGTTGGTCCTGGTCTGGCGAAGAACCGTCCGGAGGTTATCCGTATCGCAAACCGCAGAGTAAGCCGCGAAAATCAAGGCGTACGGACCCGGCAAACGGCCGGGCGCGGATTTGGCGCGCGGAAGCGGATGCGTAACGTAAGCTCTTTTGCGAAAATCGGAGGGCGTGGCGTGCCTCATCCTCATTTTGATCTTCGCGTTCCCGCGCGTTGCGCTGGCGCTGCTGTTTTTCTTCTCGAATTACCTTCAGCACGCCTATCACGGGATAATTATCCCCATCCTGGGTTTCATTTTCCTGCCTCTGACGACGCTGTGCTACGCCTGGCTGATCAATTCCGGGATGCCGATCACGGGAGTGAACGCCTTACTGCTCATTCTGGCTGTAATTATTGACTTGAGCGGCCACGGCGGCGCTTATTCGAGAAGACGCGGGTGAAACTGCGCGGCGGAACTGGCGGCCGTTTGCCGACGCCGCGTATTACGTTTTTAAAATTCGTGCTATGCTGGGGCCATGGCGCGCGATTTTCGGACCGGCGGCGCGGGAAGGGCCGCCTGCCTCTTCCTTTTTGCGTGCATCTGGGCGCGGGGTTTCGCCGGAGGCAGCGTTTCCGGCGTGATCCGGGATGTTCAGGGCGCTCCGATCGCCGGCGCGCGGCTCACGCTGGTCAACATCGCGCTGCACTCCGAGTATCAGGCCAATTCGGACGCGCGGGGATTTTATTCCTTCCCCGCCGTTCCCCCCGGCCGCTACGAGCTGAACGCGCAAAAGGCGGGATTCGCGCCGAAAAAAGGATCAAACCTCACCGTGGATGTCGATTCCGCCATCACGCTGAATTTCACGTTGGAAATCCAGACCCGGCTGGAATCCGTCACGGTGAGCGAGACGGAAGCAAACGTTCAAA
Source organism: Terriglobia bacterium (assembly GCA_021325175.1). Taxonomy (GTDB): domain Bacteria; phylum Acidobacteriota; class Terriglobia; order Bryobacterales; family Bryobacteraceae; genus Palsa-187. The sequence goes on from JAJPHS010000070.1 coordinate 44,829, forward strand.
CCGAGGTCGATACGGTGGCCACACATCTGGGCGAGATTGTTTCCGGCGCTCAGATGGAGGCGCTGCCGCTCAATGGCCGCAGCTATACGGATTTGCTGGCAATCCAGCCCGGCGTCATCCCAGTGAGCACCCTGACGCCGGCGTCCGTAATCATGGCGGGAGTCACCGGGACCATCAATCCATCGGGCGATCTTAATCCCGGCGATGTCTCGATTGACGGGCAGCGCGAGTCTTCCAACGGCTTCATGGTGAACGGCGTGGACGTGCGGGAGCACATGAACGGCGGAACATCGGTGATCCCCAACCTTGATTCCATTCAGGAATTTCGCGTTCTTACCAACAACTTCGATCCGGAGTACGGAAACTACAACGGCGGAATCGTCAACGTGGTTACCAAATCGGGCAGCAACGCCGTTCACGGCGATTTATTCGAATTTCTGCGCAACACCGATCTCGACAGCCGCAACTTTTTCGACGCGAGCCGCGGCGCTTATCAGCAAAATCAGTTCGGGGGCGCGGGCGGCGGCCCGATCCTGAAGAACAAAATTTTCTTCTTCCTGGATTATCAAGGCACGCGCACCAGGCAGGGGATCGAATCCTCCGCCGTAACCGTTCCCTCGCTTGCCGAGCGCGGCGGCGAGTTCAGCGACGCCGCCAAGACATTGACGGGAACGGTCAGCGGTCCAAATATCGCCAGCCTGCTCACCAGCGAACTCGGCTACGGCGTTACGGTGGGAGAGCGCTACGATTCGCCCGATTGCACCAGCACGCAGCAGTGTGTTTTTCCGAATGCGGCAATTCCCCAGCGCGCCTGGTCGGCGCCGGCCCGCGATCTGCTGAAGTACATTCCAGCGCCGAATCTGGGATCGAATCAGTTCACGACCTCCGCTTTCCCGGAGTCGGTGCGCGACGATAAGGCGGGAAGCCGCCTGGATGCGAACACCCGCTGGGGCCAGCTTTCCGGATATTACTTCATTGATAATTACACGCTGGATAATCCCTACCCGGCGCAGCAGGGTGGCGCGACGATTCCGGGATTCGACGCATTGACGATCGGCGAAGCGCAGCAGTGGTCGCTCGCCCAGACCAGGATACTCGGCGCGACCGCGTTGAACGAGCTGCGCGCGGGCTTTCTGCGAAACGCCAACAACATCGGCCAGCCGCATGGCGGGGCCGGAGTGCCGCTCGCCTCGCAGGGCTTTATTACCGGCCAGGGGACGCCGGGCATCGTGATTCAAGCGCCGCAGTTTGAAGGCGTCGAGAACATCGTCTTTCCGTCGTTCGTGATGGGGGTTCCGGCGACGAATCTTCATCAGTGGAACAATACGCTTTATTTGAGCGACACATTTTCCAAGGTTCGGGGCGCTCATACGCTGAAATTCGGCGCGCAATTCCACAACGATCAGGTGAACGAGGATCCCAACGCGACGTTCAACGGGACATTCAGTATTGAAGGGACGGAAACCGGCAACGCGTTCGCCGACTTTTTGCTCGGTTTTCCGAGCAATTTTACGCAGACCAGCGGCCGCCGCTTTTACCTTCGCGATCGCTACGCCGGCGCCTTTGCGCAGGATAGCTGGCGCGCGGGCGCCCATCTCGCGCTGAATTTCGGAGTGCGCTGGGATTTTATCCGCCCCTGGTCGGAAAAATACAACAACATCCAGACCATCATTCCAGGCGAGCAGTCCGTGCTGTTTCCGAACGCGCCGCCTGGTCTCGTAGTGCCGGGCGATCCGGGCGTTCCCGCTACGCTCTCGCCTGCGCGAAGCGATAATTTCGCCCCTCGCATCGGCTTGGCGTACTCGCCCAATTTCAAGAACAGCGTTGCGCGAAAAATTTTGGGCGATGGCGAAAAGAGCAGTATTCGCGCGAGTTATGGCATTTTTTACACCGCTTTTCCCGGATTGAGCGCCGGAATCGACTATGGGGTGCCGCCGTTCGGCTACAACTACCTGAGTCCGGGGCCGCCGCTTTTGGCGGCGCCGTTCATCAATGCCGCGAGCGGCACCGAAAACACCGATCCTTTCCCTCTGACGTTTCCGCCGGCGAATGTTTCGGCTTCGAATCCGTATCGCGGATTCGACTTCGCGGCGGCGACTCCGATCTCGGCCGTTCCTTTCTTCTGGCATCGGAACAGCGTCCCCTATACGGAGAATTTTATGTTCTCGATCCAGCGGCAGATCTCCGGGCGGGCGCTGCTGACTGTAAGTTACGCCGGCAATCAGGGGCATCATTTGCTGGTGCTGGTTCCGGCAAATACTGGCGATCCGGCGCTGTGCCTGGCGCTGAGCAAACCCGCCGATGTCGCGCCGGGCAGTGCGACCTGTGGACCGTTCGGCGAGGACGCGACGTACGTAACGGCCGCGGGCAACGTGATTCACGGCACTCGCGCCGGGTTGGGGCCGAACTACGGCATGGATACGGAGCAGAAAACGATCGGAAATTCGAATTACAACGCGCTCGAAGTAAACCTGCGCTATACACTGGGCAGCCGCGCGACGGTGCTTGCCGGATATACGTATTCAAAGTCGATCGACGACGCGTCGAATCTGGGCGAGGATGTGAATCCGTTCAATATGCGGCTGTCGCGCGCGATCTCTTCCTGGGACATGACCCACAACTTCGTGGCGACCTACACCTGGAATCTTCCCTTCGAACGAATCTTCCGGTTGAACCGCCTCACGCGCGGCTGGAGCGTTTCCGGCGCCACGCGATTCAGCACCGGTCTGCCGGTCACGCTTTACGATAATTCCGACCGGTCCCTGCTCGGAACCCTGGGCAACGGAGTCAATAATCAATTGATCGACGTTCCGCAAGTTTTACCAGGGCCGCTGATGATCCACACCGATCCCCGCGATGGCCGGCCCGTTTTTAATACCGCGGTTTTGGTTCCCGAAACTCCGGGGCAGCTCGGCGACGCGGGCCGGAGGATTTTTCACGGCCCGGGATTTGAGAATTTCGACGTGCAGCTTAGTAAAACCGTCGCGCTGGGCGAATCACGTTTTCTCGACCTGCGCGTGGAGGCGTTTAACGTTTTCAATCACGCGCAGTTTTATGGCGCGGCCGCCGTGGATGGCGAAGTGAACGATCCGAATTTCGGGCGCGTGGTAAGCGCCGCCGCTCCACGGCTGTTACAGCTTGCGGCGAAATTCCGATTTTAAACGCGCGCGCAAAGTATCGTATCCGCCCGGATCAACGCTGGAGTTCCGAGTCACGGAGCCGCCGGCTGAACGGAATCCTGGTTTCCATGTCGAGTTGGGGCAATCCGCCCGGTCCGTAGATCACCCGCGATCACGAGTGCATCGCGCGGATGTGCCAAACGGAAAACGGCGGCGAGGTTACAAACTGGTTAATCCTGTACCAGAGCTAGATTCGTACAAGATTTTTCGCGGTGCTGCACTTACAATATCGCATACGAGGCAGGGACTGCGGCCGTCCGGCCGGAGGGTCATCTTATGGTGAAAAATCGGATTTTCGCTTGGTTTGTTTTGACCGGAGCATACGCGCTGGCGCAGGTCGGCACGGCTTCGATTCGCGGGGCTGTCACCGATCCGACGGGCGCCGTGATCCCCAGCGCCAAAGTCAGCGTGAAAAATGTCCAAACCGGCGTGACTACGTCGCTGACCACCGACGCTGATGGCCGCTACGTCGCTCCGACGCTGGCCGTGGGCTCTTACGATATCCAGGTGCAGGCGCAAGGCTTTGAAACCGCCGTCCGGCGCAATATTGTGATCGCCGTCGGCGAGCAGCGCGAGGTGAATATTTCGCTGGCGGTCGGCCAGATGTCGCAGGAAGTGGCGGTGCAGGAAAGCGTGGCTGCGGTGGATACCTCGACTTCGAGCGTCACCGGGCTGATCAATCAGCAGCAGATGCGCGATCTGCCGCTCAACGGCCGTAACTTCGAGCAGTTGATCGCGTTGACGCCGGGGACTGTGCCGGTGACCAACGCCGCGTCCTCGGCTTACATCGGGCGCTCGATCACTTATTCGTACGCCGGCGCGCGCCCGGTCGGCCAGGAAGAGATGATCGACGGCCAGGATATTCAGGATTTCTGGGGCCACGGCTCCGGCGCGGCGGTTCTCGGGACGTCGCTTGGCGTCGACGCCATCGCGGAATTTCAGACCTATACCAGCACGGCCAGCGCGCAGTTTGGCGGGGCCAACGGCGGATTGAACGCCGTCACCCGATCGGGGACGAACAATTTGCACGGATCGGCATATTATTTCGCGCGCAACTCGGTATTCGACGCGAATCCGTATTTTGTTCCGTCCACCGGCAAGCCGGCGTTTGAGCGCAATCAGTACGGCGGCACGATCGGCGGCCCGATCAAGAAGAACAAGATGTTTTTCTTTGCCAATTACGAAGGCTTGCGCCAAACGCTGGGCGAAACGCCGGTGGTGACGATTCCCAATCAGGCGGCCCGCACGGAGGCGCAGAATTATGCCGCGACGCTGGTTCCGGGCAGCGCCCAGGCGAACGCGGAACAGGTGGTGCTGAACGCTTTAAACGCAATCCCGCTTCCTTCTGCCGGCGCGACCAATCTCGGCAACGGCACTTCCCAGGAGGTCCTGAGCGGCAATCAGACCGGCGTTGAAAACTACGTGCTCGGCCGCTGGGATTACACGCTTTCCGCGAAAGATACCATCTGGTACCGCATCATCTACGATCACGCCACCCTTTCCGAGCCGTTCGCCGCCAACAGCATCGGCCTTTATCCGCAAAGCGCGTTCGATCACAATCAGTTTCAAAATGTCGGCTGGACGCGGAACATCTCGGCGACCCTGATCAATCAGGCCAACTTCAATTTCACGCGGACGGCTCAGGTGGGTAACACGCCGACGACCATCAAGCCTTTCTCCTGCAATCCCACCAACGTCTACGATTGTTTCTTCAGCGTCCCGGGCCTGTCTTCCGATTTCGGCCTCAACACGCCGACCGCGCCGATTTTCGATTACATCCAGAACAAATTCGAGCCTCGCGATCAGATCCTCTGGGTCAAGGGCGGCCACTCGATTTCGATCGGCGGTTTTGTGAACCGCATCCGCACGCTGACCAGCACGCCTGTAAATCCCGGCGGCAATTATTATTTCTCCTCCTGGGGATACAGCGCCAGCGGGACGCCGTCGGCCAACTCGTTCCTTACCGGCCAGCCGTATCAGTTCGTGGGCGCGCTTCCCGGATTGGCCGACAGCGCCCGCAATTTCCGCGAAACCGACGTGATCGGCTTCATTCAGGACGACTGGAAGGCGCTGAAGAACCTCACGGTCAATCTCGGCCTGCGCTATTCCTGGGCGAGCAATCCTTACGACATCAGCAACGATCTGTACGCGTTCGTTCAACCCTATGCGTCGCAGACGAGCTACGTGAACGTGCCGCACGCCTTCCAATCGAATCCCAACGGCAAAAACTTCGATCCGCGCATCGGGCTGGCGTGGTCGCCTTTCAGCGACAACAAGACCGCGGTTCGCGTTGGAGCCGCGCTGATCCATTATTTGTGGCAGCCGCGCGATTACGGAGTGGGCTACAACTTTTCGCCGCCGTTCAATCAGGTCGCGGTAGCCTATCCGGCGTTTACGCTTCCGGTGAAATTCGTCTGCACCGCGTCGGCGGCGCAGTGCACGCCGACGCAGCCCTCCATTCACGACGCGATCGGCTACAACATCACCACCGTTCCTTATGTGATCCAGTACAGCGCCAACGTGCAGCATGAAATCGGCGGCGTGGTGCTCAGCGCCGGCATTCTGGCATCGGAAAGCTCGCATCTGGCCGATATGGTGGAGCTCAACCCGCAGATCTATTCCGGAACCAGGCAGAATCCGGTGTTCGCGACGCTGCAAACCGTCAACGGCGCGCAGACGCTGGTGTCGAATCCGCGCATCAATCCGAATTTCGGGATGATGGGTGAGATTATGCCGTGGGCGCATGCCAGCTATCACGCCTATCAGTTCCAGGCCAACAAGGCCCTCAGCCACGGATTGCAGTTCCAGGCCAACTACACCAATTCGCGCTGCTATGACGACGGCTCCGGCGCTTACGCCGTGGATGGCGGCGGCGGCGTGAGCCCTCTGCCGCCCTATCCGCTGTCGCGCAACAACGGCAATTGCAGCTTCGACCGCCGCAACAATTTTTCAATCAACGCCGTCTACGAGCTTCCCTTTCACGGCCATCGCTGGAGCGAAGGCTGGCAGATTTCGAACCTGTTCGGCTTCCACACCGGCCTGCCGTTTACCGTGGTCTGCGGATTCGACTGCCTCGGACTCGGCGAGCAGAACAGCGCCAATTACGTCAACATCAATCCGGGGGTCGATCTGAGCAAGGTGGTGCAGCCCGGCAACATCAATCATTACTTCAACACCGCGGATTTCAGCCTGCAGCCGCTGGGCACCCTGGGCAATGAGAACCGGTTCATGTTCTACGGACCCTCGCTCGCCGACGACGATCTCGCGCTGGTGAAGAACACGAAAATTCGCGAAAACATGAACCTTCAGCTCCGGTTTGAGGCGTTCAACATCGCCAATCATCCGAATTTTTCCAATCCGAGCACCGGCCTCTACACCGGTCCCACCTCGCCGAGCCCGACGGCGGGCAAGATCACCAGCACGATTTCGGCTCAGGGCGGCTTACCCAGCTCGCGCCAGTTGCAGTTCGCCATGCGCTTCCAGTTCTGATATGGGGAAGCCGCGACTCGCTATACTACGGCGGGGAAGAGATTTTCGCCATTCGAGTTGAACTAAATCCATGAGATTCCTCCGATTCCTGGTTCCGGCCGTGGCGCTGGCCGGAACCGTTGCCGCGCAGGCGCCCAATTACGAGATTTACGCGATCAAATACGCCACGCTGAAGCAGTTTCCGCTCGGCGGATTGGTCGAAGGCGAAAGCCGGAATACCAGGCTCGATATCGGGATGTACATTTTCCTGATCAAGGGCGGAGGAAAAAACATTTTGTTCGACTGCGGTTTTTACCGGCCGCAGTTCCTGCGGCAGTGGAAGCCGGCCGATTACGAGATTCCGTCGGCCGCTGTGGAGCGCATGGGCCTCAAGGCCGCTGACATCAGCGACGTGATCATCAGCCATATCCATTGGGATCACGCCGACGGATTTGATCTGTTTCCCAACGCGAAAATCTGGATCCAGAAGGAAGAGGTCGAATATTACGCGGGGGAGGCGTTCAACGGCAAAAAGCGGTCAGCGGCAGATCCCGATGACATCGTCGGCATCGTGCGGATGAACACGGAGGGCCGCGTCGGCCTGGTCCCCGGCGACGCCCAGGAATTTCTGCCCGGCATCACCGCCTATATCGGCGGCAAGCACACTTACCAATCGCAGTTCATCACGGTGAAGACCGCGGCCGGCAACGTCGTTTTGGCCAGCGATAATGTCTACCTGTACATGAATCTTGAAAAACACAAGCCGATCGCACAATCGCTCGACAAGGAATCGAATCTGCGCGCGCAGGATCGAATGAAGGACCTGGCGGCGAATCCGAAGCTGATCGTGCCCGGCCACGATCCGGCCATCATGAATAATTTCCCGGAAGCGGCGCCGGGCGTGGTTAAGATTCAGTAATTCATCGGCTCACCGCGCGCGCCCGCCGCTCCGGGATAATGGGTTCGGAGGACCTGCCATGAATCGAATTTTTACACTGAGCGTTATGATCGTCGCCTTAGGCTTGACCGCCGCCGCGCAGGATTGGTATCACCAGCGCGACGAGCGCTTCCGCGGCGAGCGTTGGCGATCCCACCTGTTCGCGGAAGTGCGAACCGATCTGGATCACGTCTGGAACGGCCGCGCCGCCGATCGCGAACGCGAGCGCCTCGCAAGAACCGAGCAGGAATTGAGCCAGCTTCAGGCAGATCTGGATCATGGCCGCTGGGACAACGGCATTTTGAACGACGTGATCGACTCCATTCAGAAATCGTCGAACGACGAGCGTCTCGCGCCGCGCGACCGTGACATTCTGGCTGACGATCTACGCCGTCTCCACGAATTTCAGGACCAGCATAATCGCAAGCATTAAAGCTTCGAGCGGCCAAGATGTTTCGAGCGGGATGAATTTCGCCCTTTAATACAAAAGGTTAATGGATCGCGCCCGGGCCGGTGCCTTTCCTCGGGCGCTGCATCAGGAACGCGAGCGGCGCCACGGCCAGGCACACCAATCCATAGACCCAGATCGTGTCAATATAGGCGAGCCAGGCCGCCTGGCCCTGCACCATCCCGTAGATCTGCGCGTAGGCCATGTCGGTCGCCGTGGCCAGGTCATATCCGGCGTTCTGCATCGCCCCGCGGATGGCCGCCAGCGTCGATTGGAACGCCGTGTCCCACGGGCTGGTGTGCGCGGCAAGGATGGTTTGATGAAACTGCTGGCGGCGCGCCAGAATCGTTTCCAATCCGGCGATTCCGATGCTGCCGCCCATGTTGCGCGCCAGATTGATCATTCCCGAAACATTATTGTTTTTCTCCATGGGAATGCCGACATAACACAGTGTTTGAATCGGCACGAACAGAAACGCCACGCCGACCATCTGATAAACGCGCAGCAGCACGATCGTTTTAAAATCCATGGCGGCGTTCACTTCGGTCATGTGCAGCAGCGCCAGCCCGGCGGCCAGAAATCCGGCCGCGATCATGTAGCGCGGATCGATTTTGCTCACCATCTTTCCGACGAATGGCAGCAGCAGGATGATCACCACCGCGCCCGGCGAAAGCACCCATCCGGCCTGCTCCGCCGTGTAGCCCATCAGCGTCTGCACCATCTGCGGCAGCAGCACCGTCGC